>JAAWAD010000059.1 GCA_022791995.1 Lawsonibacter sp.
ATCGCGCACATCGAAGGAAGCCCGGTCCCGGCTCAGGCCGCCGGGGCCCAGGGCGGACAGACGCCGCTTGTGGGTCAGCTCGGCCAGGGGGTTGGTCTGGTCCATGAACTGGGACAGGGGGCTGGAGCCGAAGAACTCCTTCAGCGCGGCGGTGACCGGCCGGATATTAATCAGGTTCTGCGGGGCCACCACGTCCAGATCCTGGGTGGTCATCCGCTCCCGGATGACACGCTCCATGCGGGAGAAGCCGATGCGGAACTGGTTTTGAATCAGCTCGCCCACGCAGCGCAGACGGCGGTTGCCCAGGTGGTCAATGTCGTCCTTCACCCCTACCCCGTGGGCCAGACAGTTCAGGTAGTTGATGGAGGCCAGAATGTCGGGGATGGTGATGTGCTTGGGGCTCAGGTCGTCCATGTGGCTGGCGATGGCCTCCTGCAGCTCCTGGCCGGAGTACTGGTCCAGCAGGGTACACAGGGCGGGGAAGGAGACCAGCTCCTCCGGCTCCAGCCCCACCTCGGCCGGGTCGAAGTCCACAAAGTTCTTCAGGTGGACCATGTCGTTGGAGAACACCTTGATCTGGCCCCCGTCGGCCTCGAGAATAGCCTCGTTGATCCCCAGGTCGTCCAGCTGCTGGGCCCGCTCCCGGGTGAGGATTTCCCCGGCCTCGGCCACAACCTCGCCCGTGCGGGGGTCGGCCAGGGGCTGGGCCAGCTTCTGGCCGGACAGCCGGGTCCACAGCGCCATTTTCTTGTTGAACTTATACCGGCCCACCGCCGACAGGCTATACCGCCGGGGGTCGAAGAAGGTGGCGTTGAGCAGGGTCTCTGCCGACTCCACCGTGGGGGGCTCGCCGGGGCGCAGCTTGCGGTAGATCTCCAGCAGGGCGTCCTCGTAGGTCTTGCAGCCGTCCTTGTCCAGGGTGGCCAAGATGCGCGCGTCCTCCCCGAAGGTTTCCCGGATCTCCGCGTCGGTGCGCAGGCCCAGGGCCCGGATCAGACAGGTGACGGGCAGCTTGCGGTTCTTGTCAATGCGGACATAGAACAGGTCGGAGGGGTCGGCCTCGTACTCCAGCCAGGCGCCCCGGTTGGGGATGACCTGGGCGGAGAGGGTCAGGTTGTCCGCCTTGTCCCGGACGGCGTCGTAATACATGCCGGGAGAGCGGACGATCTGAGAGACGATGACCCGCTCTGCCCCGTTGATGACAAAGGTGCCCGCCTCGGTCATGATGGGGAAATCCCCCATGAAAATTTCCTGAGAGTCGATCTGGTTCTTTTGCAGGCCGGTGAGATGGCGCAGGTGGACCGTCACCTTGATGGGGGCGGCGTAGGTGGCGTCCCGGGCCTTGCACTCCTCCACGTCGTACTTGGGCTTTTTGTCCATGGAGTAGCTGATGAAGGTCAGCTCCAGATTGCCCGCGTAGTCCACGATGGGGCCCACGTCCCGGAAGACCTCCTGAAGGCCGGCCTCCAGGAACCAGCGGTAGGAGGCCTTTTGTACCTCCAGCAGGTTGGGCATCTCCAGGGGCTCCTGGTAGCGGGCGAAGCTCTTGCGGATTGTCTTTCCGTATTGCTTGTCCTTGACTCGGGCCATCACCGCGTCCCGGACCGCTGCCATGCTATCCTTTTCCATGCTGAAAATCAACTCGCTTTCTTCTGACTGAACGGTTGGTTTACACAAATTTCCCCCGAAATTCCCGCCAAAACACCTGATTTCCCCACCGTTTTCCAGGACCTGACACACAATGTTCAGGTGCGCACACCCGGATGCGTTGAAAAAAGAAACGGCTCCTCCCTTGCCTTTTTGCCGCTGCCGTGGTATACTGTCAATGAGATTAGAAATCAGGCTCCGTTGCTTTCGGGGCAGTAAAATCGTTTTATTATACCATGAAAAGGCAGCGCTGTCAAGCGCCGCCTTTTTGCTTTTCCCGCAAAAAATGGGCCGTCTGCGACACCAGACGGCCCGCCTCTCTTTTGTCCGCCCTACAGCCCCAAAAGGCGGCGGGCGTTGCCCCCCAGGATGGCCTGGAGCTCCTCCGGTGTCAGAGGCAGGGCCCGCAGCTGCTCTATCTCCTGCCGCTGGTCCCGCCAGGGGCTGTCGGTGCCGAACAGGATATGATCGGCTCCAAACTGGCGTACCATACGGAGGAACTGCTTTGTGCGCATCATGGGCAAATCCGCGGGCTGATAGAACCCGTCCCCGTTGGGAATCAGGCACCCCAGGGCGAAGGCGGTGTCCAGATAGACCCCGGTGTCCCCCAGCAGCTCCTCCACCTGGTCCCAGCACCGCCAGCCCCCCATATGGGCCAGAATCAGCTTCACCGGTCCCACCTGCGCCAGCGCATGTTTCGCCATCTCCGGGGTGCAGCGGATCCGGTCGGGGTAGCCGATATCCCGACCCGCGTGGGTCAGGACCAGCAGGTCCAGCTCCCCCGCCCGGTCCAGGATGCGCAGATACCGGGGGTCGTCCAGGTCCACGTCCTGATAGATCGGGTGGAGCTTGATTCCCTTCAGACCCAGGCCGGCGATGCGGGCCAGCTCGGCCTTCCAGCCGGCGTAGTCCGGGTGGAGGCAGCCGAAGGAGACAAGGCCGTCCCCCTCCTGGTTCAGAAGGGCGGAGGCGTCGTTCACATGGGGGACCTGCCGGGCGCTGGTGGCCACAGGCAGCACCACCGACCAGTCCACCCCCGCCTGCCGCATCCTGGCGCGCAGGCCGGCAGCGGTGCCGTCGGAGAAGGGCAGAACGTGGGACATAGCCTGGAGCTTGTCCACTGTGGATTGGGCGATTGCGTCGGGAAAGGTGTGGGTGTGAAAGTCAACAATCATGGCTTGATTCCTCTCTTTTCATGGAAATAATCCGTTGATGCTCCGCCTCTCCCCGGCGGATGTCAATTTGAAGGGCCCCCTCCAGGGTGCCGGCGGCGTGCTCGCTCCACTCCACCGCGCACACCCCCCCGCGGGCCAGGTAGTCCTCCCAGCCTATGTCGAAAAGCTCCTCCGGGCCCTCCAGGCGGTACAAATCGAAGTGGAACAGGGGCAGCCGCCCCCCCTCGTACTCGTTGACAATGGTGAAGGTGGGGCTTGTCACCCGGCCAGCAATGCCCAGTCCCCGGGCCAGCCCCCGGGTGAAGGCGGTCTTCCCCGCCCCCAGGTCCCCCGTGAATGCCAGCACGGTTCCCGCCTTCAGGGTCTGCCCCAGACGGCGGCCCAGGTCCTCGGTCTCCTCCTCGCTGCGGGTGATGTACACATGGTCCATACCGGCGCCCCCTTGTTCACAGAAAATTTTCATCCAACGAGGGGATTATACCACAAGTAAGGTTTGCCTTTCCAGCAAAATGTGATAAAATATGGGGACCACTTTTGCGAAAGGGGGCGGCGGCTTGGCCACGCTGTTCTCTCCCATCCGGGAATTTATGAAAAAGGGCGATTTGATTCTGCTGGGACTGTGTCTGGCTGCCAGCGGCTTCGGTCTGGTTTTGATTTACTCCGCCACCCGCTACAACAGCGACAACAAGGCGGTGGTGATTCAGCTGATCGGCATCGGCCTGGGCGTGATTTCCTATATCCTGCTGACCTTTGTGGACTTTCAGCTGTTCACCGAAAAGCAGTGGAAGCTGCTGTTCTTCGGCAGCGTCCTTCTGATTCTGTTGATTCTCACCCCCCTGGGGCTGTCCGTGGACGGCAACCGCAACTGGCTTCAGCTGTCCAGGATCATTCCCCGGTTCCCCATGAACCTTCAGCCCAACGAGATTGTGAAGATCCCCTTTATCCTGCTGCTGGCCCTTCAGATCACCAAAATTCAAGAGCGGGAGCGGGACATCAGCTCCGTCCCCTCCGTGTTCCAGCTGGGGGGCTTCACCGTGTTTATGATGGGGCTGATTGCCGCGGTCTGCCACGACATGGGCATGTGCGTCGTCTATATGATGATCTTTGCCGCAATGGCCTGGGTGGCAGGGGTGCGGCTGCGGTGGTTCCTCCTGGTGGGCGGGGGCATCGTGCTGACGGTGGTAATCCTCTGGCTGTTCGTTCTGCCGGACACCGAGCTGTGGACAAGCTTTCGGATTATGCGCTTCCGGGTGGTCTTTGACCACGACCTGGATCCGCTGGGCCGGGGCTATCAGCAGGGACGCTCCATTCTGGCCATCGGCTCCGGCCAACTGTTCGGACAGGGATACCTCAAGGGAGTCCAGACCCAGGCCCTCAGCAAGGGGGCCCTCCCCGCCCGCAGCACCGATTTTATCTTTGCCGTCTGCGGAGAGGAGTTCGGCATGGTGGGCTGTCTGTTTCTGCTGGCGCTGCTGTGCGCCATCGTGCTCCGGTGCGTCTGGGTCGGCCGCCACGCCAGCTCTCCCTTTGCCGCCTACGCCTGCATGGGTATGGCCGGAATGCTCCTGGCCCAGATTACCTTCAATGTGGGCATGTGCCTGTATGTTCTGCCCGTCATGGGCCTGACCCTGCCCTTTATCAGCTACGGCGGCTCGTCCATGATTACCCTGTACGCCGCTATGGGCATCGTCTCCAGCGTGAAGGCCAAGCCTATGCCTAGCTGGCTGCGGGACCGGAGCCGGATATAAAAACAGTGGACAATCCAGCAACATAGTGGTATAATATGTTTTGCCCCCTGGCACCTTAAAAGAGAAAGAATACCCCGGCTCCGGCCGGGAGGAGCATTGGAGGATTCCATGTTAGAATTACAGCATATCAGCTTCGGCGTGGAGCAGGACGGCGCGGATAAAAATATCCTGCGGGACATCAATCTGACCATCAAAGAGCGGTTTGTGGCCCTGACCGGCCCCAACGGCGGGGGAAAATCCACCCTGGCCAAGGTCATTGCCGGCATCCTGACCCCTACGGAGGGGAAAATCCTGCTGGACGGAGAGGATATCACCGGCCTTGGCGTCACCGAGCGGGCCCGGAAGGGGATCAGCTTTGCCTTTCAGCAGCCGGTGCGCTTCAAGGGGCTGACGGTGAAGGATTTAATCACCCTGGCCAGCGGCAAGCCCATCGGCGTGCCCGAGGCCTGCGACTACCTGTCTGAGGTGGGCCTGTGCGCCAAGGACTATATCGACCGGGAGGTGGACGCCTCCCTGTCCGGCGGCGAGCTCAAGCGCATCGAGATCGCCACCATTATGGCCCGGGGCACCAGCCTGTCCGTCTTTGACGAGCCCGAGGCGGGCATCGACCTGTGGTCCTTCTCCAACCTGATTCACGTCTTTGAGCATCTGCATGAGAAAATCAACGGGTCCATCCTGATTATCTCCCACCAGGAGCGCATCCTGGAGATTGCCGACCGCATCGTCGTCCTGGCCGAGGGCCGGGTGCAGCAGGACGGCCCCGGTGGGGAGATTCTGCCCGCCCTGCTGGGGGGCACCCCCGGTGTGTGTACCGCCCTCACCGACAAGGTGCGATGATTTGCTCTCGCCGGGCGGGCGTTCCTTTCTTGAAAAGACATAGAGCCCCTTAGTGAATACGAAGTATGAGCTTAGGGGCTCTTAGTGCCGCGAAGCGGCAAGGAACCGAAAGTACTTTTCCGAAAAACTGCGTTTTTCATATTCTGACGTTGAGGAGAATTTTTCATGGACGCAATACAAAAAAGCTTACTGGAGCAGGTGGCCGACCTCCACGAGGTCCCCGAGGGGGCCTACAACATCCGGGCCAACGGCCAGAAGGCCGCCCGAAACACCACCGCTCACATCGACATCGTCACCAAGCAGGACAAGGACGGCATCGACATTATCATCCAGCCGGGCACCAAAAACGAGTCGGTCCACATCCCCGTGGTCCTCAGCCAGAGCGGCCTTCAGGAGACGGTGTACAACGACTTTTTCATCGGGGACGACTGTGATGTGACCATTGTGGCCGGCTGTGGCATCCACAACTGCGGAGTGCAGAATTCCGAGCACTCCGGCGTCCACACCTTCCATGTGGGCAAAAACGCCCGGGTGCGCTATGTGGAGCGCCACTATGGCGAGGGGGACGGCTCCGGCGAGAACATCATGAACCCCACCACCGTGGTGGAGATGGACGAGGGCAGCTATATGGAGATGGAGACCACCCAGATCAAGGGGGTGGACTCCACCGTGCGGACCACAAAGGCCCGCCTGGGCCCCGCCGCCACCCTGATTATCAAGGAAAAGGTCATGACCCACGGAAAACAGCTGGCCAAGTCCGACTTTACCGTGGAGCTGGATGGGGAGGGCTGCCACACCAACGTAATTTCCCGTTCCGTGGCCCGGGGTCAGTCCCGCCAGATTTTCCTGGCCCGCATCAACGGCAACGCCCCCTGCTATGGCCACTCGGAATGCGACGCCATCATCATGGACGAGGGCGTGGTTTCCGCCATTCCCGAGGTCACTGCCAACTGCCTGGACGCCCAGCTGGTCCACGAGGCCGCCATCGGCAAGATTGCCGGGGAACAGCTCACCAAGCTGATGACCCTGGGCCTCACCGAAAAAGAGGCCGAGGAGCAGATTGTCAACGGGTTTTTGAAGTAGATGGGCCACCAGATTCAGGCCATTCTTGGCAAGCGGGAGGCCGTCCAGGACTTCGCGGACCGCTGGGTGCAGGCGGAGCTTGTGGACCTGCCCCAGGACTGCGCCCTGGTCTTCCTCACCGACGCCCTCTTTGACGGCATCACCGAGCTCTTTGACGAGCCCGACCGGGAGGAGCCCTCCCCCCTGGCCCTTTTTACCTCCGCCATCCGGTGGGCTTTGGAGGGGGGGGCCTGCCCCGGCCCCCTGGCTTACATCGAGACCGACTACGCCGGGGGCCACGGCACCCAGGCCGGGGTGCTGGTGGAGCGGGGCCGGATTATCCAGGGACCGATGGAGGGCGAAGGGACCATCAACCGCCTGCTGGCCGCGCTGGGTGTCTGGCATCGGCCGGGAGAGGACGCGTTCGACGCGCTGGGTCTGGGCCGGTACCGCCATATGCCGCTGTAGGGACGCTTCCAGGAGCGTCCCTGCAACCTGTTATAAGGAGGAATTTGTATGCTTCCACTTGCCGACGCCGCCCAGATGAAGGAATTGGACCGCCTGGCCATCCAGGAGCGGGGGGTGCCCTCTCTGGAGCTGATGGAGAACGCCGCCCGAGCCGTGGCCGAGGCGGTGTGGGAGGTGCTTCACCCGGAGGAAAATGGAATCATCGGAAGGTCAACCTCTTTCTGTGTCCTCCGAACAGGGGACGGAGACCCCACCGACGAGGAACAGCGCCAGATGGACGAGCTGCGGGAGATCGTGGAGTCCAAGAACATCGACTCCACCCCAAGAGTTGCCGTGTTCTGCGGGCCGGGCAACAACGGCGGGGACGGAGTGGCCGCCGCCCGCCTGCTGCGGGAGATGGGGCCCTGTCATGTCCGGGCGTTCTTTGTGGGGGACCGGGCCAGGATGACCCCCGACGAGTGGGCCATGGAGGAAAAACTTGTAGCCGCCGGGGGGCGCCTGGAGGATTTTTCCATCGACATGACCAGCCGGGAGACACTGGAGGCCACGATGGACTACCAGCAGCAGAAAATCCTGATGTGGCTGTCCACCTGCGACTGCATGGTGGACGCCCTCTTCGGCATCGGCCTGACGCGCCCGGTGGAGGGCGCCTTCCGCACCGCCGTGATGCAGATGCAGGGCGGCCACTGCCCGGTGGTGGCCTGCGACATCCCCTCCGGCGTCCACGCCGGCACCGGGGAGATTTTGGGAGAGGCCGTCCAGGCCAAAGTGACCGTCACCTTCACCCGGGGCAAGCCGGGGCTGTATCTGGGGGAGGGGGCCGGCCGGGCCGGGGAGGTCCGGGTGGTGGATATCGGCATCCCCGGCGATCTGGAGTACCAGCTGTTCCGGGATGTGCCCCGGCTGGAGGTGGTACATCAGCCCGATTTCCAGCTCCCCCGCCGCCCCCGGAACGCCCACAAGGGGGACTTTGGAAAAATTTTTATCCTGGCCGGCGCTGAGGGCTACACCGGCGCTCCCGTTCTGGCCGCCCGGGCCGCCCTGCGCACCGGGGTGGGTCTGGTCTACCTGGCAGTCCCCCGGGACATCTACCCCATCATCGCCGTGAAATGCGACGAGGCTATGCCCTTTCCGCTCCCCGAGGACTATGCCGCCATTCTGGAGAAAGCCCGCGCCTGCGATGTGGCGCTGCTCGGACCCGGCCTGGGCCGGGACCCCGAAACAGCGGCCCTTGTCCTCCGGCTGCTGTCCGGCTTGAATATCCCCGTGGTGCTGGACGCCGATGGCATAAATGCCTTGGTTGGGCATATAGATGAATTGGACAAACGACAAGCCCCCACGGTGCTCACCCCCCATGAGGGGGAGTTTGCCCGGCTGACCGGCTGCCCCCTGCCCGTCCGGGACCGGCTGTCCGCCGCCCGGGCCTTCGCCCAGGAGCACGGCTGTGTCCTGGTCCTCAAGGGACACGGTACCGTCACCGCCGCCCCCGATGGCTCTGCATTCATCAACGCCACCGGCAACCCCGGTATGGCCAAGGGGGGCTCCGGCGATGTGCTGGCCGGGATGCTCGCCGCCCTTCTGGCCCAGAAACACCTGCGAACACAGCGGGACAACATCCAGGAGCTGACCGCGCAGGCCGTCTGCCTCCACGGTCTGGCCGGGGACGCCTGCGCCCGGCGCATGGGGGAGTACGCCATGCTGCCCACCGACCTTGTGGAAGCCCTCCCCGAGGTCCTCCGGCAGTGGTCGGAAATCTAGGAAAAACGAAGTTTTTCCCCAAAAGTTTTCTTTTGGCCCTTTTCTTTTTCAAAAGAAAAGAACAGAACAGAAACGGAGGTACTACCGTGCGCAAACGCCTGCTTTGCGTACTAATGATGATCCTCCCGCTGTCCGGCTGCGGACAGGCGGGAGTGAGCGAGGCGGAACAGCTGGCCCTGACCATTCGGGGAGAGCTCCTGGCGGCCGGCGCCTGCTCCGCTCAGGCTGCCGTGACCGCCGACTATGGCCGGCGGGTGTACCAGTACACCATGGCCGTGGAGGGAGAGGGGGACGCGTGGACCCTGACCCTGTCCGCTCCGGAGACCGTGGCCGGCCTGATTGCCCACCTGGATGGGGAGGACAGCCAGCTGGAGTACGACGGCATGTGGGTGGAGACCGGGCCCCTGGACGAAAATGGCCTGACCCCGGTGTCCGCCGTCCCCGCCCTGCTGGAGACCGCCCGCGCAGGCTACATCACCGCCTGCGCCCTGGAGGACACCCTGCTGCGGGTGGACTGCGGCGACCCGGAGGGAACCCCCGGTACGGGTTTGGAGACCTCCCTGTGGTTCAGCCCGGAGACCCACGCCCTGGTGCAGGGCGCTATCTTTGTGGACGGCTTTCAGGCTGTCCTGTGTGAGTTTTCAGACTTTGCCCTGTAACGCAAAACGCCCCCGTGCAGAGCCCTCTGCATGGGGGCGTCCTCGTTGGACGGACGTTTTTTTGTTCCTTTCTTGAAAGAAAGGAACCGAAAGAACTTTCCATATTTTATAAACTCTTGCGCATATTTTTCCTTCATACAATCCCCCCTGCCGTGTTTATAGCTGCGGATAGCGCCGCTTCTTTTCATCAAGGCCCAGCACCTCGTCAGAAGATACCTTATAAAATTTGCAGAGCGTGATAAGGTGCCGGATGGGCAGCTCATTTGCCCCACGTTCATAGCGTGCATACATGGTTTGGGAAGTATCCAATATTTTTGCGATGTTTTCCTGGGATAAGCCGTGGTCTTCCCGCAATCCCCGTAAATACATGGCGTAGTACTCCATTCAGATACCCCTTTATTCTATAGTCTCCATTCTGTAAAAGGATTGGAGCTTTCTATAGGGTATCAAAGTACACATGTTTACTATTTGATTTAGTAAATATTTGTACTAATACAGATAAAAGGTGCCCCGTTTCGGTAGAAACGGGGCACCTTTGTATCAAAAATCTTACTTCGCAGCCTTGGCAGCCTTGATGGCCTCGATGAGCATGGGGGTGACCTTGAACAGGTCGCCGCAGATGCCGTAGTCGGCGATCTCGAAGATGGGGGCGGTGTCGTTCTTGTTCACGGCGATGATGCACTCGGAGTCCTGCATACCAGCCTTGTGCTGGATGGCGCCGGAGATGCCCAGAGCGACGTAAATCTTGGGATGGACGGTCTTGCCGGTCTGGCCCACCTGATGGTCGGCAGACAGCCAGC
>JAAWAD010000060.1 GCA_022791995.1 Lawsonibacter sp.
CTATCTTTTTCCCTTCACCTCCGCCACAAAACTACATTTTTTCCTCGGCCTTTTTTTACATTTTATCACTGGCGCTGACAGAATGAACGTGAACTGTGTAGGCATTGACGTTTCCAAAGGCAAGAGCATGATTGCCGTCATGCTCTTGCCTTTGGGAGAAATGGTGATCCCGCCCTTTGAAGTGGGACACACCGATGTTGAGCTGTGTGAGCTATCGAGCCTGCTGAGAGGGCTGGACGGCAAAACTCGTGTGGTGATGGAGGCCACGGGGAACTACCATCTGCCGGTCGCCAGCTTCCTCTACGATTCTGGGTTTTACGTTTCCGTAGTGAATGCCATGCTGGTACATAGCTATGGGAACAACAGCCTGCGGCGGGCCAAGACCGACAAGAAGGACGCGCTTAAGCTGGCAAACTATGGTCTCGACCATTGGCTGACGCTGTCCAGGTACACCCCGGAAGATAAAGTACGGCTCATGCTGAAAACCACATATCGGCAGTACCGGCAATGTGCCAAAGTGCAGACTATGCTCAAAAACAACCTGATTTCTTTGCTTGACACCGCTTTCCCAAATGCAAACCGTCTTTTTTCCAGCCCTGTCAGAGAGGACTGCAGCGAGAAGTGAGTGGACTTTGTTGCTGCTTTCCCACACTGTAAGTGTGTTTGCGGGTTGTCCGAAAAGGTGTTTACAGCCAAGTATCAGAAGTGGTGCAAGAAGCATGGTTACAACTTTAGCCAAGACAAAGCGCTGGACATTTACGCCTCCGCCTGCGGCCATTTCAGCGTCATGCCTAAAACCGATACGGCCAAGCTCCTGATGGAGCAGGCGGTGTCCCGCTCCGGGCTGCTTCCGCTTCCCTGGCTGCGCTCAGAAACGAGATGCAATCTCTGGCGGCATCCATGCCGGAGTACCCTGTTGTGTATGCCACAGTGAAGCTGCATCTGGCAAGTCTCGAAGCCTGAACTCCAGTCTCAGAACCGCTTATCCAAGGCCGGTGCCAAAAATTTCAACTGGCGGTGGCTTGGTTTGGTGTACTCTTTTTTCTGCCTACAAAAAATTGCACATTTTTTCAATTTGGGGCTTGACTTTTATTCGCAGGTCTTATCAACGCTAGAATAATTGAATTGTATCAGTGATTGGATTAATAACGCATACAGGGGAACGGAGATTTTGATACAATAGGTATCAAAATCTCCGTTCAGTAATGTCAAGCGTTATGCGCAAATCGGTTATAGGCTCTATCGATTCAGTCCTCATCCGCGGCGGCGTCATAGATATATCGCCCGCCTTCCCGCTGGGAGGGGGGAGCGGATGCCCCCGCTGCCGCCCGAAAGCGCGCCCGAGACTTTTTAATCTCGTCGTAGGCCTCTGCCACAGCTTCCTCTGTGCGGCGCAGTGCATCCTCACAGTACTGGTTGGCCGACCGCCGCAGCTTCAAATCCTCGCTTCTGGCTTTTTGGATGATTTCCTCCGCCTCCCGCTGGGCCTGGACAACGATGGCACTCTCTGACAAAATCCGCTTGGCCTTATCCTCAGCGGCGCGGCGGATGGCCTCCGCCTCCCGGCGGGCAGAGGCCACCAGCTCCGCCCGGTTGGCCATCATCTTTCTGGCCTCGCTCAGCTCCATGGGAAATTGGCCTCGGATGTCCTCAAGCAGATCCAAAGCCCGGTCCCGCTCAATAATGCACTTGTCCGTGGCGAAGGGGGCGTTTTTGGCCTCGTCGATGATCTCATACAGCATATCCAGCAGTTCTTCCACACCGCTTGCCATAGCTCAACCTTCCTTTCCTTCCATTTCTTCCATACGCCGGTTCACATCGTCCACAATCTCCCGGGGCACAAAGTCCGCCAGATTTGCCCCATACCGGGCCATCTCCTTGACGATGGTGGAGCTGAGGTAGGTATACTTCTCACTGGAGGCCAGGAACATGGTCTCCAGCCTGGGGTTCAGCTTGCGGTTGATAACCGCCATCTGCACCTCCTGCTCAAAGTCGGATACCGCTCGCAGTCCTTTGACCACCACATGCGCCCGCCGCCGCTTGGCGTAGTCGGCCAGCAACTCGTTGGAGTAGTCCGCCTCTACATTGGGGAAGCGCTCAATGGAGCGGCGCAGCAGCTCCACCCGCTCTTCCGGGGTAAACATCCCCTGCTTATTGGAGTTTATCATGACACACACGATTACCTTATCAAAGCAGGCAGCTGCCCGCTTGATAATATTCAAGTGTCCCAGCGTCACCGGGTCAAAGCTACCCGGGTAAATGGCAATCCGCATCCTATCGTTCTCCCAACCGGCGGCGGACCGTCAGCTTGATTTTTCCATACCGATATACCCTCTCCCCCTCGAATTGGGGCGGCAGAGGGGACATCGGCTGATCCGCCGCACTCTCGCATACTATTATACCATGTTCCCGAAGAATGTCAAATCCTGCAATTTCCTCCAGGCACTGCTGCATCAAGTCGGTTTTATAGGGGGGATCCAGAAAGATGATGTCGAACTGCTCTGTGCAGGAGCTTAGGAAGGCCTGGGCCTCTCCCTGGACCACCCGGGCCCGGTCCGCAAAGCGGCACAGCTTCAGGTTTTCCCGCACCAGGGCGGCTGCCTCCTGCCGCCGGTCCACAAAGGTGCAGTGCTCCGCCCCACGGGATAGGGCCTCCAGCCCCAGCTGGCCGGTGCCGGCAAACAGGTCCAGCACCCGCCTGCCCTCAATGTCGAACTGGATAATGTTGAACAGGGACTCCTTCACCTTATCGGTGGTGGGGCGGGTGTCCATCCCCTGGAGCTCCTTTAATTTTCTGCCCCGGGCGCTGCCGGAAATGATTCGCATATGCTTTCTTCCTCTCCTGCGGGCCTTACAGAGCCCTGTCTGGAATTTCTTAGCCTCTGTTTATCCTTGTCTTCTGTATACGCGTGTACAGGGGGCGGCTCTTCGGGCCGCCCCCTGCATACTCAGTGATCCGGGTGGAAGGGCTCTGCTCCGCAGCACTCCGGGAAGTAGACCTGATACCAGATCAGGAAGGACAGCACGGTATACAGCTTCCGATGGGTTTTGACTGTGCCGGAGCGGTGCAGGTCCAGCAGATGCAGCAGATACTTCTGGTCAAAGAACTGGGCGGTATAGGGCTGTTGGATCAGGTTTTTTGCCCAGGTGTAATACTTATCCTCCCGAAGCCAAGCGATGAAGGGGACCGGGAAACCCTTTTTGGGCCGTTTGACCCACTCATCGGGAAGAATGGCCTCGGCGGCCACCCGCAGAGGGTACTTGGTCGTGGATTTGCCTCGCATCTTCTGGCTGCTGGGAATGGCCCGGGCCACCGCCCACACCTCCCGGTCCAGATAGGGCACCCGCAGCTCCAGAGAGTGGGCCATGGTCATCCGGTCGGCTTTCCGCAGAATGTCCAGGGGCTGCCACAGATGCAGGTCCAGATATTGCTTTTTGGTCAGGTCGTCGGCGTCCGCAATGGCGTCGAAATAGGGGCGGGTCACGTCCTGCCAGGTCAGACTGCCCCGGTAGGCGGGCTGAAGGACCCGGTCAGCCTCTTCATTGTCAAAGATAAAGGCCTGTCCGGCAAAGGTCTCCTCTACCCCCTTTGCGGCAGAGGTCAGGAAGCCCTGCCCATGGAAATACGACCGTTTGGCCGCCCAGCCGGCCACTGCCCGCCGCAGAAACAGGGGCAGCTTCCGGTAGGTCCGGTACAGCCGGGTGGTATGGTAGGTGATATAGCCGGCAAAGAGCTCATCGGCCCCCTCCCCGGACAGCACAACCTTCAAATCCTTGGCGGCCAGCTCCGACAGGAAGTACAGGGGTACCGTGGACAGGTTGGCGTTGGGCTCGTCGGCATAGTACTGAATGGCGGGCAGGGCATTGAAAAACTCCTCTGGGGTGATGATACGGGAGGTATTGTTCAGTTTCAGCTTCTTACACAGGGCCTCGGCCTCGTGGGTCTCATTAAAGCCATCCCGGTCAAAGCCTACCGAGTAGGTCTTATCCGGTCGGGACAGGGCGGTAATCACGCTGGAGTCGATACCCCCAGAGAGGAAGGCCCCCACCTCCACATCGCTGAGCTGATGCGCCTCCACCGATTCGGCCACAACCTGCCGGATCTGCTCCGCCCGCTGCTTCAGGGGCATGGGCTGGGGGTCAAAGGTGAAGACGTGGTAGGAGGCCAACTCGGTCCGGCCTGCCCGATAAATGAAATAGTGGCCGGGAAGAAGGCGGTACACGCCCTTGAAGAAGGTCTCGTTCAGGGCGGAATACTGGAAGGTGAGATAGAGCTTCAGAGCGTCACCGTTCAGCTCCTTCCGAAAATTCGGGTGGGGGAGAAAGCTTTTTATCTCTGAACCGAAGAAAAACACATCACCCATGGTGGCATAGTACAACGGCTTGATGCCGAAGGGATCCCGGGCTCCGAATAACTCCTGCTTCTCCTTGTCCCAGATGACAAAGGAGAACATGCCCCGCAGCCGTTTCATCAGCTCCGGTCCCCAGTGGAGGTAACCGTAAAGAATGACCTCGGTATCACAGGAGGTGACAAAGGTGTACCCGGCGGCCTTCAGCTCCTCCCGCAGCTCCTGGAAGTTGTATGCCTCCCCGTTGTAGGAGATAACATAGCGGCCATCGGCACTGTACATGGGCTGCTGACCGGTGGACAAGTCGATAATGGACAGACGGCGGTGGGCCATAGCACAGTGCTCGTCCAGAAAATAACCCTCCTCGTCGGGACCCCGGTGGCGGATGGAGTCCCCCATGGCGTGAAGGACCGTTTCGTCCGGGACGGCGCGGGACACAAAGCCGGTATAACCACACATGGCATAATCCTCCCATTACTTGGCAGAATGCGGACACAATTCGGTTTTTCATTATACCACGCGCACAGCCCCGATTGCAACCGGTTTTTTTCCTGCTGCCCCTCTTTCTTACAGCCCCAATGCCCCCAGAGCTACCTGAAGAGTCTGCCACTGCTTCAGCAGAGCGGCGTGCTTCTCCCGGCCCCGGGGAGTGAGCTTGTAGTACTTCCGGGTGGGACCCCCGGAGGTCTCCCCCTGGTACTGCCGGGTAGAACCCTCCCGGCACAGCCCTCGGAGCAGAGCGTACACCGCACTCTCCTGGGTGTCAGGAAAAACAGGCTGGAGGCAGTTTAGCAACGCATAGCCATACTGATCCCCCTGGGCCAGCAGGTGGAGCAGACACAGCTCAATCAATTCTTTCTTCAGCATAGCGATACCCCCGTGCCCACAAGGCCCGCCACTGTGACCAAAAGAAACTGTCGGAGCCATGGGAGATACCACGTCTCCACAGAAATGTCCAGCGTCATTCTGGTCAGCAAGGCCAGAAGGGACACCGCCAGCGTCACCAGCGTTAGGCTGAGCATATACACCGCCTGCCACCGGCGACCGTCCACCCGAGCCTTCCACAGGCCGAACTCCCCTGCCAGCGCCGCCAAAAGGACACCGCGCTCCAGCATAACACCTATCGTCTGTCCAGCTTGAGGGACGTAACTCAGCCACCCGTCTCCATGCTGCTCTGTCAGCCGAACCAGCCCTTCGGGATGAAACATCGTCAGACAGGCCAGATACCAAACCCCCGCAATCGCCGCCAGCAATAGAAACAGTGGGATAAACATTTTCTGAGGGAACGCCTTCCCTGGCCCCTTCTCCCGCCGAAACCACACAAAGGACACAATCAGCCCCAGCACCAGCGTTCCGGCGAAACGGGAGGCGGAGGTGTAGTGTTGGGTGAACATCCGCCAGAGGAAATACATACCAGGCTGCGGGCTGATAGCCGGCAGCAGCAGACAGGCGGACAGCACAGCAAAGACAACCTTCCACCGCCAGTAGGCCTTAGGCTGGACCAGCAGCCACACCGCCTGCACCGGGTCTCCAAGGTCCCGATACAACTCCTCCTCTGTCCGGGGCCGCTCTGCTAGCAGCTCTTGATAGTCGGCGATGACCTCCTCCGCCTCCTGGGCAGGGAGCCGCCACCGGGCAGCCTGGGACAGGCTGTCCATCCAGCTTCTGCGTTTCAAATAAACCCTCTCCTCTCTATCTATTGTTTAAAAAACAGTAGTATCAAAGCGAGTATACCATAGGGCCTTAAGGGTGTCAAGGAAAACTACTGCAAAAAATACAGCTTTATTTTTATGCTGCTTAATTTTACATTTTTTTGCATACCCAGGAAATGATTTGAACACCTGTTATAAATCTGTTGCGTTTTTCGACATTTTTTGTATACTATTCCTTAAAGGAGTACAAAAAATGCCAGAGCTAAGCGCATTAGCAAAGCGGGTAAAGGCGTATCGAAAAAATATAAAGAAGAGCCAATTTGAACTTTCAAATGAAATAGGGATCAGTACGGAGGAACTCAGCTTGATCGAACGTGAAAAAGCAAACCCGACATTGAATACGATGCAAAAAATTGCGGCACACATGGGGATAACCGTATCAGAGCTATTAGAAACAGAGGTGCAATAAGCCATTACGGCTCATCTTTACAATAGCGGTAAGCACCGTGTTCATCCCGGAATCCTGCTTGTCTGTCTTTCTTGACTCCCCCGCAGACCACATCATTTTGCTGTTCTAGTGCTTGACGAAAATTCAAAAGTATGCTATTGTAATTTCCGTCAGGAGGGATGCCCCATGGAAAAACTGCGTGGCTGCGGTTTATTGATTAAACAAATCCACGATGAGTTGCGAAAAAACGCTAACAACGCCCTGCGCTCCCAGGATATCACCCTGGTTCAGCTGGCCGCCCTGGAGGCACTGAACCAAGCCACGGAAGGACAGTGTTCTCTCAAAGAGCTGGAGCAAGTCCTCTATGTGGCCCAGTCCACGGCGGCAGGGATCATCGCCCGATTGGAACAGAAAGGCTTTGTTGAGGGCTTCGGAGATGTGGAGGACCGGAGAATCAAGCGGGTACGGATCACTACGGCGGGCCTTACATGTCTCCAAACCGCCTTGCACTGCCGGTTCGATGCAGAGGAGCAGCTTCTCTCCGGCCTGACTGAGACGGAGCGGGATATTTTCTACAGCCTTTTGAAAAAAGTGCGGGATTCCCTGTAGGGACGCATTGTTTTTGCCTGCGGGCGGCTGATAGCCGCCCGCAGGCAAAGTCCAAAATAACAGCAAGCTATTAACAGTATCATTTCAATTTGAGGAGGGATTTTTGTGAATGCCAATTCTATTACCATCTTTGAAAAGGCCCCTGTACCGAAAGCAGTCCTGCAAAATGCAATCCCCGCCATGGCGGCTATGCTGATGGTCTTAATCTACAACCTGGCGGACACCTTCTTTATCGCTCAGACCCATAACGACATTCTGGTAGCGGCGGTATCTCTGGTCACGCCAGTCTTTCTCATCTTCATGGCGGTGGGAACGATCTTCGGTATTGGCGGCACCTCGGTGATCTCCCGCTCCTTCGGGGAGGGTCGGGAGAAGTACGCGAAAAAAGTGTGCTCCTTCTGTATGTGGGGCTGCGTAGTGGTGGGAGTCTTCATGTCCACTGGATTCCTGCTTTTTATGGACCAGATTTTGTCGCTCATCGGGGCCAGCGTGGACACTTGGGAGCCGGGAAAGACCTATCTGACCATCGTGGCTCTGGGAGGGCCCTTCATTCTGATTTCCAACTGCTACTCCAACATTCTTCGAGCGGAGGGCCATCCCAATCAAGCGATGATGGGGCAGGTTTTGGGAAATCTACTCAACGTGCTCCTGGACCCCCTTCTGATTCTGGCTTTCCAATGGGGTATCGCCGGTGCAGCTATCGCTACTGTAATTGGCAATGTAGCGGGAGTTGGGTATTACGTTTTGTACTATATCACAGGGCAATCTGCCCTTAGTATCCATATCAAAGACTTTTCCTTAAAAGAAAACATCTGCTCTGGTGTATTGGCCATTGGTATTCCGGCCTCTCTGGGTTCCCTTCTGATGAGCATATCTCAAATCGTTGTCAACGCCAAGATGGCGGGCTATGGCGACATGGCCGTGGCCGGAATGGGTGTGGCTATGAAGGTAACCATGATGACTGGCATGGTCTGCATCGGCTTCGGCCAGGGCGTCCAGCCTCTGTTGGGCTACTGCGTGGGGGCACGGCTATGGGAACGATTCAAAAAGATCATGCGATTCTCCGTTTTCTTTTCTCTGGGCCTCAGTGTCGCCATGACCGGACTGTGCTATCTGCTCCGAAACTCCATTATCCGGGTATTTCTGACCGACCCGTCTGCCTTTGACTGCGCCACCACTTTTACCAGCATCCTGCTGACCACCAGCTTTCTATTTGGCATGTTCTATGTGCTAATCAACGCCCTCCAGGCCATGGGGGCGGCAGTGCAGGCTCTCATCATCAATCTCAGCCGCCAGGGGATTATCTATATTCCGGCCCTGTTCATCCTGCAAGCCGTCCTAGAGGCCAATGGCCTGGCATGGGCCCAACCGGTGGCCGACCTGCTCTCTACTGCTTTGGTAGCGGCACTGTACCTGTGGACCTCCCGACAGAGGATGGGTGAAAAAATCTGACTTCCAACCGTTCGCGGTGCAGCAGGCTCGCCTGGCAAAATTGCTCACGTACCGCCCCTGTTTATTGATACAACTGGTCCATCGGCCAGGACAGGCCTCTGTAAGGTTTTGCTGCCTTGGGACGCCGGCGGGCTGATTATAGCCCGCCGGCGTCCCACAAAGCGCCAATGCAAAAAAGGATTGTTATTCTTTTCAGATGCAGGGTACGTCCCCGGAACAGACAGACCCGTTCGAGGTTCAGTCCGCAAACATCGGTGTGGACAGGTAACGGTCGCCTGTATCTGGAAGCAAAACCACAATGGTTTTCCCTGTATTCTCAGACCGTTTTGCCAGTGTCATCGCTGCATGGAGTGCGGCTCCGGAGGAGATACCCACCAGGACCCCCTCCTTACGGCCAATCAGGCGTCCAGCGGCAAAGGCATCCTCACTGGAGACCGGGATCACCTCATCATATATGGCGGTATCCAGCACCTCCGGGACAAAGCCTGCGCCGATCCCCTGGATTTTGTGGGAGCCAGCGCGCCCCTCGCTGAGAACTGGGGAGTCCTTAGGCTCCACTGCAACAACCTTTACTTTCGTATTCTGCTGCTTCAAATACTGGCCCACACCGGTGATGGTTCCGCCAGTGCCCACTCCAGCCACAAAGATATCCACCACACCGCCGGTATCCTCCCAAATCTCCGGGCCGGTTGCAGCCCGGTGGGCAGCAGGGTTGGCTGGATTGACAAATTGACCGGGCATAAAGCTGTCAGGGATTTCTTCCGCCAACTCCTCAGCCTTGGCAATCGCCCCTTTCATCCCCTTGGCTCCATCAGTCAGAACCAGTTCTGCACCATAGGCCTTCATCAGTTGCTGGCGCTCCACACTCATGGTCTCCGGCATAGTGATAATGATGCGATAACCCCTGGACGCCGCGACAGAGGCCAGTCCGATTCCGGTATTGCCGGAGGTGGGTTCAATGATGGTGGCGTCCGGCTTCAGCCTGCCGCTGGCCTCTGCCTCATCGATCATCGCCTTGGCGATGCGATCCTTTGCCGACCCAGCCGGATTGAGATACTCCAACTTGGCCAGGATGCGAGCCTTCAGCCCAGCTTCCTTTTCTATACGGGTCAGCTCCAGCAGAGGTGTTTTGCCGATGAGCTGATCGGCGGACGTATAAATATTCGCCATGATACAGTGCCTCCTATTCTGTTTGTGCCACAGCCGCAAAGCCCTTTTCCAGGTCGGCAAGGATATCGTCGATGTGCTCCGTGCCAACGGACAGGCGAATGGTGCTGGGTTGGATCCCCTGGTCCAGCAGTTCCTCTGGCGAGAGCTGGGAATGGGTGGTTGTGGCAGGATGGATGACCAAAGACTTTACATCTGCCACATTGGCCAGCAGGGAAAAGATCTCCAGACTGTCAATAAATGTATGGGCCGCCGCCTGCCCGCCTTTGATCTCGAAGGTGAAAATCGAGCCGCCGCCGTTGGGGAAATACTTTTCATACAGGGCATGGTCGGGATGGCCGGGTAAAGAGGGATGGTTGACCCTCTCCACCTGGGGATGCACAGCCAGGAAATCCACAACCTTTTTTGTGTTCTCTGCATGACGTTCCAGGCGCAGGGAAAGGGTCTCCACCCCCTGGAGAAGCAGGAAGGCATTGAAGGGGGAAATGGCCGCCCCGGTGTCTCGCAGGAGGATGGCTCGGATGTAGGTTACAAAGGCTGCGGGACCGGCGGCATCCACAAAGCTTATTCCATGATAGCTGGGGTTCGCCTCTGCAATCGGAGCATATTTTCCAGATGTTTTCCAGTCAAATTTTCCGCTGTCTACAATAATGCCTCCCAAAGTGGTGCCATGTCCCCCGATAAACTTGGTCGCCGAGTGAACCACAATATCGGCCCCATGCTCAATGGGGCGAATGAGATAGGGGGTGCCGAAGGTGTTGTCGATGACCAGAGGAAGCCCATTTGCATGGGCAATCTCTGCAATGGCATCTATATCAGGGATATCGCTGTTGGGGTTGCCTAACGTCTCCAGATAAATAGCCTTGGTATTGGGCTGGATGGCAGCAGTAACCGCTTCCAAGTCGTGGGCATCCACAAAGGTAGTCTGGACACCGAACTGAGGCAGGGTATGGGCTAGCAGGTTGTAGCTGCCGCCATAGATGGTCTTTTGGGCCACAATGTGGTCTCCTGCTTGGGCCAGAGCCTGGATAGTGTAAGTAATGGCCGCCGCACCGGAAGCGGTTGCCAAGGCTGCTACGCCCCCCTCCAGGGCCGCAAGGCGCTTTTCCAGTACATCCTGTGTGGAATTGGTCAACCGCCCATAGATGTTACCGGCATCGCCCAGCCCAAAGCGGGCAGCTGCGTGGGCGGAGTTGCGAAATACATAGGAGGCGGTCTGGTAAATGGGCACAGCTCGGGCGTCGGTGGCTGGGTCAGGGTGCTCCTGCCCTACATGGAGCTGCAAGGTCTCGAATTTATAGGAATGCACGAAGAAATCCCCTTTCCATTAAAGTGGCTCCATCATATACCAATAAACCCACTTTGTCAATAGGTATTATCATCTTTTCGAGAAAGTGCATCCTTTTGAGAACGAAATTTCAAGTCGTAAAGCACCACAACAATGCAAAAAGGCGGCGTGACCCTGCTATCACGCCGCCTTTTTGCACGCTCCACGGCAACCATTTTCTAAAACAAGTCGCCCTCTGGCACAGGCGCAGGTTTCGGCCGGCGAGAAGTGCTCTGTGGCCGAATCATGGTGCTCCGCCCATTGAGGCAACCGCCGTCCTCAATGACAAAGGAGACACTTGTCACATCTCCCTCAATGGTGCCGGAGCTCTCAAGACGCAGATGATCTCGCGCCTGGATGTTTCCCTCTACCCGTCCAGCAATATGGACCACATCCGCATCAACCGGTCCCTTTACCAGTCCGGTCGAAGTCACCGTTACCGCTCCTTCCAGCCGAATCTCGCCCTCCAGCACGCCCTCTACCTGAACCGTGCCATTGCCCTGAAGATTCCCTGTCACTGTAACGCCAGAGGCAATCACGGTGACGCTGCGGGGTTCGGGCAGGGGTACCTCCTCCACCGGCGCAGGTTCCGGCGCCCGATATTCCTCTGGTTCTGGCGTCTTGGTCTGGCTGCTAAACAAGCCCATTATTGCCAACTCCTTTCCTTATCTGGTCATACCGCCGGAATAACCCAAGCGAAATAGCCATTATATGGGTATTATACCATACAGACTGTTGTTTTGCAAGGGCCTGTATGCTTTACGGGAGCCAAATTTTGCAGACACTGCAATTGAACGTGATTACTCTGCCTGTCAGAATGTCTGTTAAGATGCAATGGGCACTGTAATCCTTACTGCCTCTAACTCCCGATTCACCTTTGTGCCCCTCCAGTTGAACACCCTTTTGTGACTTCTGCCCCCTGTGGGGGCGGGAATCACGAAAAAGAATTGGAACATTCTAAAGCAGTACACAAAAATCCCTCTTGACAAAAGAGGTTTTGTCCAGTAAAATGAAACTGAAAATGCAATGACGGGAAAAAAGACGAGTGGTGTGCCCCTTCAGAGAGCCGGTGTTTGGTGTGAACCGGCGGCGGCCCCTTCGTGTATTACTGGTCCCCGAGCTGTCCGCCTGAACCGCAGTAGGGTGGAACGTGTGGCTCCGTTACCGGCCGCGGCCTTGTTGGAGGCTATGAGGGCTGTCCGGGCGACCGGCGGCTGAATCAGGGTGGTACCGCGTGTTTGATGCACGCCCCTGACCTTATTTTCAAGGTCAAGGGCGTTTTTCTTTGTCTTTGACCCAAGTACAAGGAGGAACCAACATGAAACCCAGCTATCAGAAGTATATCCCCTTCCAGCCCCAGAAAATTGTGGGCCGCACCTGGCCTGACAAGGTCATCACACGGGCCCCGGTCTGGTGCTCGGTGGACCTGCGGGACGGCAACCAGGCCCTGGTAGACCCCATGAACCTGACAGAAAAACTGGAATATTTCCATACTCTGGTGGATATCGGCATCAAGGAGATCGAGATTGGTTTCCCCTCCGCCAGCGAGACGGAGTATGAAATCTGCCGGGAACTCATCGAGGGGGGCCACATTCCTGATGATGTGACCATCCAGGTGCTGGTTCAGGCCCGGGAACACCTGATTAAAAAGACTTTTGAGGCCATCCAGGGAGCCAAAAACGTGATTCTCCACTTCTACAACTCTACCTCCACCCTTCAGCGGAAGGTGGTTTTCCACATGGATACGGACGGCATCACGAAAATTGCCACTGACGCCGCCGACCTAATCTATGAAATGTCCCAGCCGCTGATCAAAGGCGGCATGAACCTCCGGTTTGAATACTCGCCAGAGTCATTTATGGGGACCGAGATGGACTACGCTGTGGAGATCTGCCAGGCGGTTTTGGACCACCTCCACGCCACCCCGGACAACAAGGTAATCCTCAACCTGCCTACCACGGTGGAGAACTGTATGCCCAACCAGTTTGCTGACATGCTGGAGTATTTCTGCAAAAAGATTCCCGGCCGGGACAGCGCTATTATCTCCCTCCACCCCCATAACGACCGGGGCTGCGGCGTGGCCACGGCCGAAATGGGTCTGCTGGCCGGCGCTGACCGGGTAGAGGCCACTCTCTTCGGCAACGGAGAACGCACCGGCAATGTGGACATTGTCACCCTGGCTATGAACATGTACACCCAGGGGGTGGATCCCTGCCTGGACTTCTCCAACATCAATCGGGTGAAGGAGATGTTTGAGCGCTGCACCAAGATGCCCGTGGGCGACCGGCAGCCCTATGCCGGCAAGCTGGTGTTCACCGCTTTCTCCGGCAGCCACCAGGACGCCATCAACAAGGGGACCCAATACATGAAGGAATCGGGTAGTGAATACTGGGAAATTCCCTACCTGCCCATTGACCCTGCTGACGTGGGCCGGGCCTATGAGCCCATCATCCGTATCAACTCCCAGTCGGGGAAGGGCGGAGCGGCCTATATCATGGAGCATGATTTCGGCTTCGACCTCCCCAAAGCTATGCACCCCGAGTTTGGCCATATTGTTCAGGTGGAAACGGACACGGTGGGCAAAGAGATTGCTCCTGAGCGCATCCTGGAGCTGTTCCGCCAGGAGTATATCGAGGCCAACGAGCCCTACAAGCTTTTGAAGCACGCCTTCCAGGAGACAATCGACGGGGAGGGCCACTCCCATGTGGCCTTCCAGGGTACCCTTCAGCACACCGACACGGTCTTCGACGTTTCCGGCGAGGGCAACGGCCCCATTGACGCCTTCTTCAACGCCATCAAAGGGGAGAAAATCTCTCGCTTTACCTTCCTGGACTACAAGTCCCACGCCGTCACGGACGGCTCTGATTCCCAGGGCGTAGCCTATATCCTCCTTCAAGACCGGCGCAGCGGCAAGAAATATTGGGGCGTGGGTCTGTCCCACAACATTAATCTAGCCCCCCTGCGCGCCATTCTCTCCGCAATCAACCGAGCCAAGCAGGACCGATAACATCACAACAAGACCGGCGCAGCACTCCGCTACGCCGGTCTTGTTTCGTCTGTTTGGACACGCTGCCTGACTTCTGCCAGGCGCACTTCCCCGCCTACAGAAGCTCTTCTTCCCCGTCCAGCTGATAGTTCGGGCCAAAGAGGAGGCTGTCCTCCCCATCCCGATGGGGAACCTCCAGAGGGACCTCCTCTGGAGCGGGGGGCTGAAGCATAGTGCTGCGTCCATTGAAGGCGCCGCCATCCTCCACCACCAGGGAGGCAGTGGAGATATCCCCCTGGATGGAG
This sequence comes from Lawsonibacter sp., assembly GCA_022791995.1. GTDB lineage: Bacteria > Bacillota > Clostridia > Oscillospirales > Oscillospiraceae > Lawsonibacter. Next base: position 14,296 of record JAAWAD010000060.1, read on the forward strand.
CCAGTCTGCTCCAGCCGCAGGTGGCTGCGGGCAGTGATTTCCCCCTTCACCTGACCCGCGATACGCACCAGGTCGGCGGTAATGGGGCCCTGAATCAGGCCAGTGGCTGCCACTACAACGGACCCCTTCAGACGGATCTCTCCCTCCAGGGCCCCCTCAATCTGTACCGTTCCCTCTCCCTCCAGAGCACCGGTAAGGGTCACACCCTTGGCAATCACCGTGTTGGTCTGGGGCTTGGGCAGCTTGGGCAGCCCGTCAAAGGGCTGGGAGGCAGTCTCCTCCTCCATGGCCGTCCGCGGCTCCTCTCTGAATTCCTGCTTTGGTTGTGCGCCAAAAAGGCCCATGGTCCTCTCTCCTTTGAAAAATATTGAGGATACAAACGTTCCCCTTCTGTCTTTTATTTTATCACGTTTTCTCGCTGGAGGCAAGGGCGAAATCCATCGGATCCTGCCATGCAAAATGCCCCTCCCCATGAGGGGAGGGGCCAGCGGCGCAGTTTGGAATCAGCACCCGCAGGAGGTTACCCGTTTGACACAGGTGGCTGTCACCTGGGGCGGCAGGCTCATGGTCATAAAGCCGCAGTGATGGACGCACACGCAGTCGCCACAGGAGAAGCAGCAGGCATTGGGGGTGTGGACCAGCACCTCCTGTCCGGTGGCGTGATCACAGACCAGCAGCTCGCAGCAGTCGATCCCTGTCACCGGCCCGCAGATGGTTCCCATTCCGTTTGTAATGTTTTCCAAGGCAGTTTTCCCTCCACACAGATATTCAAAACCTGTAAAGGCGGCGAAGGTCCGCCGCCTCTCTCCATCCTATGTCCGGCAGGGCATCCAGGTGCCCCGGAAAACAGAGGACGTCCGAGCTCCCTTCATCACATCAAGGGGGCGAACACCCGCAGAATGCTGCGGTAGAGCTGGAGGAGAAGATTCAAGTGCCGGAAGCGGCGCAGGGAGATGGCCTCACTCTTCTCCAGGGTTTTCTCAAAGTCCCGGCGGATATCCGGGATACAGGGCGCCTCGCACATCCACACACCGTCCTCAAAGTGGAGAAACAGGCTGCGGTAATCCAGATTGACCGTTCCTACTGTGGCAAAACGGTCGTCCACCACAAAATTCTTGGCGTGGATGAAGCCGGGGGTATATTCATAGATCCGTACCCCCGCCTCCAGCAGAGGGGGATAGTGGGCCCGTGTCACTTCAAACACATAGCGCTTATCTGGAATGTGGGGGGTGATGATCCGTACATCCACCCCGGACTTGGCCGCATTACACAAGGCGGTGTTGGTGGCCACGTCAATAATCAGATAGGGTGTGGTGATATAGATATACCGTCTGGCCTTGGCAATCAAATTCAGATATACCGCCTGTCCCACCGCCTCCCCGTCCAGGGGGGTGTCGGTATAGGGCTGAACATAGCCCGTCCAGGGGCGCACCGGCGCAGCAGGAGGACGGAAGCGGTTAAAATCCTCGTCCAGGCTGGAGATATTGTCCCACATGGACAGGAACATAACCGCCATAGACCAGACCGCGTCCCCCTCCAGCAGGATCGCGCTGTCCTTCCAGTGACCGAAGCGCTCCCACAGGTTGACATACTCGTCCGACAGGTTCATCCCCCCGGTAAAGCCCACCTTACCGTCGATAATCAGCAGCTTCCGGTGGTCCCGGTTATTCAGGCGCAGGGATATCACCGGGGTCAGGCGGTTAAATACCCGGCATTGGAGCCCCTTGGCCTGGAGCTGCTGGTCATAGTCCCGGGGCAGCGTGAACATACAACCGAAGTCGTCGTACATCACCCGGACCTCCACCCCTTGGGCCGCCTTCCGCTCCAGCACCGCCAGGATGCTGTCCCAAAACACCCCGGGGCGGATAATAAAGTACTCCAGGAAAATATACCGTTCCGCCTTCTCCAGCTCGGCCAGCATCCGGGGAAAGGCCAGGTCCCCCAGGGAAAAGTACTCCGCCTCGGTGTTGGTATAGGCTGGACAGGCGGCAAAGCGCTCCAGATAGGAGGCCTGCCCCGCTGCGTCACCCCCCAGGGTGAACAGGTCCTCCGCTTTAAAGTCCTCTCCCAGGGCCTGCTTCGTCTTCTCCACCATATGCCGTATCTGACGCCGCACTCGCCGGGATACCGTCCCCGACCCGGACAGCAGGAAAAAAATCCCGCCGAACACCGGAAAGGGCAGCACCAGCAGCAGCCATGCGATTTTGTACCCCGGCTCCATCCGGCTGCCTACAATCGCCAAGGCGGCTGCGATACTGGTCAGAATGCAGCACCAGTAGAAGGTACTGGTGTATTCGGAAAAGACCTGAACCACCACCAGAAGGGTGGCAATCTGAATCGTCAGTGCCAGCCCCACAAAGACGGAGCGGTGGAACAGAACATAGAGCAGTTTTTTCAAAGGGCGGCGCCTCCTTTGCGCCTGTCTGGAGCAGAATGCGACGGCTCTACAGCTCTATCACCTGGCAGTGAATCTGTCCATCCTGAATGAGGATTTCTCCAAAGCTGAAGCGAGCCGCTCCGGGGTTCATCACCCACAGGCCGTCCTCCATCTGTTGGCAGAGGGCCCGATGGGTGTGGCCAAAGAGGAGGATATCCGCGCCGCAGGCCCGGGCGTCGGCGGTGGCCCCCTCGTATCCCCGCTTGACTCCCCACAGGTGGCCATGGGAGAGAAGGATTTGCTTTCCCTCCAGGGTAATCTGCTTTTTGGCCGGGTCCATCGTCCAGCCGTCGCAGTTGCCGGGGACCATGCAGATGGGCAGCTTAGGGTAGGCGTATGCCAGCTCCTCCGCGTCCCGCTGGAGGTCCCCCAGATGGATCACCTGCTGGGGCGCATGGGCTTCGATTGCCCGGTACATGCCGGACAGAGAGCGGTGGGAATCGGAAAAAACCAAAATCTTCAAGTTAGTCACCTGACCAATCTTTCTGCATATACTGGAGTGAAATCAGAACCTGCGTTTGGAGGGATCATTATGCAGGCAAAAGGAAAAGAATCTCAGAGCAAGGGTTTTTCGCCGTCAGACCTGGTGAAAAACCGGGGCGCCATTGCACAGCTGGCCCAATCCAGCGACGCCCAGCAGCTGATGTCTCTGCTTCAGCAGCGGGGAGGTGTTCAGCAGGCTGCCCAAGCCGCCGCCGCCGGAGACCCCAGCCAGCTGATGACGATGGTCAACCAGCTGATGAGCACAAAGGAGGGGGCTGCCCTGGTGGACCGCATCAGCAGCCAGGCGAAGCGGGCTGGGCTGGAGTAGTACGGCAACAACCGGGCCAGTCTGGCCGACATGATATTTGAAACGGAGAGGGGGAAGGGGCTGTGGCAGAATTTGAAGAAAAGCTCAACGCAATTCTGGGCAACCAGGAGGCCATGGGTCAAATTCTGTCTCTGGCCCGCTCCCTGTCCGGGGAAAGCGCAGAGGAGACGCCGGCTCAGGAGGCTCTCCCTTCTGCCCAGACGGCCTCTCCTTCTCCCCCGCCGGACCTGTCCTCCCTGCTGGGCGGGCTGGACCCCAAGCTGCTCCAAATGGGGACCCAGATGTTCCAGGAGCTCCGAAACGGAGGGGGCCGGAGCGCCGCCCTGCTGGAGGCTCTGCGTCCCTTTCTCCGGGAAAGCCGCCAGGCCAAGCTGGACCAGGCCTTACAGCTGTCCCGAGTGTTTAAGCTGGCCCGGACAGCCCTGAAAACAATGGGAGAGGGGGACGAGGAGGGTGTATAACCGCTACATACCCGACGACACTGGCTATGTCCCTGTTGAGGAGCCCTCCCAGACTCCGCCCCGCCAGCCGCCGCCTACGCCAGAGCCCTTGCCCAGGTCGGGGAACCGCAGCTCTCCCTTCTCTCTAGGGAAAGAAGGACTGGGGCGTCTGTTTTCCAATCCAGAGGGAAAAAAGCTCTCCAGCCTTCTGAAAACCTGGAAGCTGGACCGCCTGGACACTGGCGATATCCTTCTGCTGTTGATTATCCTCTACCTGTTTTTCGAAGGGGATGAACCTGAGCTGGCTGTCGCTCTGGCTCTGGTGCTGGTGTTGGGCCTTCTGGATGACGCCAAGGAGAGGGACAAGAAGGAGGAAACGAATTGAGGTCTGGTTCCCATCCTATGCTAAGGTGTGGAGCCGTGTTCCGTCTGGGAGTGCAAAGGAGGCGTCCGCTGGACAGGGGGTTACCACACCGCTGGTATCTGTCATCCGGTAGAGCAAAGCTTCTCCCTGCCAGGTCTCAGCGGCGACCAGAAGGCCGCTGTCAACACTGACCCAGTACCGTTCCAGACGCTCCGGCTCCTCCAGAGTCACCTCCACCTGAATGCAGGGCAGGGACTCCCAAAGCTCATAACCGGCGGAGCGAATGCACTCCGGGTCCAGGTCCAGTACCGTCTCATAGGTGGGAATGCGCTGAGACAGGTCGGCGGAGTACTGGTCCGCCGGGGCGGTCCGGTAGGACGGAGCCCCCTCATACCAGTAATAGAGGATCCCCTCCCCCACCAGCTCGTGGCGCACCGCCCCGGAGGGCAGTCCCTGCCGGCTGTGGGCCCAGCCGCCATCGCTCCACACCTGGACAGGCACCGAGGCGGAACCCCCCTCCCAAAAGGTCTCCGTCAACAGCTCCCGGTAGAAGCTCTCCGGCCGGTCCAGGGTGCCAATGACACGCTGGACCGTCTGGGGGGTAACCTCCACCGCCTGGTAAAGGCCAGAGCCGGCTCCGCCGGCAATCCCCCCTGGGGCCTCTCCGCTGGCGTTGGGGCTGGCCAGCTCCACCCGGGGGGTGTTCAGCGCAATCAGACTCCAGCCGAAGCTGGTAAACACCGCAGCCGTAATCAGAGCAATGATGGCCACCGCAATCCAGATTCGATTTTTCTGCTCCATCTTCCCTCCTGCATGTCTGGAACTGATGCGGCTCCCGCTTCCATACCGCTTTAAGAGATGGCCCGCCGGGAACAGCGGGCCCTATGCTTTCACAGACGGGCTCCTACGCCCCAAATTCCTCCGGCGGCTCCTTTCGCTGGCCAAACCGCCACTGGATGGCGTCCGCAATGCGGCGGCAGGCCTGACCATCCCCATAGGGGTTGACTGCCCGAGCCATGCTCTCATGGGCAGCCGGATCGGACAGCAGCCGGGAGGCCATCTGAAAAATGGCCTCCTCCTCCACCCCGGCCAGCTGAACTGTACCGGCAGATACCGCCTCGGGGCGCTCAGTCTCTCGCCGTAGGACCAGCACCGGCTTCCCCAGGGCAGGGGCCTCCTCCTGAAGTCCGCCGGAGTCGGTCATCACCAGATGGCACCGGGCCATCAGGTTGTGCATTCCATCCACCGCCAGCGGAGGAATCAGATGAATGCGGGGGTGTCCATCCAGGTAGGTGTGGGCCGCCTCCTGTACCACCGGAGACAGGTGGACCGGATAGACCAGCTCGGTATCGGGAAAGGCGTCCGCCAAGCGCCGCAGAGCGGTCATGATCTGGGCCATAGGCTGTCCATAGTTCTCCCGCCGGTGGCAGGTGACCAGAATCACGCGCCGGTTCACATAGTCCAGCCGGTTCAAAACCGACTCGGGGAAGGAAAAGCTCTCCTTCACCGTCGTCCGAAGGGCGTCAATCACCGTGTTTCCGGTGACAAAGGCCTCCCCCTTGCAGCCCTCCCGGCGCAGGTTCTCTCGGTTTCCAGCGGTGGGACAGAAGTGCAAGTCGGCGATGTCAGACACCATCACCCGGTTCATCTCCTCCGGGAAGGGGGACCACTTGTCCCAGGTGCGCAGGCCGGCCTCTACATGGCCCACCTTGATCTGATGGTAGAAGGCGGACAGAGCTCCGGCAAAGGTTGTGGAGGTGTCCCCATGGACCAGCACCAGGTCAGGCTTGGCCTCCTCCAGTACCCCGTCCATTCCCCGCAGACACTTGGCGGTGATGGTGGACAGGCTCTGCCTAGGTTCCATGATGTCCAGATCATAGTCGGGCCGCAGGCCGAAGATGTCCAATACTGCGTCCAGCATCTCCCTGTGCTGAGCCGTGACGCAGCACACCGCCTCAATCCCGGGCCGCCGGGCCAGCTCCAGTACTAAAGGCGCCATCTTGACTGCCTCTGGCCGGGTACCGAAAACCGTCATTACCTTAATTGTGTTCATGTGCCGCTCTCCTCCCTGGAATGGTCTGAATGCTCCTTGTCTCCGCTTTTTGGGGGATGCTTTCCGTTGTGGCCCAGATAGACCACCGAGGCCACGCTTCCCGCCGCGCACAGCGCCGCCAGAAAGATCATCGCCTTTATGGTGCCATTGGTGGTGAGCACCACGGCGGACAGACCCAGAATAGCACTGATCAGATAGAGCATGGCCACTGCCTGCTTCTGGGAAAAGCCCATGTCAATCAGCCGGTGGTGGATGTGGCCCCGGTCGGGGGTCATGGGGGACTGGCCGCGGGCCAGACGGCGGAGGATGGCGAAGGTGGTGTCAAAAATGGGTAGTCCCAGCATGAGGAAGGGGACGGCAAAGGAAATAATCATATGGAACTTGAACAGCCCCTGGATAGAGACAGCCGCCAGCACAAAGCCCAAAAATGTGGCCCCTGTATCCCCCATAAAAATCTTGGCCGGGTTCAGATTGTAGGGCAGAAATCCGATGCAGGCCCCGGACAGGGCGGCCATCAGCACGGCTACATCGGGTTCCGAGACAATCAGGGCAATGACCAGCAGGGTCATGGAGCTGATGGTGGACACCCCGCAGGCCAGGCCGTCCAGGCCGTCAATCAGGTTGACCGCATTGGTAATGCCCACAATCCAGAACACGGAGATGGGCACCGACAGCCAGCCCAGTTCCCAGTAGGGCTCGCTGCTGAAGATGTTGAAGTTGGAGAGAATGACAATCCGGCTGCCCCCCAGCACCGCCACCAGGGCGGCCGCAATCTGCACCAACAGCTTGGGTAGGGCCGGCAAGGCGTAGATGTCGTCAAAAATGCCCAGCACCACAATGATGACCGCCCCCATCAGCATCGTGCGCAGCTGCTGGGTCAGGGGCAGGAAAATCAGGGCGCTGAGAAGAAAGGCCAGAAAAATGGCCAATCCCCCCATGCGGGGAATGGGGTGGTCGTGCATCCGCCGGTTGTCCTTGGGCACATCCACCGCTCCCACGCGAAAGGCCAGCCGCCGGACCACCGGCGTGGAAATCAGGGCCACCACCGCTGCCGCCAGAAGCGCCGCTGCCGCCGTGCCCAACAGGTTTGTCTGTATGCTCATCATTCAGAGTCCTCTTTTTGTCTGTGGTTCATTTGGGTTGCAGGGAGACGCCAGCGCGGTCCCATGTGTCATCCGCGGGGCACAAAACCCACCTTTTTATAGACCTTCCGCAGGGTCTTCTCCGCCACGCGGCTGGCCCGCTCTGCGCCGGCCTTATAGACCCCTTCCAGATAGGCCTTATCGGCCAGAAGGCGTTCGGTCTCCTCCCGAATGGGGCGCAGCGTCTCCACCACCGCCTCGCCTACGGCAGGCTTAAAGGCTCCGTATCCTTTGCCGGCGAAGGCTTCCTCGATCTCCTCAAAGGATTTGCCGGTAACGGCGGCGTAAATTTGAATCAGATTGGACACGCCCGGCTTTTCCTGGGGCGCAAAACGGACACAGCGCTCTGTGTCGCTGTCGGTGACGGCCCGCTTGAACTTGCGTAGAATGTCCTCCGGCTTGTCCATCAGGGTGACGCAGCCCTCCAGATTGGACTTGCTCATCTTGGAGGAGGGGTCGTTCAGGCTCATAATCCGGGCCCCCACTTTTGGGATGTGGGGAGCGGGAATTTTGAACACCTCGCCATAAATGCCGTTGAACCGCTCTGCGATATCCCGGCAGATCTCCACATGCTGCTTCTGGTCCTCGCCCACGGGAACAAAGTCGGGCTGGTAGAGGAGAATATCAGCCGCCATCAGGGCAGGGTAGGTAAACAGGCCGGCGTTGATGTTTTCCTTTTGCTTTGCGGCCTTGTCCTTAAACTGGGTCATCCGGGACAGCTCGCCGAACATGGTGTAGCAATCCAGCACCCACCCCAGCTGGGCATGGGCGGGGACATGAGACTGAATGAACAGGGTGCACTTCTCCGGGTCCAGGCCGCAGGCAATATACTGGGCCACCTGGGTCAACACCCGGCGGCGCAGCTGGGCGGGATCCTGGCGCACGGTGATGGTGTGCAGGTCGGCCAGGAAAAAGTAACAGTCAAATTCCTCAATCATCTCCGGCCAGTGGCGCAGCGGCCCCAGATAGTTGCCCAGATGCAAATCCCCGCTGGGCTGAATGCCGGAGAGCATAACCTTTTTTTCTTCCATAGTGTGCTCGGCTCCTTTGTCTTCTGGGCGCTTCCATATACCGGCGCCCATTTCTATGGGGTATTGTACCACGAAGTCCCAGCTTAGGCAACAAAATGTTTGTGATATGGGAAAAGCCCCCTGGACGGGGACTTTTCCGGGTCAGCGCTTCCGTTTCAGCCGGGAGAGCAGGCCGGGCCGCTTGACGGGCTTGGTCGGGGCAGGCTTTACGGAAGCGGGTTTGGGCCTGGAGGTCTTGGGAAGGGCCGCAGAAGCCATCGCAGGGCGGGCATCCTGCGCAGGCAGCGGTTCCGGCCTCTGCGGGGCAGGCAGCGCCCAGACCCGCTGATAGGCTCTGTCATAGAACGCCTCCTGGGCATTGAAGAGACTCCCCTCCCCCCGGGCACGGATATACGCTCCGTCGGGCTGCTGGAGACGGAGTTTGGCGGTGTCCCGGAACTGGTCAAAAAACATCTCCTCCAGCTGATCCCGCAGGTCCTCGTCCCGCACGGGAATCGCCACCTCCACCCGGTGGGTGGTATTGCGGGTCATAAAGTCCGCCGAGGAGAGGTACACCTGCCGCCGTTCCTGGGTACCGAAGAGGTAGATGCGGGCGTGCTCTAAAAAGCGGCCTACCAGACTGCCCACCCGGATATGATCCGACAGCCCAGGGACGCCCCCCACAAGGCAGCAGATGCCCCGGACCAGCAAATCCACCTGAACACCAGCCTGGGAGGCCTCCAGCAGCTTGTCCGCCAGCACCTTGTCTGTCAGGCCGTTGAGCTTGAAGCCCAGATAAGCGCTCTGGCCCGCCCGGGCCCGCTCGATCTCCTCATCCATTCGCTTCAGAATCTGCGCCCGGAGGCAGACCGGGGCCACCAGCAAGGGGCCTGGCTCCTCCACCACCTCCTCCATGGACAGGCTGTTGAACACCCGGGCGGCGTCAGCCCCCAGATCATGGGCGGCAGTCATCAGGGCATAGTCGGTGTACAGACGCACGGTGTCCTCGTTGTAGTTGCCGGTGCCTACCTGAGTAATATACTCCACCTGTCCCTGGTGACTGCGGGTAATCAGCAGCAGCTTGGAGTGGACCTTCAGGCCATCCAGGCCATAAATGACCCGGCAGCCAGCCTGTTCCAGAACCCGGGACCAGCCGATGTTGTTCTCCTCGTCGAACCGGGCCCGGAGCTCCACCAAAACCACAACCTCCTTGCCATTCTCCGCCGCGTCCACCAGGGCCTCCACCACCTTGCTGTTGTGGGCCACCCGGTAGAGCGTCATTTTAATGGACACCACCTCCGGGTCGTGGCCCGCCTCCTGGAGCAGACGCAGGAGAGGCCGGACGCTCTCATAGGGATAACGGAGCAAAATATCCCGCCGACGGATCTGGTCAATCACCGACCGGGTCAGATCCACATTGGGAGAGGGCTGAGGCACCCGGCGGGGGTAGAACAGCTCCCCCTTGTCCCGGAGCATATCCCGCAGCGCCCCGGTAAAGGACAAATCCAGGGGAATGCCACTGGCAAACAGGTGCTTTTTGGACAGGTCCAGACAGCGGCACAGACTGCTTCGGATGTTCTCCTCCAGCTTGCCCCGATACTCCAGCTTCACCGGATTCAGCCTCCGCCGGCGGCGGACCAGGGTCTCCATGCTCCGGCGGTAGGCTTCGGCGTGCATCCCGTCCCCCTCCCCGTCCGCCTCGTCCACATGGATGTCGGCGCTGCGTACCAGGCGGATCAGTACTGAACCCTCCACCTTGTAGTGAACGAAAATTTTGGACAGAAGGCCGGCAATCAGGTCCTCTACCAGCACAAAGCGCAGGCCCTCTCCCGGAAGAGGTACCAGACGGCGCAGAGCCCCCTCTCCACAGGGAACAATCCCCATCCGCTCGCCGCCGCTCTTGGTGCGGAGCATGGCCACCGCATAGGTGGACTTGTTCCGCAGGAAGGGGAAAGGCTGCTTGCGGCCGATGATCTGAGGGGAGAGCAGAGGCAATACATCGGTATGAAAATACTTCTCCAGAAGGTTCTTGGTCTTGTCCGGCAGGCTGTGAAAGGAGCACAGCTCCACTCCATAGGCGGCCAGCTCCCCCATCAGCCCCTGGTAAACCCGGTCCCGCTGCCCCAGCAGTCCCCGGGTCCGGTCCAGTACGGCGGAGAGCTGCTCGGCACTGGTCATTCCCGTCTTGTCATCGGTAACTCCGTTCTCCAGCGTATCCAGCAGCACCCCCACCCGGACCATATAGAACTCGTCCAGGTTGCTTTGGAAAATAGAAGCAAAGTTCAGGCGCTCCAGAAGGGGGTTCTCCGGGTCGTCCGCCTCCTCCAGCACCCGCTGGTTGAACTGGAGCCAGGACAGCTCCCGATTGACATAGCAGCTGGAGGCAGAGGAGATTTCCTTTTCTTTCATGATCTATCACCTATCACTTTGTCATGGGGAGAAAGCTTGCTACCGCTCCTCCCGGTAGTAGTTCAGCCCCAGTGCGGCGGGCTGGCCGGAGCCCTCCCGCTCCCGGATGGAGGAGGCCACCAGTACAATGGCCGTAATCAGGAAGGGCAGGGCCTTGAACAAATGGGGAGGGACGCTGTTCAGCCAGCCCAGGGCCCCGGGGAACGCGGCGGCCAGGGGCATGGCGTAAATTTGCAGAGTGTTGAAAAAGCCAAAGACCAGGGTCCCCAGGATCGCCAGGAGGGGGTTCCAGTTGGAAAAAATGACCAGGGCAATGGCAATCCAGCCATAGCCGTTGATCCAGCAGTTGGAGCCCTCGAAGGAACCGCTCATATACAGCGCCATATAGAAGCCCCCCAGGCCCATAATGCCCGAACCGGCAACCAGGTGGACATACTTGTACAGGAGGATGTTCACCCCCACAGAATCGGCAGCGGCAGGGTTTTCCCCCACAGCCCGTAGCCGCAGGCCGGGCCGGGTAAAGGTGAGGTACCACCACACCAGAAGGGCAATCCCCACCCCCAGATAAACCAGAGGACTGTGGGAAAACAGGGCCTTTCCCACCAGGGGCAGGCGGGACAGGCCAGGGATCTCCAAAGCGGCAAAGCCCTGGACCAGACCGTCACAGGCGGTCATCGTGGGCCAGCGGTCCCCCAGTCCCTTGCCCACAAAGAAGTACAGGCCCAGGCCGAAGGTGGTAATGGTCAGACCGGTGACGTTCTGGTTGGCCTGGAGAGAGACCGTAAGCAGGGCGAAGAGCAGGCCACACAGGCCCGCTGACAGGAAGGCAACTGCCAAGCCCACGGAAATGCTGTTGGCGGCGCACCCGGCCAGATACCCAAAGATGGCCCCCACGGCCATGGTGCCCTCTACACCCAGATTCAGGCTTCCCGCTTTTTCCGTTAAAATTTCGCCCACTGTGCCATACAGCAGGGGAATATTCACCAGCACAATGTTGAAGAGAAACAGGGTGAGCACCTGCACAGAGTCGTTCATTTCAAGCCCTCCTGTCTGCCCCGGCCCACCAGACGGAACCGTGTAAAGAAGTCGGCGGCCAGCACCGCAAAGAGAATGACGCCCTGGAGCAGGTCGGCAAAGTTGGCATCGATGGAGGCATAGCTGGTGCCCGCCACCTGGCTTCCGAACTGGAGGACGGTAATCAGCAGGGAGGCCACTACAATGCCCAGCGTATTCAGATTGGCCAGCCAGGCTACCACAATGCCCGTCCAGCCCACATCATTGGTGACAGCAGTGGACAGGGTTCCCGCCGAGGACACATAGAAGGCCCCCGCCAGCCCGATCAGAGCGGCGGACAGAAACACTGTGCGGAGGATGATCCGTCCCACCCCCATACCGGCGTACCGGGCGGTGTTAGGGCTGTCCCCCACCACAGCAATCTCATAGCCGTGCTTGGTGTACCGCAGATAGACGAAGAGGGCCGCACAGATGAAGGCCGCAGCCACCAGGGTCAGATTCAGATGAAAGTCCCCCAGGGAAAGCTCAAGCATCTGACCCCCGGCGGGAAATTTCTCAAACTTGGGCCGCTCCGACTGGGACGACAGGAAGAAGTTCCAGGTCCCCTTAGTCTCCCCCAGGAAGCGCAGCAGATACAGGGCGATGTAGTTCAGCATCAAGGTCATCAGGGTCTCGTTGGTCTGGAATTTCACCTTCAGCCAGGCCGCCAGCGCCCCATACAGCCCCCCTGCCGCCAGCCCCGCCAGCGACATGAGGAGGAGGACCAGCGGCTGGGGAAACACGTCCCCCAGCTTCAGGGCCACGGCGGCTCCGGCAATCGCCCCCATGGTAAACTGCCCCTCGCCGCCGATATTCCAGAAGCGCATCCTGAATGCCAGCGACAGGGCCAGAGAGGTGAGGAGCAGGGGGACGAAGAGGCGGAGGAAGCCCTCCACCTGCTTGAAGGGGTAGCGGCTGCCGGGGATACCCAGGGTGAACATCCCCTTATAATAGGTGAGCGCAGGCACACCCAGCAGGGTCAGCAGCACTGTACCCACCAGCAGGGCCAGCACCACCGCCGCCACATAGGAGACCGCCAGCCGCAGGGGGCCTCCGCCCTCCCGCTTGACCACGCGAAACAGGGGCGCGTTCATTCGTCCACCTCCTCAAATAAAGTATCCTTGGCAATTCCGGCGGGCTTGTCCTCGTACTTTCTCGAAAGGTCCAGGGCGCCGGCCATCATCAGACCCAGCTCCTCCTTGGTGGTCTTGTGGGCGTGGACCACCCCCATCACCTTGCCGTGGCACAAAACCAGAATCTTGTCGCACAGGGCCATCATCACGTCCAGATCTTCCCCCACAAACAGGATCCCCACTCCATCCTGCTTCTGCTGATTCAGGATGCTGTAGATAGCATAGGAGGAATGGATGTCCAGTCCCCGCACCGGGTAAGCGGTGACCAGTACATTGGGCCCGGCCTGGATTTCCCGTCCCAGCAGTACCTTCTGCACGTTGCCCCCGGACAGGCGGCGCACCGGCGTCTCGGTGGAAGGAGTGACCACCTCCAGCTCTTGAATGATCCGCTGAGCGTCCCTCCGGCCCATTTTTCGGTCCACAAAGAGGCCTGGAGTGCTCTCATATTTTTTCAGCAGCATATTGTCCGTGATGGACAGGGAGGGCGCCAGGCCCATACCCAGACGGTCCTCGGGGATGAAGGACATAGAGATGCCCTTCTCCAAAATGGCCCTGGGAGACAGGCCCACAATGTTGTCCCCCTTGTGGATCATGGTGCCGCTTTCAATGGGGCGCAGACCGGCAATGGCCTCGCACAGCTCCTTCTGCCCACAGCCGGCGATGCCCGCCACCCCCAGGATTTCACCGCCCCGGATATAGAAGCTCACCTTGTCGATGGCCACCGCGCCCTCGTCCCCCAGGATGGTCAGATCCCGAATCTCCAGCAGGGGGTGGGTGTGCTCCACAAGGGGGCGGTCAATGTTCAGATCCACTCTCCGGCCCACCATATACTCGGTGAGCTGCTGCTCGTTGGTGGACGCAGTATCCACCGTGGCGATGTGCTCCCCCCGGCGGAGGATGGCCACCCGGTCAGAGATCTCCATCACCTCGTTCAGCTTGTGGGTGATAATGACGATTGCGTGCCCCTCCGCCTTCATCCGGCGGAGCACGTCAAAGAGCTTTTTGATTTCCTGCACGGTAAGCACGGCGGTGGGCTCGTCCAGAATGATGACCTGCGCGCCGTAATACAGCACCTTGATAATTTCCAGGGTCTGCTTCTCCGACACGGCCATGTTGGCCACCCGCTTTCGAGGGTCAATTTCAAAACCGAATCTCCGGGCCATTGTGTCCACGGCGGCGTACCGATCCTTCTTCAGCAGCGGACCCTGACCCTCCGCCCCCAGCCAGATGTTGTCAGCAGCGGAGAACACATCCACAAGCTTGAAGTGCTGGTGAACCATGCCGATCCCCAACCGCTTGGCGTCCTCCGGGGCGCGGATGGCCGCAGGCTTCCCGCCCACCAGAATGGAACCGCTGTCCGGCTGATAGATACCCGACAGCATGTTCATCAGAGTGGTTTTGCCTGAGCCGTTCTCTCCCAGCAGAGCAAGGATTTCTCCCCGCTTCACGTTCAGGTTGATGTCCCGGTTGGCCACCACGCTGCCGAAGGCCTTGGTGATACCCCGCATCTCGATGGCGTACTGTTCCTCCATAGGCTCCCCCTTTCTTTTTTACAGGGGCGAATGTCATCCGCCCGCCTGCTTCCAGGCACATGGCCGGCGGGCGCATGATATGCGCCCCTGCACAGCTTCTCTCTCCCTCCGGGTTCTGCATACATGAAACCGGGCCGGCCGGGTATCCGGCCGGCCCGGTGCAATCGGGTCTTGCGATCAGCCGGTGACGACGCCGGCCACGTTGTAATTCATGCTGCCCTTGATCACGCCGTCATCTACAGAGGGGCCGCCGGCGGGGACAATCTCGGGGTTGGCCATCTCTACCACCTCGCCGTCCTTCAGCTCATAGCCGTTGGACATCAGAGGAGCCTCGGTCTGAACAACCTCCACCGAGCCGTCCTCCCCAATGTTGTAGCTCAGCTTTACGCCGGAGAACACATCCCAACTGCCGGAGACGATCAGCTCCCGTACCGCGTCCATCACGGCCTGGGTGTTGGGAGCGGCGATGGACTCGTTCAGGGGAGAGGCGTCCACAAAGCCCTCCGCCAGACCGGCATAGTAGGCGTTGCCGCCCATGGCGTCCACAAAATGGGAGCCGTCTACCTTCCCGTTCTGGTCGGTACAGCCCATGGCGGCGTGGATGGCGGTCTCATAGTACACATTCCAGTGCCAAATGGCAGAGGTCAGATGGGCAGCGGGGGCCTGCTCGGTCATGTCGGAGTTGTAGCCGCAACCGAAGGCGCTGTTCTCCGCGGCCACCAGCTGGGGCTGGGCGGAGTCGCAGTGCTGGGAGATGACGCCGCAGTGGTAGGTGTCAATCAGGGCCTGGGCAGCCTGACGCTCCAGGTTCTCATCCCCCCAGGTGTCGATCTTGTTCACATAGATCACCGCGTCGGGGTTCACCGACTGGGCCCCCAGGGCAAAACCGTTGATGCCCGAGCAGGTCTCGGCGTACTCCAGGTTATAGGCAGCCACATAGCCAATGGCATTGTTGCCAATTTCCAGGGACTTCATGCCCGCGGCGATACCTGCCAGATAGCGGGCCTGATAGATGCGGCCGAAGTAGTTATTGAAGTTGGTGTCGTTGCTCATATAGCCAGTGGCGTGGGAGAAGGCGATGTCAGGGTAGTCCTCCGCCTTATCATTCATGGCGTCGATATAGCCGAAGGAGATGCCGAAAATAATATTGGCCCCTTGGTTTGCCAGGGTATCCACGGCGTTGGACACGGCGGTGTAGTCCTCCTTCACGTTGTCTACGATCAGCAGGTCCGTGGCAGGGTCCAGGCCCAGGTTCTTCATGGCGGTGGTGATGCCGTTGTGGTGCTGGAAGGTGTA
Source organism: Lawsonibacter sp. (assembly GCA_022791995.1). Classification (GTDB taxonomy): domain Bacteria; phylum Bacillota; class Clostridia; order Oscillospirales; family Oscillospiraceae; genus Lawsonibacter. Next base: position 29,976 of record JAAWAD010000060.1, read on the forward strand.
CCCGGCGGTGTCGTTCTGGCTGTTGATATAGATGGCGCCCACCTTAAAGCCGTCGCTCTCTCCCTCCGGGGCTGTGGCGGAGCCCTGCTGAGGAGCGGAGCCTCCGGCATTGCCGGAAGTCGATCCGCCGCTGGAATTGCCGCCGCCGCAGGCGCACAGAGAGAGGCTCATGGCCGCAGCTAGGGCCAGCGCAAGAAGTTTTTTCATTCTGTTTGTTCCTCCTTCAATGTCTCAAGTTCGTTTCATCTCTTAATATTAAAACCGAAAAGCTCCGGTTTTAATCTGCAAACTCCACACCGTGTGCTTCGCTCATCGCCTTCACCCGGGCCAGGGATTCCACTCGGACGCCCTGGGCCCGAATGCGGTCCCCCCCAGGCTGGAATGCCTTTTCAATGACGATACCCGCCCCCACCAGGACTGCGCCCGCCTGCTGAACCAAATCCAGCAGCCCCTCCAAAGCAGCCCCGTTGGCCAGAAAGTCGTCAATAATCAACACCCGGTCCTGGGGACCCAGAAACTGTCGGGAAACGATTACATCGTACACCCGCCCATGGGTAAAGGACTCCACCCGGGTGGAATACACCGCCCTGGCGATGTTCTTTGTCTGACTTTTTTTGGCAAAAACAACCGAACAAGAAAAGAACTGCGCCGTGACACAAGCGATCCCGATGCCGGAGGCCTCGATGGTCAAAATCTTGTTCACGCCGCAGCCCTCAAAACGGTGCTGAAATTCCTTCCCGATTTCCTCAAACAGGGCGACATCCATCTGGTGGTTCAGAAAACTGTCCACCTTCAACACGTCGGTTCCCTTCACAACGCCGTCCCGCAGAATGCGGGCCTTGAGAAGCTCCATCTGCCCTCGCCGCCTTTCCCGAATCGCCCAAATCAGGACAGCGGCCCATTGCCAAGGCCGCTGTTTTTTGGAATACACGGCTATTTTACAGGATATTTCGAGCTTATGCAATCCTTTTCCACAAATTCTTTCTGTATAAAATGTACAATCTTTGACGGGAACCCCCCCGGATTTTTCCACAAATCCGGGGGGAGACAGCAGGACGTCACAGAAGGTCCCTGCCGGCCAGAGCCAGGTTCTTTCGGAAGAAGTCGCTGCCGTTGCGGGCGTCGAAGGCCCGGCCGATTTTCTCCGCCTGGGCGTAGAACCAGTCAGCCAGAGCCTGGGGGGAGTAGACCCCGTCCTCCCGGTAGAGGGGGAAGGCCTCCGGCAGGGTGAGCTCCACTGTATCGGCCCGCTTGGCCAGCTGCCGGAAGCAGGTCCAGGCCCCCTTGTCGAAGTCATAGACCAGCTTCTGGTCCCACATGCCCAGGGACCACTCCAGCCGGGAGACCGCCAGGGTCACCGCCCGGTCCAAATCGGTGAAGGACCAGCACCGGAGCACCGCGCCGATGAAATCCAGGTCGCTCTTGTCCCGGTTGCCCTTGCGGTACAGGGCATTGGCCCGGGGCTCCGCCTGCTTCAGGTCCCCCCGGTCCAGGGCGTCCTCCAGGTAGTTCAGCCAGCACTTCTGGGGGGTGTCGGAGCAGGAGTTTGCCATGCGTCCGTCTTCAATGGGCCGGGCGTACTCGTCGGCGGCGGCCCGGTCCCCCATGAGCAGGCAGATGCGCACCGCGTTGCTCCGTTCGCAGGCCCGACAGTCGGACACCCCGTCCCGACCGGTCTTCCAGAATTTCTGGAAATACTCAAAGGCCTTCTCTTTGTCAATATACTGCCAGAACTGGCACATCTGCCACCAGTAGGTCCGCAGGCCGAGGTGGTACTCCTTCACCAGGGCGTAAAACTGGTCCATCAGCCCCTGCCACTGCTCCATCGGGATCTGGGGCAGGCCGATGATGGGCTCAATCCCCATCTCCAGAATCATCAGGTGCATCTCCATAGCCCCCGTAAAGGAGCGGCGTTTCAGAGCCTCCGGGTGCTCCTGGTAGATGGCGTGGAACTCCGCCGCCGCCGGCATACACTTGGGCGGGTCGTCCCGGAAAGTGGCCTCGCAGGCGTACTCATAGCGGAACATGAGCCGCCAGAAGTGGTCCTGCTCCTCGTCCGCCTGCTGGATGGCGGGCAGCAGCGCGTCCATCCGGGCCTTGCCCCCGGGCAGATTGCGGATGATGCTCTCCAAAACATCCCCGTCAAACTGCCGCTTGGGCGGGCGGATCTTCTTCTTTCGCTCGGAGCCGTTGCCAATATCATTGAAATTATTTGCCATTTCCGTCCCTCCAGATTTTCTCCGTACTCGAAACCGCCCGTTCCAGGTTCTCCTGGTACCATCTTGTTCCATTGCGGCGGTCAAAGGCTTTGGCGATCTTCTCTGCCTGTTTGCGGGCCCATGCTCCAAGGATGGGGGCGGTACAGGGGCCTTCCGGGGCCGACATATCTGCGGGAAAGGGTACGCGGGTCCCTTCCAGAGCCGGCGCGGTACACAAACACCAGATTCCTTTATAAAACTCATACATGGACTGTCTATCCCACAGGCCCTCGCTCCAGCCGATTCCTTGACGCAGCAGCTTCACCCCCTTTTTCGGGTCAGTGAAGGCCAGCCCCCGAATGGCGGCGGCCAGATAGAGCAAATCGCTGCGGTCGTGAAGGCCCTTGTACACCAGGGGAGACAGAAGGGGCTTCATGCTGTCCACATCCCCCTGGTCCAGGTAGTACTGAATAAAGCTGGCGTAGGTGTGGGAGGGAACCGAGTCGCACACGTACTGCCCCAAAAAGATGGGTTTAGCCAGGTATTTGGCCTTCTCCAGGTCCCCGGTGTGGAGGTAGTACCACACCTTGAAGTCCTGCTCACAGGCCCGACAGGAGCTGAACTCGTCCCGGCAGGGCATCAGGAAGCGGGCAAAATACTGTTGGGACTTCTCCGCATCCACATAGAGATAAAACTCGCACAGGGCCATGTCCCGCCGGCGCATCCCGTCACCCACCCGCTTGACCACCCGCTCCAGCTGGTCCAGCAGGCCGATGCACACCGGCAGCTCCAGCTGGGGCAGAAGAACGCACAGCTCGGCGGCCTTGTGGGCCACTAGGTACTGGTTGAAGGCAGCCAGCTCGGCGCCCATGGCGTGGGGCTCCTCCTCAAACAGAGCGAAGAACTCGGCGCACACCGGCAGAATCTTAGGGCAGTCGTCGTAGAAGCCGGTCCAAAGGACCATGTCGGCCCGCAGGTTCTGCCGCCAGTAGGTGTCCCCGGACAGGTCGGCCTCTCGAATGGCTGCCAGATAGGCCTCGGTGCGGGCGGGGCCGGCCGGTACAGACTGGACCCGCTTCCGAACCGCCTCACCATCAAAGCTTCCACTCAAAATGGATCTCTCCCTTCCATCCGCTCCATCCCCTCCCTGGCCCTTTGCAGCAGGGTCTGGTGCCAGGGGGAACCGTTGCGGGTATCAAATTTCAGTCCGATGTCCAGGGCCATGCCGTAAAAGCCCATGGCCAGCTCCCCTGGGGCATACCGGCCGTCGGAGCGGTACAGGGGAAAGTCCTCCGGCAGACGCAGGGTAAGAAATCCTCCTCGCTTATCCGCCTGAACGCAGTAGATCCAGGCCGCCCGGAACAGATAGAACCGCTGGGCTTGGTCCCACTGGGCCCACACCTTGTCCAGCCTCCGCTCCAGCAGCCCCAGGGCGGAGGCCGGACTGGAGAAGGCGTACCACCGGATGAGAGGGCAGACAAAATCCGTCTCCCCCTGTCCCAGGCAGACCTCCAGCTCCCGGGCAAAGCGCCGGGACTGGCCCCAGTGCCCCCGGTCTAGGGCCATTTCCAGCATACAGAACAGGGTGTTTCGGGGGTGGAGGTCACAGGTCAGGGTGCCATCCAGGATAGGCCGGGCCTGACGGATGGCCTCCGGCCAGTCGTCCGTCAGGTAGGCGTAGTAGACAAGGGAGTGCTGAAGGCAGGCGGAGCAGTCGTGGATGGTGGCATTGGGCAGCTTGGCCGCCGCCTCAAAATGGGCCTGGGCCTCCCCCAGCCGGCCCTCGCGGACGTACTGAAAGCACAGGCGCTCATGGTAGTCCCGCAGGCTGAGGCGGTATTTCAGCAGGGCGGAGCGGAACTGCTCCGCCATCCGGTCCCGCTGGTCCAGGGGCAGCTGGGGCAGGCACTCCCACTGGGTCAGGGCCAGATAGAGCAGGTACAGATAGCACTGCCGGTACTGGGCGAAGGGGGTCTCCTCATACAGGGCAGCGTACTCTGACACCAGGGGCAGAACCTGGCCCAGGTCGTTGTACATGGCCAGCTCATAGGCCAGATTGTACCGGTTGGCCAGCTGCCAGCTCCGGGCCCTCCGCTGGTCCGCCAGCCTTACCGCCTCTCGCATGGCCTCCAGCCGCTCCCAGCTGCCCTTGGGCAGGTCGGCATAGCGGTGAAAGAGGAGCTCAAGCTCGTCCTTTCCCATCTCACTCAGTCAGGCTGTCCTGCCGCCCCGTCCAGCAGGACCAGCAGGGCCTCGTTCATGGAGGCCAGCTCTCCGCCCCGGAGCGGGTGCCCTCCGGCCAGCAGAGCCTGAACATAGAGCACCTGGGCCATGGCATACAGCGTGGCAGGACGTCTGGCCTGCACCAGCTTCTGCACCAGGGCGCTGTTCAGATTCAGATAGAGGCTGGCCAGGGGGCGCTCCTCCACGCTGGACAGCAGGGACGACAGGGCGTCCGAGAAGATGCCGCTGCTGATATCCTGGGCGGACTGGACCTGGCGCAGGAACTGGACCTCGTCGCTCATGGCGTACAGAGAGGGCAGGCTGGCGGGGAGGAAGCGGCGCAGCTGCGCCTGACAGTCAAACTCGCCCAGGGCCAGGTTGGCCTGCCGTAGCAAAAGGGCGGCCTGCTGCTCCTCTATATAGGTGGCGTCATCCATCACCTCGAACAGGCTGTCCTCCCGCAGCGGCTCAATGGGCAGCCGGCAGCGCCTGGTCAGGGCGGAAATCAGCTCCTGGTCGCTGGCATAGCCGGTGCAGATTAGCAGACGGCCCTGGGCCATGAAGATGGGCTTAAGCTGCTTGAATTTGGGAACGGAGCCCACCCAGAAGGCCTCTCCCACCGATTTCAGGGCCCGGCCGGTCATGGTCCCCTCGCTGGTCTCGAAGGGGAGGTAGTCAATAAACAGATCGAACAGCTCCTGATCCCAGATGGCCATCGCCTTGATGGCCTGGGAGTGGACGGCCACCAGCCGTTCCAGCCGGTCCGGGCTGCTCTGGGACAGGCGGGTGAGGTAGAGGCGCACCGCTTCCGAAAATTCCTGCCGGGCCGCGTCCAGCTCCTGATCCTCATAGAAGTCCTCCCGAGAGGCGGTGGGCCGCAGGGAGTTCGTGTTCAAAAAGCACCTCAGGAAAAAGGCCCAGGGAGGCAGCAGGGTGTCTCCATTTTCGGTGAGGAGCATCTGCTTCAGATAGATGCGGTGGCCGCTCTTTACCGAGCGGTCGGTGGCATAGGACAGTATATAGGCCACTCCCCGCAGATGCGGGGTATGGATGGGAATGGCGTCCAGGAATTCCTCATCAAAGAGCCACTGGCCAAAGGCCAGCAGCTGGCTGCGGCTGACCATGGAGAAGTCGGTGGGGATGTTGTTCAGCCGCTCTGGATTTCCAGCCAGGTAAATGGGCACTGGCAGAGCCAGACCGTAATACCGCACCAGCTCGGCCACCCGCTCCTCCTGAAAGTAGCCCTCCGCCCCCGGTTTGGCAGTGAGGATGACGGCGGTGCCCTCGGGGCACTCCTCCAGCGGGTCCAGAGTGTAGGTACCGTCGGGCAGGCCGGTCCACACATGGGCCTGGCCGCCCCCGGCCGGGCGGGTGTGGACCACAATAGTGTCGGATACCATAAAGCAGGACAGCAGGCCGATGCCAAATCGGCCGATGTAATCTTCAGGGATTTTTCCGTTCACCAGCTCCGTCTTGGAGGATTGTCCAATCACCGCCAGAAAGCGGTGGATGCCCTCCTGACTCAGGCCCGCCCCGTTGTCCCGAAACACCATGCGTTTCCCCGGGGTCACATGGATGGTAATCTGCCCCTTGGCCCAGCCGGGCTGCTCCCGCTGCCGCAAAGTAATGGCGTCCACGCCGTTTTGCAGCAGCTCCCGGAGAAAGACGTCCGGGCTCTTGTACAGGTGGTTGGACAGCACATCCAGCATCCCGCCCAGGTTGACTTGAAAGTGAAATGCTTCGCTCATATTCTGATACGCTCCTTCCGGTATGGTCCGTCCGGCAATTCCGCACAGCGGACAGGACACCCTCAGTATAGTACCAACGCGATGCAATTTCAAGAAAAGCTTTCCAAAAAAAGAAAGGAAATCCGCTTTCCCATCCTTGACAGTGCCGTTCTGCTGTGATATAGTTTTTTTGATAAACTGTGCTGTGGATTTTTCTGGTTCAACCATTTTCGCCACACGATTGCCTTTCGGCAGTTGTGGGGCGTTTTTTATCACGGTCTGCAGCCGGAATAGGAGGGGGTTCTGTAATGAACGAAGCCTTTATGAAGGAACGGCCTGTTCTGCCGCTTCTGGCCTCTATGGCGCTGCCTACGATGATTTCCATGCTGGTCAACTCTCTGTACAACATTGTAGACAGCTACTTTGTCGCCCAGATCAGTGAGGACGCCATGACGGCCCTCTCGCTGGTCTTTCCCCTGCAAAACTTCATCAACGCAGTGGCCATCGGCTTTGGAGTTGGCATCAGTGCGGTGATCGCCCTTCACCTGGGGGCGGGCAATCCAGAAAAGGCGGGGGCTGCCGCCACCCATGGCGCTGTGCTGTCCGGGCTCCACGGCATTGTGCTGGCTGTCGGCTGCATCGCGGTTATTCCATCCTTTCTTGGCATGTTCACCCAGTCGGAGCAGGTGCTAGCCTATGGACTGGAATACGCCCGGATTGTCTTCTCCTTTGCCCCCATCATCACCTTCTGTCTGGCTTATGAGAAAATTTTCCAGGCCATCGGCAGCATGAACACCACTATGCTTTGTCTGATGTGTGGCTGTGTCCTCAACATCCTTCTGGACCCGCTGCTGATCTTCGGATATGGCCCCTTCCCTGCCCTGGGCATCGCCGGAGCGGCCATCGCCACGGCCATCGGACAGACGGCCAACCTCGCCCTCTATCTGGTCATCTTCTGCCTCCGCCGCCCCGCCTCGGTGTGGTTCGCCCCCTCCCAGCTGCGCCCCGACCGGGAGGTGGACTGCCAGCTCTACGCCATCGGCATTCCCGCCGCTTTGAACATGGCCCTGTCCTCCCTTCTGGTCTCCGCCCTCAACGCCATTCTGGCCGTCTATGGGGAGCTCTACATTCTGGTGCTGGGCAGCTACTACAAGCTCCAGACCTTCCTCTACCTCCCGGCCAACGGAGTGATCCAAGGGATGCGGCCTCTCATTGGCTATAACTATGGGGCCAGAGAGCACCGCCGGGTCCGGCAGATCTACACCCTCACCCTGGCAATGACGGGGAGTATCATGCTCTTCGGCACCATCATCTGCCTGTTGTGTCCCGGCTGGCTCATCGGCCTGTTCGCCACCAGCCCGGCGGCCATCCAGGCCGGACAGACCGCCCTGCGGATCATCAGCGCGGGATTCTTGATCTCCGCTGTCTCTGTCACCTCCTCCGGGGCTCTGGAGGGAATAGGAAAGGGACTGCCCTCTCTGTGCATCTCGCTGCTGCGGTATGTTGTGTTGATTATCCCCGCCGCCTTTTTGTTCAGCCGCCTCTGGGGCCCTGCCGGTGTGTGGTGCGCCTTCGGCGCGACCGAGTGGCTGGCAGCAGGGGCATCTATCCTGATCTGTAAGCGGACCGTTCTGCGGCCTGCCCCTGTCCTTGAGACAGCTTCCACAAAGGAGGAGTGAGCGATGGAATTCACGCGAGAAGCGATTGAAATTTACGGGGCCGCCGAAAACAACCTGAAGCACATTGACCTGAAGATCCCCAAGGAGCAGCTGGTGGTACTGGCCGGGGTGTCCGGCTCAGGAAAAAGTTCTCTGGCTTTCGACACCGTGGCGGCGGAGGCCAGCCGCCAGTGGCAGGAGTCCTACCCCCTCTTCCTGCGCACACGGCTGCCCCGGTACGAGCGCCCCGCCGTGGAGCGGATGGAGAATCTGACCCCCTGCATCGTGGTGGACCAGAAGCCCATCGGCAACAACGCCCGCTCCACTGTGGGCACCGCTACCGACGCCGCCCCTCTGGTGCGGCTCCTCTTCTCCCGGATCGGGGTCCCCTCCGCTGGCGGCTCCATGGCCTACTCCTTCAACCACCCCCATGGCATGTGTCCCGACTGCACCGGCCTGGGGGAGAAGCTGGAGCTGGACGAGGAGAAGATGTTCGACCTGGACAAGACGCTGAACGAGGGGGGCCTCCGGTTCAGCCAGTTCTCCGGGGGGAGCTGGCAGGAGTTCTACTACCGCTGCTGCCCCCTGCTGGACCCGGACAAGAAGCTGCGGGACTTTTCGGAGGAGGAGTGGAAGATCCTCCGCATCGGCCCGGACGAGCCGCTGAAGCTGGGCTTTCTCCGCCACAACACCGGCCAGGTCTCCCAGGTCCCCTACGAGGGGGTGGTGCCCCGGTTCCACCGGCTGTATATCAACCGGGACATCTCCGCCCTGAAAAAGTCCATCCAGGAGGAGGCCATGTCCTTCATGCTCCGCCGCCCCTGCTCTACCTGCGGGGGGAGCGGGCTGAACCCCAAGGCTCTGGAATCCAAAATTCACGGCCGGAACATCATGGACTACTACCAGATGCAGGTGAGCCAGCTGCTCCCCGTGCTGGAGGAGATCCAGGACCCTCTGGGGGCTTCCATCGCCCGGCAGCTGGCCTCCTGCCTGGAGCGGATGGTCACGGTGGGCCTGGGCTACCTCAGCCTGTCCCGCCGGACGGACACCCTGTCCGGGGGCGAGGCCCAGCGCCTGAAGATGGTGCGCCATCTGGGCAGCGGCCTGAGCAACCTCACCTATATCTTCGATGAGCCCACCGCGGGCCTCCACCCCGCCGACGCCAGCCGCATTGGCCGGCTGCTCCTGGCTCTCCGGGACAAGCACAACACGGTGCTGGTGGTGGAGCACAGCCGCCAGATGATCGCCCTGGCCGACCACATCATCGAGCTGGGTCCCCGGGCGGGGAGCCAGGGGGGCGAGATCGTCTATCAGGGGGATCTGGCGGAGCTGAAGCACAGCGGCACCCTCACCGCCGAGGCCCTGCAGAAGCCTGTCCAGATCAACCCCGCCCCCCTGCCCTGGACGGAGGGCTTCCCCATCGAACACGCCAGCCTCCACAACCTGAAGGACGTGAGCGTCACCATCCCCAAGGGGGTGCTGACCGCCGTGACCGGCGTGGCTGGCTCCGGGAAGAGCACCCTCATCTGCCGGGAGTTCGTCCGCCGCTATCCCGAGGCCATCGTCCTGGATCAGCAGCCCATCGGCACCTCCAACCGCTCCACCCCCGCCACCTACACCGGGGTGATGGACGAGATCCGCAAGCTCTTCGCCAAGGAGAACAAGGTCAGCGCCCAGTGGTTCAGCTTCAACTCCAAGGGGGCCTGCCCCGTGTGCAAGGGGAAGGGGGAGATCACCCCCGATGTGGCCTTCGCCGACCCCGTAGCCATCCGGTGCGAGGAGTGCGGCGGCCATCGGTACAACGCCACCGCCCTCCAGTATACCTATCAGGGGAAAAACATCGAGGGGGTAATGTCCCTGACCATCGCCCAGGCGCTGGAATTCTTCTCTCAGCCGAAAATTTGCCAGCCCCTCCAGTGCCTTCAGGAGATCGGTCTGGGCTACATGACCTTGGGCCAGCCCACCAGCACCCTGTCCGGCGGAGAGGTTCAGCGCCTGAAGCTGGCCAGCGAGCTTCACAAAAGCGGCAACATCTATATTCTGGATGAGCCCACCACCGGCCTTCACAGCCAGGACGTGTTTACCCTGCTGGCGCTGCTCCGCCGTCTGGTGGAACAGGGAAACACCGTGGTCGTGGTGGAGCACCGGCTGGAGCTGATTGCCGCCGCCGACTGGATTATTGATATGGGCCCGGAGGGGGGATATCAGGGGGGCGAGATCCTCTTCACCGGCACCCCTGACCAGCTGGCCAAGGAGGGCGGCACCGAAACCGGACAATACCTGCGGCAATATTCCCTTCCAGAGGCATAAGTAAAGGAAGGACCCTGTGAAACCACAGGGCCCTTCCCTTTTTAACCTGCCAATGCGGCCAGCCGTCTGGCCTCCCGCCGGCGCAGACAGATCCAGAAGACGCTCAGCGTCACCAGGATCACCGCCCAGGTCGCCGGGTAGGACAGGTAGATGTATTCCACTCCGTACCGGCTGGTGTCCAGCACCTGCACCCAAACCAGACGCAGCACACAGGTACCCAGCAGATTGATAATCACCGGAGCAATGGGGATACCATACCCGCGGATGGCCCCCATCAGCACGTCCGCCGCGCCGAAAATCACATAGAAGGTTGCCACAGTCCACAACCGGGAGGAGCCGGCGGCAATCACTGCGGGGGCCGGGTTGAAAATGGCAATCAGTCCGTCGGAACACAGAAGGATTCCCGCCGTCAGGACCGTACCAAGCAGGACTGTACACAGCATACACAGCCGGACAATGTCCCGGATGCGCTCATACCGCCCCGCCCCGATGTTCTGGCTGATGAAGGTCTGGCAGGCGTGGTGAAAGGCGTTCATCGCCGTGTAGAGGAAGTTCTCCACACTCTCCCCCGCGCTGCACCCAGCCATAATCACACTGCTGCCATAGGAGTTGACAGCCCCCTGAATGGCCACATTGGACAGACTGAACAGACAGGACTGGATTCCCGCCGGGACGCCGATGTGAGCCATCCGCTTCAGGCTGAACCGGTCTATTTGGAGGTTTCTGGGAGAAAAATGGAAGGGGCCCTCCACCCGGGCCAGATAGGCCAGCACCAGAGCCGCGCTGAGCAGCTGGCTGAGCACTGTGGCCAGCCCCACCCCCGCCACATCCATGTGGAGCGGGATCACAAAGAGAAGATTCATCCCCAGATTGGCCGCTCCGCTAAGAAACAGATACAGCAGAGGCCGCCGGGTATCCCCTGCGGCCCGCAGAGCGGCGGCGCCGTAATTATACAGCATCACAAAGGGCGTGCCCAAAAAATAAATGCGCAGGTAGAGCATGGTTTTGTCGTAAATGTCCGCCGGGGTGGACAGCAGCGTAAGCATTCCGTCCGCGGCCAGGAAGCCCACCGCCCCCAGGGCGGCCCCTCCCACCAGGGCAACCAGCATGGCGGTGTGAATGGCCCGGTTGATCTCTGCCTCCCGCTGACCCTCCCCCAGATAGCGGGCAATCACCACATTTACTCCCACAGAAATCCCAATCAGCAAATTTGTGAACAGATAGATGGTACTGGAGGTGCTGCCCACCGCCGCCAGACTGCCATAGCCGGCGTATCGTCCCACCACAACCACATCCGCCGCATTGAACAGCAGCTGCAAAAAATTGGACGCCATCAGGGGCAGACTGAACAGCAGCAGCTTGCCCAGCAGCGGCCCGTGGGTCATATCCATTCCCTGGGTCTGTTTCATCCAGGCCGGCCTCCTTATACAAATTGACAGCGGAGATTCCCGCCGCCGGAGTTCCAGAGTATTATAGGAGGCGGCAGCCCTTCTGTCAATCATTCTTCAGGATTTCCTTCGACATCCTCTTCCGCAGAGTCCTTCCCCGATAAAAAACCGTCCGGCATCCAGTGCCGGACGGTTTTTTATTAAAATTCCACTCCGTCCTCGCCCAAGTTGGCGTGGCTGATCTGGTAGCGCTCCCCCAGTACATCGTGGGACTTCAGCCAGTCCAGGGTGTGCCAGGCGTGGGGGGTCAGGGTGATGGCCACAGAGGTGGTGTAGGAGGTATTCTGGCCGGTGTGGGGCATATCCCATTCAAAGATCAGGCGAGTGGTGTAGGTGTTCTCGGCGCAGGTCAGATCATTGAAGAGGTACCGCTGCCCGATGTTCCCCTCGTCAAAGTCCTGGCGCACCGCCTGCCACAGCTCCTCCAGCTGGACGCCGGTGACCATGTCCAGGTAGAGCATGGCATAGCGCTCGTCGTTCTCCCGATCATAGAGGTCGTCCAGCTGCACCTCAGTCAGGCGACCTCCCTCGTACCGCTCCAGATCCAGGAAGAGCTTCCGGCGCTGGAGGACCTGGTTGGCATACCAGGTGATGGAGCCCTCCTGCTCCAGCTCGCTCTGACGGAGGGGAATGGAGTAGTACTCCCGGCTCAGAGTGGAACCGTTCTCCAGGCGGTACTCCAGGGTAAGGTAGAGGGATTCGTCCCAGTCGCTGCCGAACCAGCCGCTGTCCAGGCCGCCGCCCTTCTCGGTCCACCAGTTCACAACGGCCCGGTGCAGATCCAGGAAGGCCTGGATATCCTCCTTGTCGGTGAGCTCCATCCTGATTCGGGTGTCGTTCGGGTAGCCCATGCGGGTATTCACATAGAGGCTCTCCACCTCCTCCAGTCTGGGCATCTGGGCGGTGATCCCGAACAGGTCCAGGAAGCAGGCGGCACACAGCAGAAGCATCGCGCCGGCCATAGCCGCGGACCCTTTCCAGGCCCGGAAGACCCGGAAGGACTTTCGGAGGAACATCTCCGCCACAAAATAGCCGACCACTGCCCACAGGATAATCCAGAAAGTGAGGGAGTAGGCATTGCCTGACATGCCAAAGAAGACGGAGGTAAACATACCGAAGGCCAGCCCGGAGCAGAAGGACACCCCGTATTTGAAGATGGGCCGCACCAGGGGGATAGACACCACATCTCCGGCGGACTCGGCGTGGCGGGTGCGGTAGACCCATAGAGCCGCCAGGGTGAGCAGGACCCCCACCACCGCATAGGCGGCGACAACCTCCGGCTCGTTCAGGCAGGAGAGCAGGTGGAAGCGCGAATCGTCCCAATAATAATAGTTCCAGCTGCAGGCCGTGTCCAGCTTATAGAGGGGAGTAAACCAGGTAACAATGCGCCCGGTGAACTCACTGCCGGTGTAGCCATAGAAAAAGCTGCGGAACAGGGTGGTAAGAAGGGTATACACCCCCATAACCAGCCCGTTAAGGATGCCGTAGAAGACGGGCAGGGCCAGAATATGTCCAGTGAACATGGCGCAGAAGACCGCGAAGGAGTAGTAGAACAGGGCCAGTCCGCACTGGCACACCAGCCACATCCCCAGGGCGGGGAGGACAAGGGCGCACTGGCTGGGCACCATACACACCAGTTCCACCGCCGTGAGGGCGGCCATAGCCAGCTGGGGCAGGAGCAGAAAGCTGAGCCCGACAGCGTACTGGGTGAGGAACAGGGCCTCCCGCCGCATGGGCAGAGCGTGCATCATGCAGGACGACCGGCTGGAGTACAGATAACCGAAGACGGCCATAGCGCTGAACAGGCCGAAGGCGGCGGCCAGAACATTACCCACGGGCAGCAGGCTGGGGAGGTTGCACCCCCAGTCCACGATACGCTCCGTCACATTACCGGAGGAATACCGGTCACTGTACAGGGTGAAGCAGGTCAGGGGCAAAGCGAACATCCAGAAGAGGCCGTACAGAGCCCACAGGGGCCAGAAGCGCTTCATGGTCTTGGTGTAGAGCGTCTTGTTAAAGTACAATATCCCGGACCGCATAGTCCTCACCTCCCAGTTCATAGATGAAAATTTCCTCCAGTGTCAGGGGCAGAGCCTCCATCAGAATGGGGCTGTATACCGCCATCCGGGTCTTCAGCTCCGCCGGGTTCCCCCGGACAATCAGCGTATACACCCGCCCCACCTGGGTAGTATGCAGAACTTCCATGTCCCGGGGCAGGTCGGGCAGGCCCGACTCCTGGAAGGCCAGCTGGAGCTTCACCACATTGTCCTGAAGGTCGGTAAGGGACCGCTCCAGCAGTACCTTGCCGTGGGACAGAATGCCCACATGGTCACACACATCCTCCAGCTCCCGCAGGTTGTGCGAGGAGACCAGAACCGTGGTCCCCCGCTGGGCCACATCCCCCATGAGCAGGGTCCACACCTGCCGGCGCATCACCGGGTCCAAGCCGTCCACCGGCTCGTCCAGCACCAGCACCTCTGGATTACAGCACAGGGCCAGCCAGAAGGCGGACTGTTTCTGCATTCCCTTGGATAGACGGCGGATGGGGTGCCGGTCATTCACGGCAGGGAAAGCTTCCCGCAGCGCCTCGTACCGTTTGGTATCAAATTGGGGGTACATTCCCCGGTAAAATTTCATCATATCCCGGGTGGAGGCGGAGTTAAAGTAATACAGATCGTCGGGTATGGCCGCGATCTTTGCCTTGGCCGGGGGATTTTCATACACAGGCAATCCGTTAATCAGAATGGAACCTGCGTCGGGCCGGTACACGCCCATGATGTGCCGCAGGATGGTAGACTTTCCTGCTCCGTTGGGCCCTACCAGACCGTAGATGGAGCCCTTCTCCACCTGCATGGACAGACCGTCCAGCGCCCGAAAGCCGTCAAAGGTTTTCACGACATTGTTTACCTGAATCATGTTTCCACTCCCTCCTCCAACGACCGAACCCGGGCCTCTAGCTCTCCCCCGGTCACTCCGAGGAACAGCAGCTCTGACACCGCCTGGTCAAAGCTCTGGAACAGCTGGGTCTTTCTTCCTTCATCCACCCCCGTGTTGGGAGCTGCAAAGGAGCCCTTCCCGGGCACAGAATACACATAGCCCTCTGACTCCAGCGCCTCATAAGCCCGCTGGATGGTGTTGGGGTTGATGGCCAGCGTGCTGGCCATGGTCCGTACAGAGGGGAGCTTTTCCCCCTCCTGGATAACGCCTGTGACCATCAGACGGCGGAGACCATCCTTCACCTGTTCATAGATGGGGCGGGCATCCCGATAATCCAAGCTGAGCATTGCTTCCTCCTTTCCTGCTGTCGGCCCTTGGACGGGCGAAACTGTATGAACCCTCTTAATACACGTTAGTATAGCGCCCCCCTCTTCGGAAATCAATTAAGAATCTCTTAAGATTCCATGAAAATGATGGGCAGCTAAAACATTTCCAGGCGTCCACAGGAATTCTTTCATGACATATTTCCGACATTTTGTTACAATCAGCCTTGTCTCCTTTTCCTGTTTCTGATAAGCTGAATAGGAAAACGCTGCGGCATGGTAATAATAACAAAAAGGAGCGGAACATTATGGAGGACAAAACGATCCCCTTTTCTTGGAAATCCATAACCGAAACGATGGAGAATAGCCTTCTTGATTTTTCCGTCAACATAAACGCATTGGGGATTCCTGAAACCGTAAAACAACAGCTTCCCAATTTATCTGATATCGCAGGGGTATACCCAGATTCTGGCTGTAAATATTTATCTTCCTGTTTGGCAAAAAAATATCATATTCGTACAAGTCGGATTTTATGTGGGAATGGAGCGGATGATTTACTTTACCGCCTAGTATTTGCCGCCAAGCCTAAACACGCGGTTGTGTGTGAACCTACTTTTGAAGAATACAGTCGGGCGCTGAAGTTGGTTGGATGTGAAGTACATCATTACACAGGAAAGGCAGATAATAATTTTTCATTGGACGAAGGAATATTGCCCGCAATTCAAACCGATTGTGATATGGTGTTCTTGTGCAATCCTAATAACCCAACAGGGCAGATTGTAAGCCCACAGCTTCTGCACAGAATTATTGAATGCTGTCAAAGAAATCAAGTCCTGCTTGCAGTAGATGAATGCTTTATCGAGTTCCTTCCTGATTGGGAAAAGTATACATTGAAAGGACTTGCAGCACAAAGCGAAAACCTTATTGTAATAGACGCATTTACAAAAACGTATTCCATGGCGGGTTTCCGGCTGGGCTTTTGTATTTCTGGTAATGCGGATTTGCTTTCCGATATGCGCTTATGTGGACAAAGCTTTGCTGTGTCTACTCCGGCACAACTTGCGGGAGTATGTGCGCTCATGGATCGTTCCTATATGGAGAAAACATACCAAATGCTCTCGCCAGAACGTGAATGGCTTTTTTCTGAATTACAAGTTTTTCCGCTTAAAGTTTATCCATCAAAAGGAAACTTCTTTCTGATCAAAACAGAAAAGCGGAATATCGGGCAAATACTTCTGGAAAATGGCGTAAAGGTAAGAGATTGCTCTCGTTTTTACGGTTTGGATTCAGACTATTGCCGCATAGCAATTCTTACGCACGATAAGAACATGGCGTTGGTAAAAGTCCTAAAGACAATATTCATATAAATCAAGTAACACGAGCGTGGTAGTGAACATGATTAAATATGCTGTTTGCGATGATGAACCGCTTATGGCGCCAGGTTATATGAAGGAACACTCGGTCATCACCTACTCCGTCAGCTGCTTTTCAAGCGGTCGCACCCTGTTGGAAAGCGTCGGCAGCTTTGATCTGATTTTCCTGAACATCCAAATGGCACCATCGGACGGTATGGAGACGGCCAGACTGCTTCGGCAGCGAGGAGATCACAGTATGCTGGTCTTTATGACAGTTCTGAAGATTTTATTTGAACGTGCTGCTGAACATTTCATAACAAAATACTCCTGCTGCTCCACCTTGTTTGCCAGATGGAACGCGTTTTTGCCGCGGAGAATCGCCGCAGTGCAGTAGTTTGTATTCTGGGTTGTTTTCGCCAATCCGGGTATGCTATAATAAGAACAGAACAAGTGTTTTGGAGAGGGGACTCTACTGTGGCAGACCGAACCTACATCGCCATCGACTTAAAAAGCTTTTACGCTTCTGTGGAATGCGTGGAGCGCGGCCTTAACCCCATGACGACCAACCTTGTGGTGGCTGACCTGCGGCGCACAGAAAAGACAATCTGCCTTGCTGTAACCCCATCTCTGAAGGCCTATGGCATTCCCGGCCGGGCGCGGCTGTTTGAGGTAGTACAGAGAGTCAAAGAGATCAACGTCCTGCGGCAGCGCTCCGCTCCAGGACGGCAGTTTGCCGGCTCCTCCTCCGATGACGCAGCATTACGAAATGACCCCAGCTTGGCTGTCGATTACATTGTGGCTCCGCCCCGGATGACTCACTATATGGATTGGAGTACAAGGGTCTACAATGTCTACCTGAAATACATTGCCCCCGAGGATATCCACAATTATTCCATTGATGAGGTACTGATGGATGTTACCCATTACCTAGATACCTACAAGCTCACTGCCCGTGAGCTTGCCAGGAAAATCATTCTGGATGTGCTGGAGACTACGGGAATCACTGCCACAGCGGGAATCGGCCCGAATCTCTACCTCTGTAAGGTCGCCATGGACATTATGGCCAAACAAATCCAGCCAGATCAACATGGTGTCCGTATTGCCAAGCTGACCGAAAAGAGCTACCGCCGCCTGCTGTGGGACCACCGGCCTCTTACTGACTTCTGGCGAGTGGGACCCGGCTACGCCAAAAAGCTGGAGTGGTGCGGCCTGTATACCATGGGTGATATCGCCCGCTGCTCTCTGGAAAATGAGGCGCTGCTTTATAGGCTCTTCGGTGTCAATGCCGAGCTGCTCATCGACCATGCCTGGGGCTGGGAGCCTGTCACGCTCCCGGACATCAAGGCGTATAAGCCAGAATCCAAAAGTATTGGAGCCGGACAGGTCCTGCAATACGCCTATGGCTACGACAAAGCCCGTCTTGTGGTAAAAGAGATGGCAGATCAGTTGGCTCTGGACCTAGTGGACAAGGGTCTGGTCACCGACCAGCTGGTGCTGACAGTGGGCTATGACCGGGACAACCTCAACGACCCGGATAGGAGAAAAGCATACCATGGAGCGGTTACCAAGGATCGCTATGGCCGGGACATCCCCAAACATGCCCACGGTACCGCCAACCTGGAGGAGTATACCGCCTCTACAAGGCGCATCGTCACTGCCGCGCTGGAACTGTTCGACCGCATCATCAACCAGAACCTTCTGGTGCGCCGGCTCTATCTCACTGCCGCACGCGTGGCAGATGAAGAGGTGGCCCCGGACAAAAAGACATTTGAACAGATCGACCTTTTCACGGACTATGCAGCCAGACAGGAGCAGGAGAGCCAGGAAACGGCTGACCTGAAGCGGGAAAAGAAGATCCAGAAGACTATGCTGGACATCAAGAAGCGGTACGGCAAAAATGCCATTCTCAAGGGTATGAACCTGGAAGAGGGGGCTACGGCAAAAAACCGCAACAATACGATTGGAGGACACCAGGCGTGACGGATAAATATGACGATATCATTGACCTGCCGCACCATGTCTCTGCCACATATTCTCACATGTCCATGTCGGACCGGGCTGCGCAGTTCCAGCCCTTTCGGGCCCTGACTGGCTACGAGGACACCATCCAGGAAACCGCCCGACTGACGGATAAGAAAATCGAACTGACCGAGGAGCAGAAAGCAATTTTGGATTCAAGATTACAAGAGCTGGCAGACAGGATCCGCAATCATCCACGAGCAGCAATCACCTATTTCCAGCCGGACAAAAAGAAAAACGGCGGCGCATATATCTGTATCACCGGTCAGCTAAAAAAAATGGATGTGTATGCGGGAGTATTGATCCTGGTGGACGGAAAACGGATATCCATTGACGATATCCTGAACCTTCAGCTAATATAACATTCTGAATGTTATTTCCTTTTTTAGGGACAGTCCAGTGAAACGAGGACACGAGTGGTTGGTGTAAACATGAGCCAGCGCCACTCTTAGACACAAACCAATTTACACCTGGACGAAAATTGTGCGATGATACCCTCATCGAGCCCGATACTTGTAACGATGAAATTGATGTCGTCAATATCACATAGTTGAATCAGGGAATTAGAGAAAAACTTATAATGGTCCGCCAATACAATACGATTTTTTGCACACTCGATCATAGTTTTGGGCGGCATAATTAAAACTGAAAATGGGATTGCACCCAATGGAAATACCGTTCATAATCGCAACGAAGATGGATGTTACTTTCATAACAATACCAAAGGCTACTAAGGCGATGCCTGCACCGTAAACAGTCATGAGGCCGAAATAACGCATCAAATTGTTGACTATGGTGCTGATAATGACAATCGCAATCATGTTAATTGTGCTGGAAATTCCTACGGCGACAATGTACATTGTGGTACTGCCGTTTAACCGCATATCTGCCCGTGTAACACTGATTGTATGGAAATGAGGAATGTACCAAACTGTGATGATAAAACTGACCATCTGCCCAATGACCGTAGCAAGGGCCGCACCAGTCATTCTCATATCAAATCCAAGTACGATAGGAAATATAAAATGTATATCAAATGCTTACCACATCATTTAATTTCTGTATTGAGCTATATAATGAATGTAGGTGGGTGATGTTATATAGCAAAAATTGAAGATTGCCCCAGCTTTAAAACATTCGGACAGGGTATAAAAGTAGCACGCAAAGCAAAACACTTAACCCGCCAGTCCGTTGCCGAAACGCTTAATATTGCTCCTCGCTATCTTACCAACATTGAGAATGAGGGTGCTATTCCAAGTCTACCAGTAATGATAAGACTTATAGTACTTTGCGGGTTTCTGGCGGAACGCTATTTCAATCCTGGGCTCATTCGCGGTGACAGTGAACAGCGCCAGCGTGTCAGCCACAAATTATCGCTATGCCCGGAAAAATACCTACCCATAATTGAAGCCACCATTGACGGAGCAATCAGCATGAATGAATAGAAGCCGCTTTGCAAGGAAGCAAAGCTTTGTGCCTTTTTGCAAATGTCTGTCTTTAACGGGCATTTTTGCTGCTAAGAAACGCCTTATAGATGAGGGAAAAAGGTAGTGTCAAGAGTTTTTCGCACTTTAAGTTTGCAGACTCTGGAAGAAAGAAGTCAGCCGGCAATAGAGACGTTTTCCAGGATGGTCTCTAAGTGCTTCATATTCATGTACTTCTTGTTGCCCCACTGCGTACCGGCCACATGGCGCAGCCTGGCACAGACAAGCATGAGGGCAGAGTTGCCATCTGGGAAACAGCCCACTACCCGAGTGCGGCGACGGATCTCCCGGTTGAGCCGTTCTATGACATTATTGGTACGGATGCGCGTCCAGTGTTCGCTGGGAAAATCGCAGTAGGTAAGCGTCTCTTCGATGCCATCTTCTACCTTCTTGGCGGCTTCTTTCAGTTTCATGGAACGAAGTTCCTCTACAACTGCTTTCGCCTTCTCCCGGGCGGCTTTTTTGCTCTCCTGAGCATGGATCGCCAAAGTTTGCGAAGC
>JAAWAD010000061.1 GCA_022791995.1 Lawsonibacter sp.
GAGGCCATCAGCAGCTGCTTGAACTGCTGGGGGGCCTGGGGCAGGGCGTAGAATTTCCCCGGGTGCTTCCGGCTGGGCACCAGATAGTCCCGGGCCCCCTCCGGGGAGGAGGCGGTCAAAATGGGCGTGGTGATCTCCAGGAAGCCCTGCTCCGTCATAGCCGTCCGCAGGGCGGACACCACCTGCGAGCGCAGGACGATGTTCTGCTTTACCTCCGGGTTGCGCAGGTCCAGATAGCGGTACTTCAGCCGGGCCCCCTCGTCCGCCTCCCGGCTGCGGGCGATGGGGAAGGGCAGCTCGTTGTGCCGGCAGCGGCCCAGTACCTCAATCTTGACGGGGACCACTTCGATGTCCCCCGTGGGCAGCTTGGGGTTCTTGCTGGCTCGCTCCCGGACCGCGCCGGTGACGGCGATGACCGTCTCCTTGTTCAGCTCCCTGGCTGCCTGGACGGTCTCCTCCGTCTCCAGCACCACCTGGGTCGTGCCGTAGAAGTCCCGCAGCACCAGAAAGGCCAGATTCTGCCCCACCTCCCGCAGGTTCTCCATCCAGCCGGCCAGCGTCACTGTCTGACCAACCTGCTCCATGCGCAGCTCCCCGCAGGTGTGGGTGCGGTAGAAGGTGCTTGTTTCACCCATAAAAATCAACTCCTTTTTGTATTTTTCGGATTCTATATCGCAATTTGTATTTTAAAATCGGCGCTCTAGGGGAGTCCCTTGGTCACTCTCCCTTATCCACGATGGGTTTTGTGCCGTCCTTCAGGCAGGTATGGGTGGTAATTTCGCCCCGGACCTCCTCTTTGGTAAGGAGGAGCTGCTCCCCGGAGTCCATATCCTTGAGGGAAATCTTCCCCTGTCTGATCTCGTCCTCCCCCAGGATGGCCACATATTGGAAGCCCAGTTTGTTGGCGTAAGCCATTTTCTGCTTGAACTTTTTCGGCTCGGTGTAAATCTGGGCCTGGAGCCTCCAGGAGCGCAGGTAAGTTGCCAGGGTAATGGCGGGGCCCAGGTCGTCGGTCATGGGGAGGATGAGCACGTCGGCGGGGGCGGTGGTCAGGTCCTCATTCAGGTAGCCCTGCTCCTGGAGGACGTAGAACAGGCGGGTCAGGCCGATGGAGATGCCCACGCCGGGGAGCTGTTTGTCGGTATAGTACTCGGCCAGGTTGTCGTAGCGGCCGCCGGAGCAGATGGAGCCGATCTCCGGGTGGTCCAGAAGGGTGGTCTCGTAGACGGTGCCGGTGTAGTAGTCCAGGCCCCGGGCGATGGACAGGTCCACGGCGAAGTGGGTGTCGGGCACGCCGAAGGCGGACAGGTACCGTGTGACGGCGGACAGCTCCTCCAGACCCTGGTTGAAGGTCTCATTCCGGCCCCGGTACTGCTCCAGATAGGCCAGGACGGTCTGACTGGAGCCGGAGGCCCTGGTAAACTCCAGAATCTTGAAGGCGTCGGCGGAGGGGACGTTCAGGTCGTGGCTGAGAATTTCCTGGACCTTTTCGGGGCCGATCTTGTCCAGCTTGTCCACGGCGCGCATGATGTCCTGGGCCTTCTCGGACTGGCCCAGCAGGGCGTAAAAGCCGTTGAGCAGCTTCCGGTTGTTCACCCGGATCTGGAAGCGCTTCAGCCCCAGGTCGGTGAAGGCCCGGTAGATGATGGAGGGGATCTCCGCCTCGTTGGAGATGTCCAGCTTTCCGTCGCCAATCACGTCGATGTCGGCCTGATAGAACTCCCGGAAGCGGCCCCGCTGGGAGCGCTCTCCCCGGTAGACCTTGCCGATCTGGTACCGGCGGAAGGGGAAGGTGAGCTGGCCGGCGTGGAGGGCCACGTATTTGGCCAGGGGAACGGTGAGGTCAAAGCGGAGGGACAGGTCGGCGTCCCCCTTGGAAAAGCGGTAGATCTGCTTTTCGGTCTCCCCTCCGCCCTTGGCCAGGAGGACCTCGCTGGCCTCAATCAGGGGGGTGTCCAGGGGGGTGAAGCCGTAGAGCTCATAGGTGTCGCGCAGGCTGCCCAGGATGCGGTCGAAGAGGACCTGCTCCTCGGGCAGCAGCTCCAGAAAGCCGGACAGGGTGCGGGGCTGTACTTTGCTCATGGTCTGATGTCCTTTCTGTGAATGATGGTTGGGCTTTGCCCAAACCCACCAGGGTTTCGCCCTGGACCTGACCGCCCTTTCAAAAAGGACGGCCCTAAATTTTTGTGTTTTATCTTGGCCGGGGATACTCCGACGAAAACGCTCCCGTCCCCCCGTCGGGACGAGAGCGCAGACGGGCCGCAATCTCCGGCTACAGAGCGAAGGGGATGCGGTTGGGGTTCATAACCACCCGCCAGTCCAGGTCGCCTCGGGCCAGGCCGTGGATAAGCAGCTCGGCAGTGGCCACGTTGGTGGCCATGGGGACGGAGTGCTTGTCGCACAGGCGGGAGATATACAGCACCTCCTGGTCCCGTTCGTTGTCCTCGGGCGAGTTGAAAAAGAGGACCATGTCAATCTCGTTATAGATGATGCGCTGTCCAATCTGTTCGATACCGCCGTGCTCATGGGACATGAACAGGGTGACAGGCAGGCCGGTGGCGTCTGCAACCATCCGGCCGGTGGCGTTTGTGGCGAAGACGGAGTGTTTGGACAGGACGCCGCAGTAGGCGGTGCAGAATTGAACGGCCAGCTCCTGTTTTTTTACATGGCTCATGACAGCGATGTTCATTGCGACGGTACCTCCTTCGAGTTCTTGGTTTTTTTATCGTGGGTTCAGCGGATGTGCATAATGGGGACCTGTTCTCCCCGGAGGCGGCGGGCGATGTTCCAGCAGGCCTGGGCGGCTCCCCGTCTCCCCCCGGTGAGCAGGGGCTTGCCCAGATTGGCGTACAGCATGACCCGCACGTCCTCGGGCACCACCCCGATCAGGGGCAGGCCGGCGGTGTTCATGGCGTCGTCAATGGTGGCCCGGAGCTTCCGCAGCAGCTTGGGCTGGATGCGGTTCATCACCAGGTGGACCTGGGGGCAGCGCTCCAGCTCTCCCACGGTGCGCTGGGCGTCCCGGAGGGAGGAGGCGTCGTTGGTGGCCACAACCAGCACCCGGTCGGCCCACTCCACCGCCAGACGGAAGCCCGTCCCAAGCCCGGCGGGGGAGTCCACCAGGATGTAGTCGTAGCTCTCTCGGGCGGCGCGCAGCAGGCCGTCCACCTTCTCCTCCGTCAGACCGGGGGAGAGAGTCATGGGGGCGGAGAGAAGGGACAGCCCCGCCAGGTCCGGGTGGGCCACTGCCGCCCGGTCCAGGGCGCAGCGCCCCAGGGCCACGTCGGAAAAGTCCATCAGCGCCCGGTCGTTCAGACCCAGGGTGATGTCAAGATTCCGCAGGCCGATGTCCATGTCGATGCACAGCACCCGCAGCCCCATCTGGGCCAGCGCGGAGCCTACCCCCCCGGCAATGGAGGTCTTTCCAGTGCCTCCCTTTCCCGATGTGACGGATACAACGGTCCCCATGGAAACCCCTCCTGTTTCACTGTTTAGTCTACCACAAATCTGGGTTACGTCAACCATTTTGGAAAAAGATTTTGAAAAAAGTTACAATTTTTTAGCCGGCCGCAAGCTGCCCCTGCATAAAGCAAGAAAGCAGAAAGTTCTTTCGGTTCCTTACCGCTTCGCGGCACTAAGAGCCCCTAAGTTCATACTTCGTATTCACAAAGGGGCTCTATGTCTTTCAAGAAAGGAACAAAAGCCCGGCCGGCAAGGCCGCCTTCCGTCACAGCGGCTCCTTTTGGATTTTGGCCCACCGGCGGGGGTAGCCCTTCTGGGTAGGGGCGACTTTTTCGATGACGATAAGGCGGTGGGTGATATCGGTATCGGGGATAGGATAGTCGTGGACGGCCCGGACCCGTCCGCCCAGCAGCTTGAGGGCGTGGGCCGCCCGGTCCAGCTCAGGGCCGCTGTCGGTGGATTTCATGGCCAGGAACTGTCCGCCCACCCGGACGAAGGGGAGGCACAGCTCGCACAGGGTCTGCAAGTCGGCCACGGCCCGGGCGGTGGCGAAGTCGAAGCTGTCCCGGAAGCCTTTCCGTAGGGCCTGCTCCTCAGCCCGGGCGTGGAGGGTTGCGACGCCCTGGAGGCTGAGAAAGCCGCAGCACTCCAGCAGCCAGTCCAGCCGCTTGTTCAGGCTGTCCAGCAGAGTGACCTCCAGGGAGGGGACCAGCATGTTCAGCACCATCCCCGGAAAGCCCGCCCCGGTGCCCACGTCAATGAGGGTCTTCCCCTGGAAATCGCAGAATTGCAGGAGGGCGGCGCAGTCCAGAAAGTGGAGGCGGGCCACATTCTCGGGCTCCCGGATGGCGGTGAGGTTCATCACCTGGTTTTTCTCCAGGAGCATCTGGCAGTAGCAGTCCAGCTTCTGGAGGGCGAAGGGGTCAATTTTGTCCGTCAGGCCGTACTGGGCGAAGCCCCGGCGCAGGATATCCCGGATATCGGGGCTTTCCCCGGGGCCCAGAACGACGCGTGTGTTCGTTTTGTCCACGGCCTACCCTCCGAAGTTGGACAGCAGCCCGGCCACGCCGATGGGCAGCGTGACCAGGGCCAGCAGCCAGCACAGGGCGGCCAGGGCAAGGGCGGGCCATTTCCCGGGCCTTCCGGTGGTCTTCCAGCTGACCAGGGCCAGGATCCCCAGGCCGGCAAGGCCGGGGAGGGTGAGCAGGGGGCCCAGGTTGCCCAGCATGGTCCCGGTGAAGTAGAAGTAAGTGGTCAGAGCCAGGAAGAGGAGGACGTAGCACAAAGCAATCCAGGCCAGGGTCCGCTTGGCGGGGGAGGCGGGGGTGTAGCCCTCGTCGGGACAAGCGCCAGATCGTTCGCTTCCGCCTTCCGGCGAAAGCTCACTCGTTCCGCTGTCTCTCCTCTCCCCACGCAGACCGCTCCGCTGGGTCTGCGCGGGGGCCCCGTTATACCCCGGCCCGGCGGGACGTTTTTCCTCCGGCATTACCGCTGCTCCTTCAGGAGGTCCCGGATTTCCGCCAGAAGCTTCTCCTCGCCGGAGGGCTCCGGGGGAGCGGCGGGGGCGGGCTCCTCCTTTTTCTGGTGGAGGCTGTTGATGGCCTTGACCATGCAGAAGACCACCAGGGCCATGATAAAGAAGTTGAGCACCGCCTGGATAAAGTTGCCGTAGGTGATGACCGCCTCTCCAATCTGGAAGGACAGGTCGGCGAAGGAGATGCTGCTGGTGAAGATGCCCAGGATAGGCATGATGATGTCGTTGATGAGGGATGTGGTGATGGCGCTGAAGGCGCCGCCGATGATGACGCCCACCGCCAGGTCCATGACGTTGCCCCGAAGGGCGAAGGTTTTGAATTCATCCAGGAATTTCTTCAAGGGGAACGCCTCCTTACTTCTTGGGGACCATGACCTCCAGGCCGCCCATGTAGGGCTGGAGGGCCTTGGGGATCCGCACGCTGCCGTCGGGCTGAAGGTTGTTCTCCAGCAGGGCGATGAGCATCCGGGGGGGCGCGGCCACGGTGTTGTTCAGGGTGTGGGGCAGATAGGTGCCCCGCTCGCCCTTCACCCGCATTTTCAGCCGTCTGGCCTGGGCGTCCCCCAGGTTGGAGCAGGAGCAGACCTCAAAGTATTTCTGCTGCCGGGGGGACCAGGCCTCGATATCGCAGGACTTTACCTTCAGGTCCGCCAGGTCGCCGGAGCA
>JAAWAD010000062.1 GCA_022791995.1 Lawsonibacter sp.
CTCGTTGTGGGGCCACCACAGCTTCATGTCGTGCTCATAGGCCTCCGGGGGCTTGCCCAGGCAGTCGATAAAGTAGAGCAGGCCGCCGTACTCCTTGTCCCAGCCGGCCTCAATGGCCCAGTCGAACATCTGGGCCGCCTTGGGGACCAGGGTCTTGTCTCCGGTGCGCTGGGCGTGCTCCAGCAGGAACCAGACCCCCTCGATGTCGTGGCCCGGGTTGACGGTGCGGCCCTCGGTGTAATACAGCCGGGGGGAGCCGTCCATGTCCACATTCTCCAGGGTACACTTCAGCTCGGGTTTGACGTGATAGCGGAAGATATCGTCCACACATTTTTGGGCCCGCTCCTCATAGAGCGCCCTGCGCTCCGGGTCGGTGCGCAGAAGCACACCAGTGACGTTCAGAAGAATCATCGGGGTGCCGAAGGCCCGGCCGCTGCGGGTTTCGGGGATGGTCTTGGGGCCCATTCCGGTAGGGTCGGCCTTGCCCTGGCTCAGATCCCAGTACAGATCGTAGCACTGCCGGGCCCGCTCCAGCCGGGCCCTTTCTCCGGTGACGCCGTAGTACTCCGCGTTGGCCATGGCGCAGAAGGCCTCGGAGAAGTAGTACCGCCGCTGGCGCAGGGGCTGGCCGTCCCCGGTGACGGTGAAGTACATCCGGTCGCCGCAGGCGTGGTTGAAGCAGTGGGCCTCCATAAAGTCCAGGCAGCTTTTCGAGGCGTCCAGCCACGCCTGCTTCACGCCGTATACGTGACACAGATGGGCGAAAATCCAGCCGCAGCGCCCCTGCATCCACACGCTCTTGTCGGTGGAGTAGACCTCCCCCTTCCGGTCCAGGCAGGTGTATACCCCCCCGTGCTCGGAATCCATGCCGTGCTCCAGCCAGAAGCGGACGCTCCGCTCCAGCTCCTCCCGGACCCACTGCCGGGTTTCCATCAGCTTGCTTCGATCCATAACACTGCTCCTCCCATCAAAAAAATGGTGAAATTTAGGGCCGCCCTTTTTAAAAGGGCGGTGGGTCCAGGGCGAAGCCCTGGTGGGTTTGGGCAAAGCCCAACAGAGTCCAGGGTGAAGCCCTGGCAGGCTTGGGCGAAGCCCAACGGCTTCCTGTCCACAGTGTAGCACCATCGAAATCTTTTTTCAATAGAAATTCATTCTCGAAATTATTTTGATTCCCTGGTGACAAAAGGCGCATCCTATGGTAAAATAGAGACATCTTATTTTGAGGAGGCCTGCCCTTATGGATCGATTTGGCATCCCCGTACATCTTGACAACGCTCCCCCCCTGGACCCTGGCTTTCTTCCCCTGCTGAAATTCAACCGCGCCTTTCTCCAGAGCGCCACAAAGCCGGTCTCTATCGCGGTGGAGCGGGCGGACAAACAGATCGCTGTCCGGCACACCTTCATCCATGGAACCCCCGAGATGGCCCAGGCCGACCTGTACTATGTGGAGCGCATCATCAAGACCATGCTGTGGATGTACGGCGGCTTTACCGTTTACCTCACTGACCAGACCCTGTGCAGCCAGCTGAACCAGCTCTACTGCGCCGGCGGGCAGCAGGCCTTTGACTGGGACTATATGGCAAACGTCTTCGAGCACCCCTTCCAGATTCTCTTCTGCGACAAGGTCCCGGAGGAGAAGAGCGCCCCCAAGGCCATGGGCGGCCACCTGGAGGGCTGCCGCATCGGCTTTGACGCCGGGGGCTCCGACCGGAAGGTGTCCGCCGTGGTAAACGGAGAGACCGTCTTCTCGGAAGAGGTAGTCTGGTTCCCCAAAACCAATTCCGACCCGGACTACCACTACAACGGCATTGTCTCCGCCTTCCAATCCGCCGCCGCCCACATGCCCCGGGTGGACGCGGTGGGCATCTCCTCCGCCGGAGTGTATATCAACAACCGGACCATGAACGCCTCCCTGTTCCTCCAGGTCCCCCAGGACCTCTTCGACGCCAAGGTGAAGGACATCTACATCCGGGCGGTGCGGGATACCTTCGGCGACGTGCCCTACGCCGTGGTCAACGACGGGGACGTGTCCGCCCTGGCCGGCGCCATGAGCCTGAACGACAATAGCGTGCTGGGCATCGCCATGGGCACCAGCGAGGCGGTGGGCTATGTGGACGGACAGGGCCGCATCACCGGCTGGCTGAACGAGCTGGCCTTCGTCCCTGTGGACGCCGCCCCCGACGCCATGCGGGACGAGTGGTCGGGAGACATCGGCTGCGGGGTGAAGTACTTCTCCCAGGACGGGGTCATCAAGCTGGCCCCCCGGGCGGGCATCCAGCTGGAGGAGGGTCTGTCCCCCGCCGAAAAGCTGAAGGTGGTCCAGAAGCTTATGGAGGACGGCGACCCCCGGGCCGCCCAGGTGTATGAATCCATCGGCGTCTATCTGGGCCACACCCTGCCCTACTACTACGAGATGTATTCCTTCCGGCATGTCCTGCTTCTAGGCCGGGTCATGTCGGGCAAGGGGGGCGACCTGCTGCTGGAGACCTGCAAAAAGGTGCTCTCCAGCGAGTACCCGGAGATCCACGAGGTCATCCACCTGGCCCTCCCCGACGAGAAGTTCCGCCGGGTGGGCCAGTCCATGGCCGCCGCCAGCCTGCCGGCCCTCCGCTGAGAGCCGGCCCTCCCCCCGGGGAGGCCGATACAAAAAGTATCTTCTGGGAGGAATACTGCAATGCGGATTCAAAATGCCAAGGTATATGCGGGCAAACAGTTTGTCCAGGGCGGCATCGAGTTCGACCGGACCATCACCGCCGTGGGCCAGATTTCCGGTCCGGCGGACTGGGACGCCCAGGGCTGCTATGTCATCCCCGGGCTGGTGGATATCCACACCCACGGGGCCATGGGAGAGGATTTCTCTGACGGCAGACCGGAGGGCCTGCCCGCCCTCTCCCGGTACTACGCCGCCCACGGGGTGACCTCCTTCCTGGCCACCACCATGACCCTGAAGGAACCGGTGCTCACCCCCGCCCTACACGCCATCCGGGACTTTCAGCGGCCGGCGGACGGGGCCAGGCGGGCGGGGGTCCACCTGGAGGGCCCCTTCCTCTCCTACGGCAAACGGGGGGCCCAGGCGGCGGACAACCTCCACAAGCCGGATGTGGACCTGTTCCACCGGCTGAACGAGGCCAGCGGCGGCCTGGTCCGCCTGGTCACAGTGGCCCCGGAGGAGGAGGGCGCCCTGCCCTTCATTGCAGAGGTCGCCAAGACCTGCACCGTCTCGGTGGGCCACACCACCGCCAACTACGACACCGCCGCAGAGGCCTTCCGCTCCGGGGCCTCCCACGCCACCCACCTGTACAACGGGATGCCCCCCGTCCACCACCGGGAGCCCGGGGTGGTGATCGCCGCCCTGGACTGCGGGGCCAGCGTGGAGCTCATCTGCGACGGCCTGCACATCCACCCCGCCGTCATCCGGGCCACCTGGACCATGTTCGGAGAGAAGCTGAATCTGATCTCTGACTCCCTGCGGTGCGCCGGAATGCCCGACGGGGAGTATGAACTGGGGGGCCAGCCCATCGAGATGCGAAACGGCCGGGCCACCCTGCTCCACTCTGAGACCCTGGCCGGCTCGGCCACCAACCTGCTCCAGGAGATCCGAAACGTGGTCTCCTTCGGCCTGCCCCTGGAGGCCGCCGTCTACGCCGCCTCCACCGCCCCCGCCGGCGCTGTGGGTCTGACGGATGTGGGCCGGCTCCAGCCCGGCTGTGCCGCCGACCTGGTGGTCCTGGACCAGAACCTGGACCTGAAGGCGGTCTTCCTGGACGGAAAACAGATCATCGGCGCATGACCGGACGGTCGGGGACTCCCCGGCCGCTTTTTTTCCTTCAAATACGGTTGCGCTGCCGGCCATTTCGTGCCATAATGGGGGAAAGAGAAGAGAGGAGGCGCTGCCTATGAGCGCAAAAAAGACGTTCCATCCCGAGGAGCTGCGGTATCTGCGCCTGCTGGCCAAGCAGTACCCCACGGTCCAGGCCGCCAGCACAGAGATCATCAACCTACAGGCGATTTTGAACCTGCCCAAGGGCACCGAGCACTTCATTTCCGACATCCACGGGGAGTACGAGGCCTTTCTCCACATGCTCAACTCCTGCTCCGGGGTGGTGAAGGAGAAGCTGGACGACCTGTTCAGCACCAGCCTGACCCGGTCCGAGCGGGACCAGCTGGCCACCCTGATCTACTACCCCAAGGAGAAGCTGGCCCTGATGCGAAAGGAGGACATCGACCTTCAGGAGTGGTACCGGATCACGCTGCACCGCCTGATTGAGGTGTGCCGCCTGGTGTCCTCCAAGTACACCCGCTCCAAGGTGCGCAAGGCCCTTCCCAAGGAGTACGCCTACATCATCGACGAGCTGCTGCACACCCACTATGAGGAGACGGACAAGCGGGATTACTACGAAAACATCATCAGCACCATCATCGACATCGACCAGGCCCCCGGCTTTATCAAGGCGGTGTGCGATTTGATTAAGCGCATGGCGGTAGACCACCTGCACATTGTTGGGGACATCTTTGACCGGGGCCCCCGGGCGGATATCATCATGGACTCCCTGCTGAACTACCACAGCGTGGACATCCAGTGGGGCAACCACGACATTCTGTGGATGGGGGCGGCCTCCGGCTCCCGGACCCTGGTGGCCACGGTGCTGGCCAACTCCATCCACTACAACAACCTGGAGGTCATCGAGACGGGCTACGGCATCTCTCTGCGGCCCCTGTCCATCTTCGCCAACGAGGTGTACAAGGACTGCAATGTTCACCGCTTTGCGGTAAAGCTCACCGGGCCCGACGCCGAGCAGTACTCCGAGAAGGATAAGCTCCTCTCCGCCCGGATGCACAAGGCCATCACCGTCATCCTCTTCAAGCTGGAGGGGCAGAAGGTCATCCGCCGGCCGGAGTTCGGCATGATGGACCGGCTGCTGCTGGACAAGGTGGACTATGAGCACAAGTGCATCACCATCGGCGATGTGACCTACCCCCTGGAGGACTGCGACTTCCCTACGGTGGACCCGGCAGACCCCTACACCCTCACCCCGGAGGAGGCCCAGGTCATCGACCAGCTCACCGCCTCCTTCCAGCGCAGCGAAAAGCTTCAGCGGCACATCCGTTTCCTCTACTCCAAGGGGGGGCTGTACAAGATCTTCAACGGCAACCTGCTGTTCCACGGCTGCATCCCCCTGGCCGAGGACGGCACCTTCCTCCCCTTCACCATCGGCGGAAAAAAGCGGGCGGGCCGGACCTTCCTGGATTACGCCGAGAAGACCGCCCGGAAGGCCTATTACGACAAGCCCGGCTCCCCGGAGCGGCAGTTCGGCATGGACTTCCTCTGGTGGCTGTGGGCCGGACGGAACAGCCCCATCTTTGGCCGGGACCGGATGACTACCTTCGAGCGCCGCCTTATCAAGGACGAGAGCTCCTGGACCGAACCCAAGAACTGCTACTACACCCTGTATCAGGACCCGGAAATCTGTCAGGCCATCCTGAAGGAGTTCGGTCTGGAGGGCCCCCACTGCCACATCATCAACGGCCATGTGCCCGTGAAGGCCAAAAAGGGCGAGAGCCCCATCAAGGGGGGCGGCAGGCTGATCGTCATCGACGGCGGCTTCTGCCGGGCCTATCAGCCCACCAGCGGCATCGCCGGGTATACCCTCATCTACAACTCCCGCAACATCCGCATCGTCTCCCACCAGCCCTTCGCCGGCCGCCAGGAGGCTATCCGGTTCAACCACGACATCGCCAACGACTCCCTTATCTTCGAGCGCATGGAGTCCCGGGTGAAAATTGCAGAGACCGACGTGGGCCGCCAGCTCCAGGCCCAGGCCGACGACCTGCGGCGGCTGCTGGAGGCCTACAAGTCCGGCGCCGTCACCGAGGACCACCTGCGTTAAAAGATGGACCGCCTCTGGCAAAACAAAAGCGGACCGCTCTTCCGGCGGTCCGCTCTGCGCTTTATATCTGGGGCTCCTTGGGGGGGAAGGCAATCCCCGCCACACCCACGTTGACGGCGGCCACCTCCAGCCCGGACATGGACTCCACCGCCACCTTGACCCCCTCCTGGATGGCCTTACCCATCTCGGGGATGGTGTGGCCATAGGACATCAGCACCGACAGGTCAATCGTCACCTTTTCCTCCTCGGTCCGCACCCGGACCCCCTTGGCCAGGGTCTTCTTCCCCAGCAGCTCGGCGATGTCACGGCCCAGATTGGCCGCCAGACTGCTGACCCCTTCCACCTCCAGCGCCGCAGCAGCCGCGATGCCCGCCAGCACCTCCTCCGAGATGTGGATGTTGCCCAGCTCGTCGGAACGGGAGACGTACTCCTTATTGTCACTCATTTGGCCACACTCCTTCTTATCAGTTCTGCAAATCAGGGTTATAGGCATTTTATCACACTTTTATCCCTTTGACAACTGCCTTTCTTTCCCCTGCCCCGCGCCTGACGCCCGGGGCGAAAATTTTCCGGGAAAGCGCCCCCTTTCCGTTGTATTTTCCCAGGAAATCCGGTATAATCAGAGCATACGGCCTCCGGGCCAAAACAAAGGAAGGAAAAAGGAGTTTTCAACATGAAACGAACCAAAAAGCGCCTCCTGGCCAGCCTGCTGGCCCTGTGCCTTATGGTCGGGATGCTGCCTGCTGCGGTGTTTGCCGAAGAGGGTACAAACACCGACACCAGTACAACAACGCCGGAAAATCCAGACACAACACCGGACCCGAATCCTGCGCCAGACCCTACGCCGGACCCGGAGCCTACGCCAGATCCTACACCGGACCCGGAGCCTACGCCGGATCCTACACCGGACCCGGAGCCTACGCCGGACCCTACACCTACGCCAGACCCCACACCTACACCCACGCCAGACCCTACACCGGACCCTACACCGGACCCTACACCCACACCAGACCCCACACCTACACCTACACCAGACCCGACGCCTACACCCACACCAGACCCCACACCTACACCAGCCCCTAAGCCCGCCGCGCCCACCAGCAGCGACATCAGCGTATCCGTTGAGAGCTTCAGCAGTGTGGACCGGGGTTCCACAAGCCGCCCGACCCGGAGCGTCACATTCAAAAACAGCAGCGAGGTTGAGGTCTATGTGACCGTATCCTCCAAAACCGGCTCCTATTTCAGTCTGTCGAGCTCCTCCCTCACCGTGCCCGCAAAGGGGAGCAGCAGCTTCACCGTCACGCTCATCAACACAGACAGCACCAAGAGCTCGGTCAGCGATACATTCAGCTACACCGTCAGCTACAGCAGCGGAAACATCACCTCCTCCAGCTTCACCGCCACAGTCCGGCTCACCGACCCCAGTGGCCGGCTCACGCTGAACACCTACACGGCGAACCTGGGCTCGCTGTCCCTGGACTACAGCGCGGACAAGGCCAAGGACGCGGCCAAGGAGATCAAGGTCACCAACGACGGCAGCGCCACGGTGCGGCTGACCACCATCAAGACCAGCAACAACTTCACCTTCTCCGCCTTCAAGGAGACCACCCTGGCCGCCGGGGAGAGCACCACCTTCACCGTCACCCCCAAGACGGGGCTGAAGGCGGGCAGCTATGAGGAGGAGATCACTATCACCACCCAGGAGAAGGTGTCCGCCTACCTGACGGTCAAGCTGAGCGTGGGCAAGGAGTACGACATCTCCGCCGACCCCGGGACCGTCAGCTTTGGCACCATGCAGGCCAACAGCATCGGCAGCGAGTCCAAAACGGTGAAGATCACCAACACAGGCCGCCTCTCTCTGACCCTGAAGCGGCCCAGCACCGCCAACTTCCAGGTGTCCGGCTTCTCCGCCGGCGACGTGCTGAAGACGGGGGAGTCGGTCACGATGACCATCCGCCCCTACGAGGGGCTGAGCGCCGGCACCCACCGGGAGACCCTGACCATCGACACCAACGAGGGCGTCAACGTCAAAGTGGACGCAAGCGTCAATGTGACGGCGATGACCATCAAGATCATGGCCTTCCAGGACGTGCCCAAGGGGGAGTGGTTCTATGACAGCGTGTCCTATGTATACTCCCACAACCTGATGAGCGGCAGCGGAGACAACACCTTCTCTCCAAACGCCAAAACCACCCGGGGCATGATTGTCACCATCCTCCATCAGCTGGCGGGCAAGCCCGTGGGGAGCGCCGCCCCCTTCCAGGATACCCCGGTCGGAGAATGGTTCACGCCAGCCGCCCGGTGGGCGGCTGGCAGTGGCCTTGTCTCTGGATACGGAGACGGCCGCTTCGGCCCCAACGACACCATCACCCGGGAGCAGCTGGCTCTGATTCTGTACAACTACGCCCGGAGCAAGGGGTACGACACCTCCAAGCGCAGCGGCCTGTCCATCTACGCCGACGAGTTCCAGGTGAGCAGCTACGCCGTCACCGCCCTGGAGTGGGCCACGGCGGAGGGCCTGATCAGCGGCACCGGCTCCGGCCTGGCCCCCCAGGGCAGCGCCACCCGGGCCCAGGTTGCCGTCATCCTGACCCAGTTCTGCAAAAACGTTGTGAAATAATACCGTGCGCGTGTAGGGGCAGATGATATCCGCCCCTACACACAAGTCTGTAAAGTTGAAAGTTTTTTCGGTTCCTTACCGCTTCGCGGCACTAAGAGCCCCTAAGCTCATACTTCGTATTCACTACGGGTCTCTATGTTTTTCAAGAAAGGAACCAAAGGAACGCCCGGCCGGCGAGGCCGCGGCAAGGGGCCGGCGGATTCGCCGGCCCCTTTGCTGTTTAAAACTGGTAGGTAATCCGCCAGCGGCTTCCGTCGGCCTCGTCCCGGGCGTGAATCGAGACACAGTGGTCGTCCTCCCAGCCGATGCCCTCCTCATGCAGCGCGCCGAAGCCCTCCCGTTCGAAGGCGAGGAAGGTGCCCGCGTCCAGGTCCACTACCCCCAGCTGGGTGATGCCCAGGCCGTCAAGCTCGGGATCTGTGCTGTAGTACAGCAGCTTGTCCCCCGCAGGGCTGGGCATAAAGTCAGCCCCCTTTTCAAAGCGGAAGTTTTCCAGCCGGACCTCCGCCCCGGTGCCCAGGTCGATCACCCAGGTCTGGCCGTCGGCCCCGATGCGGACACAGCGGCTGCCGAATGCCATCGCGCCGCTGGGGGCCTCGTCCCACCAGTGGTACAGGGAGGTCCAGTCCAGGGTCTGCCGGACCTGCCCGGTGGGGATGTGGAGGGTGGAGCAGCGCACCTGTTCATAAATTCCCTCCTCATCCCGGATGTAGGCGAACAGGAGCAGGGTATCCGGGTTGAGGAAGACGGCGGTCTCCGCCTCCGTGCCGGCCAGCTCCTCCAGGGGGGTGAGGGTCCCCGCCTCCCGGTCGCACAGCCAGGTCTGCTGCCAGTCCGCCCCCTCGCCGCACAGCACCAGCAGGCGCTGAAAATCCTCCGACCAGGTGAAGGCATAGGCGTGCTCCAGATTTTCCACCCCGGTGCCCGCCAGAATATCCTCCGTCTCCCCGGTGTCCAGGCGGAGGAGGAGGGGGTACTCCTGGTACTCCAGCTGCCGCCCCCGGGAGACGTGCAGCAGCACCGCGTCGGTGCGCCCGGGGATGTCCGAGGTGTACCACTGGGTCTCCTCCTCCCCGTCGGTGGAGCGGTTCTCCCCGCTGACGGTAAACAGCTCCCCCGTCCGGACAAACCAGTAGAGCGGCCCCTGATACCGGGCCCCCTTCCAGGTCACGTCCACCTGGGTGGTGCGCATGTCCACCTCCGCCGGGACCAGGACGCCGTCCTCCATCGACCAGAAGCGGGCCTCCAGAAGCTCCCTGCCCGCCTCGTCCCAGGTCAGCTTGTGGAGCAGCCCGCAGGCGTATCCGTAATAGCCGTCTGTGCGGATGTACTGGGCCTTCACCAGAGAGCCGATTTCCGCCCGGGTCACGTCGGGCTCCGCCGGCGCTCTGCCGGAAACCTGGGGCAGCTGCTCCCGCTCCTCCACGCGGAACAGAGTGAGCACCGCCTCCCGCAGGGTGGGGCTGGCCGCCACCGCCGCTGTGGTGAGGCAGGCCAGCGTCAGAGCCGCCGCCAGCGCCCAGGCCAGCGGACGGCGGACGGGCCGCCCTCTGGGGGCTGGCTCCTCCAGGCGGGCTGCAATGCGCCCCTTCAGAGCTGGGCTGGGGACAACGCCGTCCAGTACCCGCCGGTAATCCTGTTGCTTCAATCCAATCCCTCCAGTTCCAATTTCAGCAGTTCCCTGCCCCGCTTCAGCCGCATTTTCACCGCCGAGAGCCCCAAATCCAGGATGTGCGCCACCTCCAGCACCGAGTAGCCCTCATAGTAGTGGAGGTGAATGGGCAGCTTGTACTTCTCCGGCAGGCGGACCACCGCGTCCAGAAGCTCGAAGTCCTCCCGGGACCGGACGGGGCAGTCCTCCTCCAGGGCCGTCACCCGCCGCCGCCAGAAGCCCCGCAGCTGGTCCCGGCACAGGTTGGCCGTCACCTGGAGGAGCCAGCGCCGCTCGTGCTCCCCGTCGGCAAAGGCGGGGGCCCGGGTCAGCAGCCGGAGAAATGCCTCCTGGGTCACGTCCTCGGCGTCGGCATGCCGCCCCAGGTAGACCATGGCCAGACGGTAGACCGAGGAGCCGTATGCGTCGTACTTCTCCTCGAAGGAGGAGAGGCGCGCACTGTCTTGTGTCATCTTCCGACCTCCTTTCACCAGGAAAACGATTGGCCGGGGGGAAAGGTCACAAAAAACGCTCCAAGGGACGGAAAAATCCCTTGGAGCGCGGTTTGGGCTTTGCCCTGGACCCACCGCCGTCGCCGTTACAAGCTGCGCTCTCGTCGGAACCGGCTTTGCCGATTTCTCCTTCCGCTCCGCTTTCTCCGGCTCTCCCCACAAAATGGGCGGCCCGAAACTTTCAATTTTCAGCTGAGAATGGCGCCCTTGTCGGCGGAGGAGACCATCCGGGCATACCGGGCCAGATAGCCGGTCTTGATTTTGGGCTCGGGGCAGACCCACCTGGCCCGGCGGGCCTCCAGCTCGGCGTCCGAGACCTGGAGGGAGATGGTGTGGGCGGGGATGTCAATTTCGATGACGTCTCCCTCCTCCACCAGGCCGATGGGGCCGCCGGAGGCCGCCTCCGGGGAGACATGGCCGATAGAGGCCCCCCGGGTGGCCCCGGAGAAGCGGCCGTCGGTGATAAGGGCCACTTCCTTGTCCAGCCCCATGCCGGCGATGGCGGAGGTGGGGTTGAGCATCTCCCGCATTCCGGGTCCGCCCCTGGGGCCCTCGTACCGGATGACCACCACGTCGCCAGCCTTGATTTTCCCGGCGTAGATGGCCTCAATGGCCTCCTCCTCGCTGTTGAACACCCGGGCGGGGCCTGCGTGGCGCATCATCTCGGGGGCCACGGCAGACTGCTTCACCACGCAGCCATCGGGGGCCAGGTTGCCCTTGAGGACGGCGATGCCGCCGGTCTGGGAGTAGGGGTTCTCAATGGGCCGGATGAGGGTCTCGTCCCGGTTGACCACCCCCTCCAGGTTCTCGGCCACGGTCCTGCCGGTGCAGGTGAGCAGGCCGGTGTCCAGCAGGCCCTTCTTCGCCAGCTCGGCCATCACGGCGTACACGCCGCCGGCCCGCTCCAGGTCCTCCATATAGGTGTCCCCGGCGGGGGCCAGATGACACAGGTTGGGGGTCTTGCCGGAAATCTCGTTGGCCATGTCGAAGCTCAGCTCAATGCCGCACTCGTGGGCGATGGCTGGCAGGTGGAGCATGGTGTTGGTGGAGCAGCCCAGAGCCATGTCGATGGTCTCCGCGTTGTGGAAAGCGGCCTCGGTCATGATGTCCCGGGGGCGGATGTCCTTTTCCACCAGCTCCATAATCTTCATACCAGCGTGCTTGGCCAGGCGCAG
>JAAWAD010000063.1 GCA_022791995.1 Lawsonibacter sp.
AAAAGAAAGAATGCGCCGCTTTTCTTCTGTGAAAAGTGGCGCTGGTAGACATTTGGTAGACCCTCTGAAAACGACAGCGCCGGAAAACCTTGCCACGCAAGGCTCTCCGGCGCTTTTTGGTAGACGTTTGGTAGACGCCTCCATTATCTCATATGAAACCGCCGCTCTGCCAACCGGGACAGAGGAAGCAAATACAAGAAGCAAGCAGCCAGAATACTGGCTGTGGGTGCCCCCATAGAGGCCAGCGGAACCGCACCTGCGATAGACCAAGGCACCATAGGCGCAATGACTACCACTGAGTCCTCCAGATCAATAGCAAAACCGTCAGAATCTTCTTTCAAACTGCCGCACAACTGGTGGGTCAGCAGGATAGACAGAGTTTGATTGCAGGCAATGACACTGGCGGCGATAGCAGTACACACCACGGCACCATAAGGGGAAATCCGCTTTCCCAGCCGGGAGATCGCTTGCTGAACCCCATCCAACAGCCCGGTTCCCTGAAAAATGCCCACATAGGTAGAGGAGAGGCAGACCACAGCACTCACCGATGCCATAGAGAGAATTCCGCCACCAGTGAGCATAGCGGCAATCTCCGGGTCGGCGCTCTTGTAGCCCAGCAGGAGCAGGCGCGAGAGCTGTGAAACCGGAATTTTCTGGATCCACAGGCAGCTAACCGCAGCCAGCAGAATGCTTGCCAGCATGGTGGGCTTCACGTTCACCTGGAAGGCGGACAGCACCAGAATAGCCACTGCCGGCAGCAGGACAAACCAATGGAGCTGGAACTGGCGGGAGAAGATTGCCTCCACATCCATCGAGAGGGCTCCGGCCTCTCCAAACAGGCCAAAGAGCGTATAGATTCCACAGCTCAGTAGGAAGGCGGGCAGGGCTGTGTGGACCATCCTCTTCAAATTGGAAAAGATATTTGTTCCAGTAAGCTGGCTGACCAGCAGAGCGCTGGTGGACACCGGAGAGCACCGATCCCCGAAGTACACCCCGGACAGTACCGCTCCTCCCGACAAAACAGCAGACAGGCCCATGGTGTTGGCCATTGTCATACAAATGACCCCCATGGTGGCCGCTGTGCCGAAGGAGGTTCCAGTAAGGACTGACACCCCGCAGTTCAACAGAAAGGCCAGCAGATAGAAAATCGAAGGGCGGATCAGGGAGGCGGCCATGCAGATAATAGCGGGGATGGTACCGCCTGCCCGCCACAGGGCGGTAAGCATTCCGATCAGCAGGAAGGTCACCAGAATATTCCCCACCGACTTCACCCCGGAGAGGGCCATCGGAAGCAGCTGCGTCCAGCTTTTTCCTTTCCTGCGTCCATAGAGCAGAAACAGGAGCAGTCCAAAGGCAAGGGCAAACAGAATATTTTTTGCCAGACAGACACACAGAATCAGCCCGCCGCAGAACAGCAGAAGTGTAATCGCCTCCACCCCGCTCACCTCCGCAGATAGGCGGGAGGCCGGTACTGGAGGGCCTCCGCCACATGGGCCGCTTGAACCGTCTCGCTGCTGTCCAGGTCCGCGATGGTCCGGGCTGTGCGCAGAATACGGTCGTAGCTCCGGGCGGTAAGGCCCATCCGCTGGAAGGCCCCTCGCATCAGCTTCTGCCCCGCATCATCCAGAGAACACAGCCGATCTAGGTCCTCCCGGTCCAGCTGAGCGTTACAGGCAGCGGGGCTTCGCTTCCTCTGAAGGTCCCGGGCCCGGTTGACCCGCTCCCGCACGGCCTGAGAGGACTCGGCCAACTCCCGCTGGGACAGCTCCTCAAAATCCAAAGAACCCACCTCAACAAAGAGGTCAATCCGATCCAGCAGGGGGCCGGACAGCCGGGACAGGTATTTTTTCACCTCCGCCTCGGTGCAGCGGCACCGGCCGGAGGGGTGGCCGTACCAGCCGCACTTACAGGGGTTCATGGCGCACACCAGCATAAACCGGCTGGGGTAGGACACGGTCCCTGCCGCCCGGGAAATCTGCACCCGACCGTCTTCCAGGGGCTGGCGCAGCACCTCCAGCACCTCCTTGGGGAATTCGGGCAGCTCGTCCAGAAAGAGGACCCCATTGTGGGCAAGGGATATTTCTCCCGGCCGGGGGTTGGAGCCGCCCCCGGCCATCCCCATGGGAGAGACAGTGTGGTGGGGGGAGCGGAAGGGGCGCACCTCAATCAAGGGGTGCTCGGCGCTGGTCAGGCCCAGGACGGAGTGAACCTCCGTCGTCTCCAGGGCCTCCTGCCGGGTCATATCCGGGAGAATGCTAGGCAGACGGCGGGCGAGCATGGACTTCCCCGACCCCGGAGGCCCCGACATGAGCACATTATGGCCCCCGGCAGCGGCAATTTCCAGTGCGCGCTTCACTGGCTCCTGTCCCTTCACCTGGGCGAAGTCGGGGGTAATCCCTGTCTGGGAGCCAGGTTGCCAGGGACGTGCGGGAGAGATGCGCTCCTCTCCCGTCAGGTGGCGCACCAGCTGGTCCACATCCTGCACAGGATACACCGCTGGGCCTTCGGCCAGGGTGGCCTCGGGGGCATTTTCCTCCGGGACATACAGGGCGGTGATCCCTGCCCGCTTGGCCGCCAGGGCCATGGGCAGCATCCCGGCACAGGGACGCAGCTTCCCGGACAGGGACAACTCTCCCAGGAACGCGCAGCTCTCCTCCCGCAGGCGGATCTGTCCCCCGGCGGCCAGAATTCCCACCAGGATGGGCAGGTCATAGAGGGTGCCCACCTTCTTGACGTGGGCGGGCGCCAGATTGACCGTGATCCGGCTCACCGGAAAGTCAAAGCCACAGTTCTTCACTGCCGCCCGCACCCGCTCCCGGGCCTCGTTCACGGCGGCGTCGGGCAGGCCCACCACAGTGAAGGCGGGCAGGCCGCCGGACAAATCGCATTCGGCGCTGACCTCGTACCCGGTGACCCCGTGGAGTCCCAGGGAGTAAACTTGATAGACCATAGAGGAGCCCTCCTTTCCTCTGGAAAATTTTCCACTTCTATTCTACCTCCTGGGGGCGCTTTTTGCAAGGACAGAATCCCGTCTGACGCCGGAGACAGCAAAACAGGGACCGCCGGACGCGGTCCCTGTCAAAAACCAGACATTTTGCCCCTGTGGCCTTCAAGGCATAGCCAATCCGTGGAGAAATCCGTCTAGCTGGGGGGACAGCACCTCTCCGCCCACCACGGTGTTCTTATAGATCAGCAGATTGGCCTGGACCCCCTGTTCTCCGGTGGGGTAGTTTTGAATTTCATACGTATACCGTTTTACGCGCTTGCCTGCATACTTTTTCAGGTCAAAGCCCTGGCTGCTCTGGAGCTCCAGATACTCGTCATAGCTGTCATCCATCTCCGCGGGAATCAGCAGCTCCTGTGTGGCAATGGGCTGCTCCCCCACCTCCCAGCCATATGCCTTCAGGTAGGCAATCCGGTCCTCACCGCTCCGAACGCCCTTTGGGCTGGGCGCGGCGGCGCCTGCCGTCTCCCGGCTGAGACCGCTCCCCAAGGTCAGCGCCACGGCGCAGCAGCAGGCCAGGGCAGCCAGAGCCGTTCCCAGGGCCAGCTTCTTCCGGGACACCTTTGCAGTTACAATCAACACAGCACATTTCCCCTTCCGTCGGCTTGTTCTACCTCCACGGTATGCGACGGCGGGGGCGTTTATGCGGAATGTTTTTGAGAAATGAGCCGCTTCAGGGCCTCCACCCCCGCTCGGACAGCGGCGGAGGTGTCGTGGGACTCCTGCTGGTCCAGGCCGGCAGCCTCCCGCTCCTGGTTCCAGATCACATGGAACACCGAGCCGCACCGGACGCCCCGGGCGGCGGCCACCGCAAAGAGGGCCGCGGACTCCATCTCTGAGGCCAGTACCCCCAGCCGCTTCCACGCTTCCCAGCGCTCCTCCAGCTGGCGGGCGACGGGCATCCGCCCTGGGGAGTGCTGTCCATAGAAGGAGTCCTTACACTGAACCACCCCTGCGTGCCACGGCTTTTGCAGCTTCTGGCAGGCCTCGACCAGCGCCGATGTCACCTGAAAGTCGGGGACCGCTGGCCACTCGATGGGGGCGTATTCCCGGCTGGTTCCCTCCATCCGCACCGCCCCAGTGGCCACCACCAAATCCCCGCTTTGAACGGGCAGGGCAATGCCGCCGCAGGTGCCCACCCGGATGAAGGTATGTACCCCTAAATTGGCCAGCTCCTCCATGGCAATGGCCGCTGAAGGACCCCCAATGCCAGTGGACGCCACGCTTACCTTCTCCCCCAGCAGAGTGCCTGTGTAGGTGACATACTCCCGGTTGGTTCGCACATGAACCGGGTTGTCAAAAAATTGGGCAATGGCTTCACACCGCCCCGGATCTCCCGGCAGAATGCACCATTTGCCTACATCCCCCGGTCCGCAGTGAATGTGAAACTGTATGTCCCGCACCTGTTCGTTCATTGCTTGCCCCTCCTTCTTGTGTTCTGCCCCTATTATACCGGATGGGCGCCAAAACCACAAGGTGTTCCTTCTAAAATAGAAATCACCCGTCTAACTGCGGGCGATGCAATAGTGATCGACTGCCTGACGGTCAAGCATCAATCCGTGGCCTGCTCCCTCTGCGGCCCGTACCATGCCATGGACGGCTTTTACAGGGTTGAGGAGGATTTTCTGTACATTAAATACATCCGTTTCCGCCTCAAAATACTCCACAATTTTGACTTCAGGCCGAGCCAATGCCACATGGATGTTGAGATCATGAGTCCAGTGGGGGGCCAGCGAAATGCCGTTTGTGGCAGCAAAGCCCGCCAGACTCAGCCATTCCGTAATTCCTCCCATCAGGGTTGGATCGCCTTGGAAAATCGAGGCGGCACGACGGGCAACAATTTCTTTAAAATCCCAGCGTGTAAAATGATTCTCCCCGATGGCCACGGGGTATCGATTGCGGCTGCAACCTGCACACAGTTATCCAGGTCATCCATAGGAACGGGCTCCTCAAACCATGTGACACTGTACGGGGCAAATGCCTTTGCCATTTTAATTGCGGAGGATACATCATAAACACAATTTGCGTCAACCATCAGCATTGCGTCCTCTCCGATGGTCCTGCGGGCCAGTGCAATGCGCTGGAGGTCGAACGCCTGGTCTGCGCTGCCGATCTTCATTTTAAATGCAGTGAATCCCTTGTCGCGGTATGTGCCGAACTCATTTTATAGGCCAGCAGCTTGGCAGGCGTATCGCAGGAGCGGGGGTAGTAGCCGCCGCTGAGGTAAGCCTGCACCTCATCCCGGTATCCGCCAATCAGCTGATAAATCGGGCGTCCGGTCAGCTTCCCGATGGCGTCCCACAGTGCCACATCCACTGCGCCCAACGCGCGGCCCGCAATGCCGCGGCGGTCCCACACAGCAACCGCGTGATACAGCTTATTCTAGATCCGAGTTGTAGCAGTAATCGGCTCCCCGATTAG
The DNA here is from genome assembly GCA_022791995.1 of Lawsonibacter sp. Taxonomy (GTDB): domain Bacteria; phylum Bacillota; class Clostridia; order Oscillospirales; family Oscillospiraceae; genus Lawsonibacter. The sequence continues at coordinate 5,426 of JAAWAD010000063.1, forward strand.
GAGCTCCCTGCACTGCTCCAACAGCGCCGCTACGACCGGGGTGCCCCAGCAGTAGCCCCAGCCCTGGAGACCGTCGTCTGTGAGCAGCTCCACAATGATGTAGTGGCGAAGGGTGACGCAGCGATCTCCACCCCCCCTTGGATCCTCGAGAGGAATTTCGACAGTGATTAAATTGACCTTTTAAATGTTCATTGAGGGCCCCTCCTAACATGATTTGTCAAGATTTTTCCGGTTTTCCCGGAGCTGTAAATATTGCACTCCCTCCAAAATTGGCCCAACTGCTCCAGAGAAGCGGCGGTTCGTTCCGGCTGCACTGCGCCAGCGAGAGAAACCAGTGCAGTCAGCAGGCTGAGCGTTGGGGCCGCATTGTTGGCGAAGGTTGTGAACTCGGTAGCAACTGGAAGACAATACCGGGCATTTTGTGCCAGCGGCGAGCGGAAGGAATCTGTGATGGCGATCGTGATTGCCTCGCGCTGGTGTGCAGCGGACAGGAGGCGCAGAGTTTGGAGCGGATAGGGCGGAAAGCCGATGGCCAGAGCGGCATCCTCTGGGGTGATTTGGGACAGACAGTTGCCAAGGATGTCCTGTCCGCCTCCGACCACCATCACCTCACGGCGGATCCAGGACAGCGAGCAGCCAAAGTAGTAGGCGAGCCCATATGCGCTGCGGGAGCCGATCACGAAGACCCTCCTTTCCACTGCGTTGACTATAAAAGTGTGGCCTAGCCGGTTGAATACGCCGGCCTCGTTCCGTCATTAAGGGGCCACGGCCTGAATCAGGCGCAGAATATCCTCCAGGGTACGCTGGTAATAGACGGCGGCGGGCTCCGGGTAGGCGCGGAAATCCACTGTGGGCCGGTCGGTGCCGAAGATGGCGGTCACGCCCAGGTCATAGGCCTCCTCCGCCCCGGGACCGACGCCCCCCACGATGGCGATTAGGGGAACCTTCTTTGGGGCGGTGCGTCTGGCAATACCGGAGATCACCTTGCCGTGGACGCTCTGGCCGTCGATGCGGCCCTCGCCGGTGAGGACCAGGTCGGCCCCCTCCAGGCGGCGGTCAAAGTCCACCATGTCCAGCACAGC
>JAAWAD010000064.1 GCA_022791995.1 Lawsonibacter sp.
ACCCCCCTGCTGGACAGCCAGTCCTGCAACTTCAACATCCTCATCGCCGGAATGCCCCGGGTCATGGGCATCCGGGAGATTCTGGAGGAGTGGACCGCCTGGCGGATGGAGTCCGTGCGCCGCCGGGTGTACTTCTCCATGAACAAAAAGAAGGAGAAGCTCCACCTGCTCAAGGGCCTGCGGCGCATTCTGCTGGACATCGACCGGGCCATTCAGATCATCCGGGACACCGAGGAGGACGCCGAGGTGGTGCCCAATCTGATGATTGGCTTCGGCATCGACCAGATCCAGGCGGAGTATGTGGCGGATATCCGCCTGCGGAACATCAATAAGGAGTATATCCTCAAGCGCACCCAGGAGGTGGACGCGCTGGAGGAGGAGATCGCTGACTTGGAGGACACAGTAAGCTCTCCCAAGCGTGTCCAAAAGCTCATCATCGACGAGTTGACCGAGGTAAAAAAGAAGTACGCCCAGCCCAGACGCACCGAAATCATCTACGACCACCACATGGAGCCGGTGATGGCCGCGGAGGAGGACACCCCCGACTACCCCGTCCATCTGTTCCTCTCCCGGGAGGGGTATCTGAAGAAGATCACCCCCCAATCCCTGCGGATGGCCAGCGACCAGAAGTATAAGGAGGGGGACGGCCCCGCCCTTCAGTGGGAGGCCGCCAACCGGGACGAGCTGTTGGTCTTTACCGACCGGCAGCAGTGCTACAAGACCTTCCTCAGCGAGTTTGACGACACCAAGGCCAGCGCCCTGGGGGACTACCTGCCCTCCAAGCTGGGCATGGAGGCGGAGGAGCGGGTCCTGTGGGCCTGTATCCCCGGGGATTACTCCGGCCATCTGCTATTCTTCTTCGACAACGGCAAAGCCGCCCGGGTGGAGCTGGCCGCCTACCAGACCCAGACCCGGCGGAAAAAGCTGACCGGGGCCTACTCAGACAAGGCCCCCCTGGTGTCCGCCTTCCTCCTGCGGGAGGACTTCGAGGCGGCGGTGGTGTCCACCGAGGGGCGTTGCCTGGTCTTCCACACCGCCAGCCTGACCCCCAAGGCCACCCGTACCACCCAGGGGGTATCGGTGATGACCCTCAAGCCCAAATACCGGGTGGAAAAGGCCCTGCCTCTGGAGCGTACTCACATCACCAACACGGCCCGCTACCGGGCCCGCTCTCTTCCTGTGGCCGGCGCCCTCCTCAAGGAGGAGGACCGGGGGGAGGAGCAGATGACCCTGCTGTAGGAAGCGGGGACAAGACAGAAAAAGGAGTGTTTTTGGATGACAGATTGGAGAAAGCTGACCAACAGCCTGGAGGGCCGTGGTTTTACGGTCCGTACATTTCCCACAGCCCAGGAGGCGGCGGATTACCTGGATGGTCAAATCGACGGAACAAGCGTGGCCTTCGGCGGCTCCGTGACTCTTCAGGAAATGGGCCTGTACGCAAAACTGTCCGCCCACAACCAGGTCATCTGGCACTGGGAGGGGGGCAGCGCCCAGGAGGCCATGTCCACCCAGGTCTACATCAGCTCGGTAAACGGACTGGCGGAGACCGGAGAAATCATCAACATTGACGGCACCGGCAACCGGATCGCCTCGACGCTGTTCGGGCATCAGCGGGTGTATCTGGTGGTGGGCCGAAACAAAATCGCCCCCGATTATGACGCCGCCCTGTGGCGGGCCCGGAACATCGCCGCGCCCAAAAATGCCCAGCGTCTGGGCTTCAAAACGCCCTGTGCTGTCAATGGGGACCGGTGCTACGACTGCAAAAGCCCGGAGCGTATCTGCCAGGCGCTCACCGTTCTGTGGGGCAAACCCATGAAGCTGGAGACCATGGAGGTGCTCCTGGTTGACCAGGAGCTGGGGTATTGAGGAAGCAGCGGCTGCTGGCCATGCTGGCCGCCTCCGCCCTGGCGCTGTCGGGTTGCTCTGCCCTGCTGGATCGGGAGTACGTCCAGGTGATCCCCCACAACACCGCCCCCACCGCCGAGGGGGACCCCAACGTGCTGCGGGCGGACAGCTACCAGGAGCTGGTCAACATTCTGCTGTACTTTGTGACCACCGGAGCGGAGAAGGGACTTGTGCGCCTCTATCTGAACTCAGAGGCGGTGGAATCCAGTCTGGAGGCCGCCTGCCTGGAGGTGGTCCAGGAGGACCCCCTGGGGGCCTATGCGGTGGAGTTCATTAAATACAGCGTCAACTCCCTTGTCACCTATTTCGAAGCGGAGGTTCAGATCACCTACCGCCGCACCCGGGAACAGGTGGCCTCTATCGTCTCGGCCACTGGCGTCACCGCCATTCGGAGCGAGCTGCGCTCCGCCCTGGCTGTCTTTGCCCCGGAGCGGGTGCTGCGTATCAGCTACTTCGATGGGGATGAGGACTTCATCCAGACGCTGGTCCGGCAGGCCTATTACGCCAGCCCCGCCTCCGCCCTGGACATGCCGGAAATCGCGGTGTCCATCTATCCAGAGGCAGGGCGGCAGCGGATTGTGGAAATTCTTCTCACCTATCACCTGGACCCCCAGGAGCTGGAGCAGCGCAAGGAGAAGGTGGGGCAGCAGCTCCGGCTTTTGTCCCGGCCGCTCCAGCTGCTGGCGGGGGACGAGGCGGTCCAGGCCATCGCCCGGACGTTGCTGAAGGAAAGCCGCTACGACCCAGAAGCCGGCTCCACAGCCTATCACGCCCTGACGGAGGGGGCGGCGGACAGTGAGGGGCTTGCGCTGGCCTTCGCCGCCTTGTGTGATGAGCGCGGTATCCCCTGTCAGGTGGTGGAGGGCGTTTTGGAGGATAACCCCTGGTATTGGAACGTGGTATCCACCGAGCAGGGCTGGCGGCACCTGGATCTGACCCGGTGGGAGCTGCTGGTGCAGGAGGGGGAGGATCCCTTCCGCACCGACCCGGACATGTCCGAGCGGGGCCTGATGTGGGATACCTCCTCGGTCCCGCTGTGCCCGCCTGCCGCCTAGCGCCGAGCCGGAAACTCTATGCTGTCAGCTTATTGCTTTTTTCCGAAAATGTGCTATACTATACAGAAAGTTCCCGGAAAGGGGCCATTAAACTTGTGAAAGGGAGATTGGATTATGAGAAAAAAACTGCGTCGAACCCTTGCAGCCCTGCTGTCTGCGGCCCTGCTCTCAGGCATGTGCCTCACCGCCTCCGCCTTCACCTACCCCTCCGCCTACTGGAAGCTCCACAGCGCCTGGGACGAGGCTGTGAACAGCAAAAACGTGGAACAGACTCTGTCCGTGGCGCAGCAGACCTATGACCTGCTGACCAAGGAGGCCATCTGCGCCGACATCTGCTACAACCTGGAGCCAAAATGCTCCAAGGCGTCCCTGTGCGCCGAGATGAAGGGGGACATCGACGGGGCCATCACCTGGCTGAAGCGCCAGCGCACCTTCGCCCAGTGGCTCCACGAGAATGAGCACAGCTACATCGACATCCTGCTGAATATTGACGCCCGGATGGAATATCTGGAGGCGGCGGCAAGTCCCGCCATCTACTCCCGCACCGCCAGCGGGCAGGGCACCCTGTACGGCACCCCCGCCGCCGGCACCATGACGGGAGAGTCCGCCGTCCTCACCTACATCACCTTCCAGGATGGCTACTCGGTTGAGTACTGGCTGGACTACAACATGAAAGCCAGCGACAAGCTCCGTCAGGCCATCGAGGGTGGCGGCACCATCGAGCTGGCCTGGAATTTCAGCCCTGAGAGCACCACCGGCGTGGAGAAGGTGCTCAGCTCCTCCGCCGACAGCTACATCGCCGAGGGCGTGAAAACCATGGGCGGCCTGGGCTGCACCGTGCTGCTGCGTATCGGCGCGGAGATGAACAACTGGTCCGACTGCGACAGCGCCAAGTACATCCAGGCCTTCCAGAAGATCGCCCGGGAGGCCAAGCGGTACCCCAACATCAAAACCGTCTTTTCCCCGGACAACATCAGCAACCGAAATGTGACCTTTGCCGACTTCTACCCCGGGGATTCGTATGTGGACTGGATCGGCGTGTCCACCTATCACAACAGCAACTTCCGCTCCCAGAACGGGGGCACCGGCTCCTACTCCTACGACATGGCCAACTTCAACGACGCCTACTACGGCACCGGCATCTATGACAGCGACCCCTTGGTCATCCTCCGCCCCCTGGTCCGCTTCGCCAAGGAGCACAACAAGCCCATGATGATCAGCGAGTGCGGCTTCTCCTACCGGAACAGCGCCAACGGGGACCAGAGCGCCTTTGCCCAGGACCAGCTGAACAAGTTCTACTCCTATGTCAACATGATCTACCCCCAGGTGAAGGCCGTCTTCTACTTTGACAACGACCTGGCCGGGCTGGAAAATGCCTACCACTTCGCTGGAAACTCCACCCTGGCCTCCACCTACCGCAGTGCTATCAGCAAAAACGGGGCCTATCTGGCCGCCGGACAGACCTCCGCCGACGGCTGGCAGGAGCTGAGCCAGCTCGACCGCACCGTAAACGGCAAGCTCCAGCTGGCCACCTACGCCAGCTTCCCCGGCTCCGCCTCCACCACCGTGAAGTACTATGTGGACGGCAAGCTCGCCTCCACCAGCAGCACCGCCCCCTTCTACTTCGAGCTGGACACCACCACCCTGGGCGGCGGCCGGCACATGGTACACGCCGTGGCCACCTCCGGCCAGTTCTCCCGTACCACCGTGACCTATAACATCACCGCTCCCGCCGCCCCCACCATCACCACCAACGGCGGCGCCGAGGTGAGCAGCTGGGCCAAGGACCTGGTCAACCAGGCGGAGGCCAACCGTCTGGTGCCTGAAACCCTGGAGGGTACCAACCTGACCGGGAACATCAACCGGGCCGGGTTCGCCAGTGTGGCCGTGCGGCTGTACGAGGCCATGAGCGGCGAAACCGCCCAGATGGGAGACAACCCCTTCTCTGACACCGTGAATCCCGACGTGCTTAAGGCCTACCACCTGGGCATCGTCAGCGGCATGACCCCCACCACCTTCCAGCCCGGCGCCCTGGTCACCCGGGAGCAGGCCTCCCTGATGCTGTCCAAGGTGTACGCCAATCTGGGCGGGGAAATCCCCCAGGCCGACGGCACCGCCTTCGCCGACAACAGCAGTATCTCCGACTGGGCTATGGACGCTGTGGCCTTCATGTCCTCCAAGGGCATTGTCAACGGTGTCGGTGACAACAAGTTCTCCCCCAAGGGTAACGCCACCTGCGAGCAGGCCCTGATTATCTCCCTGGCTATGTTCCAGAAACTGAAATAATTCCCTTCCGTACAAAAAAGGCTCTGCCCACTCGGGCAGAGCCTTTCCTGTTCCCTACATGTCCTCCTCCTGGATGACATGGGCCTTCAGTAGATTGGTGCAGCCGCTCTTCCCCAGAGGGACGCCGGCGGTAATGACCACGGTATCCCCATTCTGGACCAGACGCTCCTTCCAGGCCACCTCCGCGGTGAGGGAGAAAATACGGTCGGTGGAGTTGACCTCCCCGGTGAGAAAGGGGATAACTCCCCAACAGATGGCCAGCTGGCGGCGGACCTTCTCGTGCATGGTGAGGGCGGCCACGGGACAGGCGGGGCGGAAGCGGCAGATCATCCGGGCGCTGCGGCCGGAATTTGTGGCGGCCAGGATGGCCCTGGCGTTCAGGTCCTTGGCGGTAAGGCAGCAGGTGTGGGTGATGGCGTCGTTGATGTCTGAGGTGGGGACCACCCGCTGCTTCATGAACTGCTTCCAGTAGTCGATGGAGCCCTCCGCCTCGGTGACGATCTCCACCATGGCGGTGAGGGCCTCCACGGGGTACTTGCCTCCGGCGGTCTCCCCCGAGAGCATCACGCAGCTGGTGCCGTCAAACACGGCGTTGGCCACGTCGGATACCTCCGCCCGGGTAGGGCGGGGGTTTCGGATCATGGAGTCCAGCATCTGCGTGGCGGTAATCACCGGCTTGCCCGCCTGGAGGCCCTTGCGGATGATTTTCTTCTGCAAAATGGGTACCCGGGCGGCGGGGATCTCCACCCCCAGATCACCCCGGGCCACCATGATGCCGTCGGCGGCGGCCAGGATGTCGTCAATGTTGTCGATGCCCTCCTGATTTTCAATCTTGGCAATGATCTGCACATCCTCGCCACCGCACTCCCGCAGGACCTTTCGCACCGCCTCCACATCGGCGGCCCGGCGGACAAAGGAGGCGGCCACGAAGTCAAAGTCGTTCTCCACCCCGAAGCGGATATCGGCGATGTCCCGCTCGGTGAGGGCGGGCAGCTGGATGTGGGCTCCGGGGATATTCAGGGACTTGTTGGCCGAGAGGGTCCCGCCGTTTTCCACGGTGCAGACGATGTCCTCTCCCTGCACCCGCTCCACCCGGAGGGCCACCAGGCCGTCGTCCACCAGAATCTCCTGGCCGGGGGCGACCTCCTCATAGAGCTTGGGGTAGGTGATGGACACCCGGCTGCGATCCCCCACAATGTCCTGGGCGGTAAGGGTGAAGTTGTCTCCCGCCTGGAGCTCAATGCTCTTCTCCTCAAAGGTCTTGATGCGGATCTCCGGCCCCTTGGTGTCCAGAATCGTGGCCACTGGCCGGCCCATGGCGTCCCGTACCCGCTTCAGCCGGTTCAGACGCTCCAGATGCTCCGGGTGACTTCCGTGGGAAAAGTTGAACCGGGCGGCGTTCATGCCCCCCTTAATCAAAACACGGATCATGTCCTCGCTGTCTACTGCGGGACCCAGGGTGCAGATGATTTTTGTTTTGCGTAATGTTTGCATTGCAGCATTCCTCCTTGGGAATTTTCGTCGTTTCTCTTTCTTTTACACTGCTCTATCATACAGGATACATAAGACTTTGAATAGGTGTGAAATTCATAAAATCCACAGAAAATTCCCAAAAAAAATCAGGCAGATTGGGCGGAAAAGGCGGCCCGCATCGGCAGGCCGCCTGCATTGGGGCAGGTTATTAATAGGACTGGGCCAGGGCTCGGAAGCGGGGCAGAGCCCGCTCCAGCATCTCGGTCTGGACACAGTAGGCGATGCGCACATGGCCCGGGGCGCCAAAGCCGGAGCCGGGAACCAGCAGCAGGTCAAAGTCCCGCTTGGCCCGCTCGCTGAAGGCCATATCGTCCGGCTCCAAGCTGCGGGGGAAGAGGTAGAAGGCCCCGCCGGGCTGCACCACGTGGTAGCCCATCTCCCGCAGAGCGTCGGTGAGCAGCTGGCAGTTGCGCTCGTACACCGCCAGATCAGACGTCATGTCGCAACACAGGGAGGTCACCTGCTGGAACAGGCTGGGGGCGTTGACATAGCCCAGGGACCGCCCCGCCCCGGCCACAGCGGCGTACACCCGACCGGCATCGGTCACCTGGCCGGGGACCAGCACATAGCCCAGCCGCTCCCCCGGCAGGGAGAGGGACTTGGAGAAGGAGTAGCACACAATGGTGTCCCGGTAGAGGTGGGGAATCCAGGGGACCTCAAAGCCCTGGAAGACGATCTCCCGGTAGGGCTCGTCAGAGATCAGGTAGATGGGATGGTCATAGGCCCGGCTCTTCTCGGTCAGGATGGCGGCCAGACTCTCCAGGGTCTGCCGGGAATACACCACCCCCGAGGGGTTGTTGGGGGTGTTCACCACCACCCCCTTGGTGTGGGGGGTAACAGCCCGCTCAAAGGCGTCAAAGTCGATCTGAAAGCCCTCAATCTCCGGCGGAATCAGAACCATCTTGGCCCCAGCTCCCTCAATGAAGACCTTATACTCGGGGAAGTAGGGGGCGAAGACGATAAACTCATCCCCAGGGCAGGTCAGCGCCCCGAACACACAGCACAGGGAGGCCGCCGCCCCCACTGTGATGTAGAACTGGTCGGCGGTGTAGTCCCCGCCGAAGCGGCGGTTCAGCGAGTCGGCAAACCGCTGCCGGGCGGCGGCATCCCCTTGGGCGCTGGTGTAGCAGTGAATCAGCTCGGGCTGCTCCCGGAGGATGCGGATGGCCTCCTGGTTCACCGCGTCGGGGGCGGGGACGCTGGGGTTGCCCAGGGAAAAGTCAAAGACGTTCTCCGCCCCCACCTGGGCGGCGCGCTGCTTGCCGTACTCAAACAGCTCGCGGATTACGGAGCGGGCGGTGCCCAGCCCCAGCATACGTTCAGAAACCATCGAAAAAACCTCCCAGTGAAAATGTGTCGAACCGTGCGGGCCTATTATAGCACACATCTTCCCCAGCGTAAAGCAGAAGGTTTCCGACAGACAAAGCATCCCGCCGCAGAACGGGCGTGTACAGGGCCCGGCCCTCTAATCCGGCCAGGGGATGGCCCCCTCCTTCTCCAGCAGGAGGGAGCCGTCTCCCCGGTACAGCCGGAGGGTATAATCCGCGCCGCAGTACCAGTGGTCGGAATAGCCGCCCTCCGGGGTGTCCAGTGGGAAGAACCACACGGTGTTTCCCACGAAAAAGCCCTGTCCCCGCCAGTGGTAGGGCACATCCTGATAGACCATGTCCACCGTCAGCTCCGCCCGGGCGGTTTCTGGCGGGACCTGCAAAAAGCTCAGCAAACAGACAAAGCCGAAGTTCCCCTCCCCGGACAGGTGGCCCAGGCTGAAGCCAAAGGGGGTGGGGCAGGGCCCCTCCTCCAGGGGATAGCGGTCAATCATTCCGTCGCCTGTGCGCCGCGGGAAGGCCGCATAGTCCAGGACAGCCGTGGTGATCCCATCTGGGGTGCGGCCCAGAACGACGTCCCGGGAGAGCTGGAGCACATATCCGTCCAACTCCCAGATATCCTTTGACGCCCTCCCGGAGAAGAGGATCTCGCTCCGGGGCATCAGGTTGACCCGCTCCAGCCGCCGGAACTCCCACGTGAGGAAGGGCAGGGGGTATTCAAACTGTCCCCAGATGTAGAGCAGGAGGAGGAGAGATACCAGCAGATTCCAGGCAATTTTCCCCCTCCGGCCCAGGCGGGGTCGCCGCTTCCACATTTGTATCAGCTGTTTCTTCACGGGTACACCACCTCCGCTGTCTCCGTCACCTTGGCCCGCAGGACCACCTCTCCAATGGGGAAGCCCAGCTCCAGGGTCACCCAGTCCCCCTCCTGCCAGACGGCGTCCTGCACAAAGGCGGTGAACTCCCGGTGGAACAGGCCCCACCGGTAGCTGTCCATCCCCCACAGGACCGGCTGGGAGGGGTCCTGAAGGAACCCTCCTCTGCCCTGGGTGACCCAGCGCTGTCCGTCCTCTGCGGCGACAGACAGGGAACGATACACCGCTCCTTCGCTGATCCGTTCCCAGAAGCGGGGATTGCTGGCGGTAAAGGTCACTTGAAGCTGGCCTGGCCCGTCCTCCTCCGTCTGGTACACCGCCTCTAAAATCCGAAAGGTGTAGCCCCCCAAGCTGGCCCGCTCCGGCTCCAGGGCCTGGGGCGATGCGTAGGGCCGGCCGTAGTACCCGCCCCAGACAAAGTTGTCATAGGAGGTCTCCTGCACAAAGCAGAGGAGCAGGAATGCCACTGCCAGCACCCCCAGCGCCCCCTGGCTGAACCGCCACAGCCAGCCCAGCCAGGGCCGGTGGACCTTGGCCAGAGCCCAGGCCACCTCCGCCGGGTCCCCCATCTGGGCCAGGGCGCGCTCCTCTGCCTCCTCCTGGGTCATGCCGGAGAAAATCCGCTGGAGATCCAAAATCTCGTCCTCCAGGTGGGCATCCAGCTCCTCCCGGACCTGCCTCTGGTCGGGGCGGAACCGAATCTGCATCACGGCAACATCCAGCCACCGGTCCCGCTTCTGCGTCCGCTCCATCGCGCCTCCTCCTCAGGAGGGGGACAGGGCGTCTGCCCCGCCGGACAGCACTCCGTCCACCCCGTCCCGAAACTGTTCCCACTCTTCCCGCTTCTCCTTCAGCCGCTTCTTCCCCTTCTGGGTCAGGCGGTAGTACTTCCGCAGCCGCCCGGTGGGGGCCTGCTCCTGGTAGGAGGACAGGTAGCTCTCCTTTTCCAGCCCGTGGAGAATGGGGTACAAGGTTCCCTCCTTCATCTGAAAGGCGTCGCTGGAGCGCCGGGCCAGAGCCTCGATCATCTGATAGCCGTACATGTCCTCCCCCTCCAGCAGAGAGAGCACCAGCAGCGTACCGCCGCCGGCCATCCAGTTCTTGTCGAATTTCATGTGTTTTTCCTCCTTTTCTTCCAGACGCTTCGCCCGTATACCTCGAATATCGAGGTGTATTATACCATGAGAATCTAGGCATGTCAAGTAAAAAAACGGAGCCCTCCTCCGGGGCAACTCCCATAAGGAAGTTGCCCCGGGGCGGTGCCCGTAAGTGAAAACTATTCGATTAGGACAGCGTGGCGATTGTCATGCTGTCTTTTTCCTGCGCTTCTGCATGGAATTATAGTAGGCCAGATATTCTCGTTCCAGCGTTTCCGGCTCCGGCGCTGTCCAAAGTCCGATGGTGTTGTAGTGAATGTCCACCCGCTGATACCGCTTTCCGTCTACCTTTTCCGACTTGGACACCACGATTTTGTCAATGAACTCGTGGACAATTTCAGG
>JAAWAD010000065.1 GCA_022791995.1 Lawsonibacter sp.
GGCCACGCCGGAGACGATGGAGGCCTCCTTCTCCGGCTCGTTCTTGCCGATGGCGATGTAGTCCAGGAAGAACAGGGGCTTTGCGCCGCAGCAGATGATGTCGTTGACGCACATGGCCACACAGTCGATGCCGATGGTGTCGTGCTTATTCAACAGCTGGGCCAGCCGGATCTTGGTGCCCACGCCGTCGGTGCCCGAGACCAGCACCGGCTCCTTCATGCCGGACAGATCGGGGGCGAACAGGCCGCCGAAGCCGCCGATGCCGCTGACCACCCCGGGAATCACGGTGCGGGCCACGTGTGCCTTCATCAGCTGTACGCCCTTGTACCCGGCCTCAATGTCCACGCCGGCGGCGGCATAGGAGGCGGAATGGGAATTCTTCATCACTCTGATCCTTTCCAGCACTTGCACTGCTCAATGCGCTTGCCACCGTCTCCCTGCTTTTCATCATAGGCAAATTGATTCAGCAGCTGACAGGGGAATGCCTCGCACTGTCCACAGTGTGCGTGCTTTTTGTCCTCTGTGCAGGATTTCACGGGGCAGCTATCGCCCCAGAAGGGCTTTTGAATGTTGACGCAGCCAGCGCAGCCCATCTGCTCACGATAGGCGCACGCACTGCACAGGATGCCACATCTTGACTCAACCATGATATCCGTCTCCTTTTCTTATTCCTTCCCGCTCCAGCAGTAGGTACACACCTTGCTCCGGTCCAGGCCGATGGCCTCCAGCAGGCCGTCCAGGGACTGGTAACCCAAAGAGTCAAAGCCGAATTTCTCGCAGATGGTTTTCAGCATACATTGCCCTCTTTGCGTGTTGGCGTCGGCGTACTCCGCCAGGTGCTGCTGGCCCTCGTCCCCCTCCAGCTCCTGGACCGTGCGCCGGGCCAGCAGCTCCAACTCGGAGTTGCTGCTGGAGAAATTTAAATATTTACAGCCATACATAATGGGGGGACAGGCCGAGCGCATGTGGACCTCCCTGGCGCCGGCGCCATAGAGGAACTCCACCGTTTCCCGCAGCTGGGTGCCCCGGACAATGGAGTCGTCCACAAAGAGGAGCTTCTTCCCCTGGATGAGCTCGGGGACGGGGATCTGCTTCATCTTGGCCACCTGGTTGCGCACCTTCTGGTTGGTGGGCATGAAGGAGCGGGGCCAGGTGGGGGTGTACTTGACAAAGGGCCGGGCGAAGGGGATGTGGCAGGCGTTGGCATAGCCGATGGCGTGAGGGATGCCGGAGTCAGGGACACCGGCCACGTAATCCACATCCTGGGCCAGGCCCCGCTCCCGGTCGGCCCGGGCCATAATGCCGCCGTTTTGGTAGCGCATGACCTCCACATTGACGCCCTCGTAATTGGAATTGGGGTAGCCATAGTAGGTCCACAGGAAGGCGCAGATACGCATCTCCTCCCCGGGCGGGGACAGGGTCTCAAAGCCCTCGGGGGTAATGCGGACAATCTCTCGGGGGCCCAGCTCATAGGCGTCCGCGTACCCCAGTTTATGGTAGGCAAAGGACTCGAAGGAGACGCAGCACCCCTCCTCCCCCTGACCCACCAGCACGGGCAGACGGCCCAGCTTGTCCCGGGCGGCCAGGATGCCCTCCGGGGTGAGGATCAGGATGGTGGAAGAGCCGTCAATCATCTCCTGCGCGTGGAGGATGCCGGACACCAGATCCTCCTTCTGGTTGATGAGAGCGGCGGTGAGCTCCGTGGCGTTCACCTTGCCCGAGCTCATGGCCATGAACTGGTGTCCATGGTCGGAGAAGTATTTGTCCACAAGCTCCTCTGCGTTGTTGATAATCCCCACGGTAGTGATGGCGTACAGCCCCAGGTGGGAGCGGACCAGGAGGGGCTGGGGATCGGTGTCACTGATACAGCCGATGCCGCTGGTGCCCCGGAATTTGGCCAGATCCCGCTCGAACTTTGTACGGAAGGGGGTATTTTCAATGTTGTGAATCTGCCGCTGGAACCCATCCTTCCCATCATAGAGGATCATCCCGCCCCGGCGGGTGCCCAGGTGCGAATGGTAGTCCACGCCAAAAAAGATGTCCAGGGTCACGTCCCGCTTGGAGACGGCTCCAAAAAAGCCTCCCATAAAATACCTCCGCCTTACTTGCCCATCAGGCGGCGGGCCATCTCCTGGTAGGCCCCCTCCACGTTGCCCAGATCCCGGCGGAAGCGGTCCTTGTCCAGCTTCTCCCCGGTTTTGGCGTCCCAGAACCGGCAGGTGTCGGGGGAAATCTCGTCGGCCAGGACAATGGTCCCGTCCGATGTCTTGCCAAACTCCAGTTTGAAGTCCACCAGGGTGACGCCGCATTCCAGCAGGGTCTTCTTCAGGAAGTCATTCACCTGGAAGGCGTACTTTTTGATGACCTCAATCTCCTCCCAGGTGGCCAGGTGGAGGGCCACTGCGTGGTAGTCGTTGATGAGGGGGTCGTGGAGGTCGTCGTCCTTGTAGGAGAACTCGATGGTGGGCTCGTCGAAGACGATGCCCTCCTTCACGCCGTACCGCTTGGCGAAGGAGCCGGCGGACACGTTGCGGATGATGACCTCTAGGGGAACGATGGTCACTCGCTTCACGGCGGTCTCCCGCTCGCTCAGTTCCTCCACAAAGTGGGTGGGCACCCCGGCCTTCTCCAGCTGCTGCATAAGGAAGTTGGTCATCTGGTTGTTGATGGCCCCCTTGCCCAGAATGGTGCCCTTCTTCATGCCATCAAAGGCGGTGGCGTCGTCCTTGTAGTCCACAATGACAACCTCCGGGTCCTCGGTGGAAAACACCTTCTTGGCCTTGCCCTCATAGAGCTGTTCAATCTTTTTCACGTTCATACATCCCTTTCATTCGTTCAATTCGTCCTTTGCAGGGGCAGATTGTATCCGCCTCTACAGGAAATCCTTATCCCTTCAGCTCCGCCTGGAGCTTGGCCTCCTTCTCGGCAATCTGGGCGGCCATCTTCTCCCGGGCGGCGTCCAGCCTGACGGCCAGGGCGTCGTCTGAGACAGCCAGAATCTGAGCGGCCAGCACGGCGGCATTTTTCGCTCCATTGATGGCCACAGTGGCTACAGGGATACCGCTGGGCATCTGAACGGTGGCCAACAGGGCATCCAGGCCGTCCACAGCCCCCCCCTTCATGGGAATGCCGATAACGGGCAGGGTGGAGTTGCCTGCAAAGGCCCCCGCCAAATGGGCGGCCATACCAGCGGCACAGATGAGCACGCCGAAGCCGTTTTCGCGGGCATTTTTGGCAAACTCCGCGGCAGCTGCGGGGGTGCGGTGGGCGGAGAGAATATGGGCCTCAAAGGGGATGCCAAACTCCTCCAACTGGGCGCAGGCCCCTTTGACCACCGGCCAGTCGGAGTCAGAACCCATGATGACGGCTACTTTTTTCATAACAATCGCTCCTTTTCTCGATTGAGTGTGCGGCGTGCGCTTTTACAGCAGCCCCGCGGTTTCCAGGATCCGGGACACCTCTCCGGCCCGTTTGGACCAGGCAGCGGCAGCGCCATAATCCCGGCGGCGCTGGGAGACAAAACCGGGGGCCTCCTCCAGGGCGTGGCTGCATAAGGTCAGAAACTCCCGGGAGTCGTGGGCCCCATAGACCACATCAGGAAACTGCTCCACCTGGTCGGGCCACAGCATGGACACGATTGGCTTGCCAGTGGACAGATAGGCATACAGACGGGAGGGGATCACATCGTTATAGGGCTGGCTTCCGCGGAGAAACTCCAGCAGGACATCACACCGGGACATCCACCTGGAAAACTCCTCCAGAGAGCCGGGGCCAAGGAGCTTCACGTTGTGGAAATCCCGCAGCCGGAGCAGCCAGGGATTGCGTCCCTGCGGCCCCGCCAGAAGGAAGGTCCAGTCGGGCCGGGCCCGGGCAGCGTAGAGGAGGGGGGACAGGTCCAGATCGCGCCAGACAGGCCCAATCCAACCCAGGACCGGCTTCTCTCCCTTCCGACGGGGCTTGTCCCCCCGGGCAAACATGGGATAGTTGACCCCGTTGGGTAGCAGGGCGATGTTGGAGCTGCACGGAGAGAGCCGGTCGGCCAGCTGAGGGGAGGCGGCGAAGACCACGTCGGCGGCCTGGGCCAGGCTGCCCTCCCACTGAGGCGGCAGGCCCTCCCACTCCCGGTCGCAGTCATAGACCAGACCGCTGTAGGAAATCCGGTCCAGCAGGTGGACGTGCTCCGGGCTAGTCGTCCACAGCAGAGGGGAACGAAACCGCCTGTGGGCCGCCTTGGCGGCGACGAAGCGGCCCAGCCGGTTCTGGACAGCCTGGAACAAATGAACATACCGCTCCTCCACCTGGAACAGCGGAGGCGGCAGGGTATATACGGTGATATTGGACCGCACGCGGCGGCCTTTCTTCC
Organism: Lawsonibacter sp.; assembly: GCA_022791995.1. Classification (GTDB taxonomy): domain Bacteria; phylum Bacillota; class Clostridia; order Oscillospirales; family Oscillospiraceae; genus Lawsonibacter. The sequence goes on from JAAWAD010000065.1 coordinate 4,364, forward strand.
GAAAGCTCCTGTCCCCCCGTCCGGCGTGGGGAGAGAAGTATAGAATCTGGGCGTCCTTCAGGCGGGAGAGCAGCTGCTGGGTCCGCCCGGGAGAGGAGCCCCAGGGCTCGTTGGACAGACAGAGAATCTGTTTCAAAAAAAGCCTCCTTGTCCGGCAGTGCGCCGGATGCGCTTATGTGTCAAGAAATTTCTCCAGACACACCAGCTGTACATCGGGGATACCATTGAAGACGCAGGGGACAATGCCTGCCTCCCGGTAGCCCAAACGCCGGTACAGCTGGCGGGCAGCGGCGTTTTTCGCGTTGGTGTCGATGCGCAGGAAGGGACATCCCCGCTCCCGGGCATAGTCCTCATAAAATTGAACAAAGCCAGAGCCGTAGCCCCTCCCGCCCTGGGCCGGGTCCACCACCAGGGTGTGCATGACCATGACCTGCTCCGGCGGAGCCGTCCACTTCCAAGGGGCCCGGGCGTACTCCGGCACCTGGGCCTGGTTGATGCGGGCCGCTGCCGCCACAGCCCCCTCCGCCTCCAGAACGAACAGCTCCTCTTTCTCCAGGGCAGCCTGGGCGGTGGCCCGGGTGGGGTAGACTCCCCGAATCCAGCCGATGGCCGCCAGACCGGCCTCCTCCTGCCCCAGAATGCGGTCATAAATGGCGGCAATCTGGGGGATGTCCCCCAAAACACCTGGACGAATCGTGTGCATAGCGGTATTCTCCTTGCAAAATGTATCATTCAATGGTAGGATATGCGGGAAGGGAGGGGGAAGTATGTTCAACCCCAACAACGGATTTTTCCGCACGCTGTCTCGCATGGTGGACTTCGTGGGGCTGAGCCTGCTGTGGCTGATGCTCTGTCTGCCGGTGCTCACAGCGGGACCAGCTACAGCGGCCCTGTATCATACGGCAGCGGTGGGCCTGCGCCAGGGGGATGACTGGATCTTCGGCCGTTTCTGCCGCTCCCTGTGGGAAAACCTTCTCCAGGGCCTGCTGATCACCGCCCTGTGCCTCCCCCTGGCCGGCGCCTTGACCTTCGGCTTTCTGGTGATGCTGGCCCATGGGAACACCCCCCTAGGGACGGTGCTGTGGGTCGCTTATACTGTGGTCCTCCTCCTGCCGGCGGGCGTTGTGTGCTGGCTGTTCGCCCTGCTGGGGCGGTTCTCCTTCCCTACCAGTGCGCTGTTCCGCACCGCCGTCCAGCTGACGGCAGCCCATCTTCCCGCCACGCTGGCGGCGGTGGCCCTGGTGGGGGTGGCGGCTCTTCTCAGCCGGATGTTTCTGGGGCTGGCCTTTGTCCTGCCGGCCGTTACCGCTGTTCTGGTTTCCTTCCCCATGGAGCGGGTCTTCACCCAGCATATGGAGTAAGAGCGCCCTCTACAGCGCCAGAAGGCCGGGGATCCTCTCCGCCAAGCGCTGGGCCAGCTGAGCGTGTCCCCTGCGGGTCAGGTGCATCCCATCCAGGGCGTTGAACTCGCACCCGGCGGCGTCCAAGTAGTGGGCCCCCACCAGCCGGGCGGTCTTTTCAAGGTAGAGGGGCAGCTCTCGGGACTTCTCCAGGCAGCCCTTTCCCATAGGCTGACCGCACTCGGCCAGCTCCATCTCCGCGCGGATGGGGGGCGGGCAGACGATCAGAATGTTGGGGGCGTGGTCCCCCCAGCAGTCCACACTCTGGGCCTTACGCACCAGCCGCTCCATGCCGATGGCGATGCAGGAGGCGTTGACCCCCAGACGCTCCTTGGTGTCGTTGGTGCCCAGCATAATCACCAGCAGGTCGAGAACCTCATGACTTTTCAACAGGGCATAGAGAATCCCCAGGGCGTCCATACTTTCGTGGAGGGGATCGGGGAAAACGGTGGTCCGTCCGCTCAGCCCCTCCTCCGTCACCAGAACATCCTCCCCCAAGGCCTTTTGCAGCAGGCAGGTCCAGCGCTCCTCCTCATTGAAGCGGATTCCGCCGTCCGCACAGTCCGACGGATCGGCACAGTAGCCGTGGGTGTTGGAGTCCCCAAGGCAGAGGATGTGCTTCTTCATAAAAACAGTCAGCCCCTTTGTATAGATTGCACAAGAATTTTTCAATTTGGCACGGGTATTTTTCTCGCCCCCTGCCGGCTCCGGCAGAAAAGACTTACCTCTAAAGGTTATCAGGTTTTCAGCGTTTGTCAAGGGGTTGGAAACCGAAATAATTTCACAAAATAGCTCGACGTTGAAAAATAATTTTGAAAACCCCCTTGACAAACCTGCATATACCTTGTACAATTTGAACAGTGCAGTCTCTCGTTTCCAAGCACACTTTTATGGAAAATGAAAGAGGAGGACATGTGTATGAAAATGAAAAAGGTTCTTGCCCTGGCTCTGGCCGCAGCGATGTCGCTGAGTATGGCCGCCTGCGGCAGCAGCAGCGGCGGTTCCAGTGCGGGCCAACCCAGCACTGGCGGCTCCAGCGCCAGCCAGCCCGGCTCCAGCGCAGGTCAGAGCACCCCCACCCCTGCGTCCGGCCCGGAGCTGAGCCTATGGACCTACCCCATCGGTGACTGGGGCAAGGAGGATAAGGTTAAGGCCATCACCGACGCCTTTACCGCTGACACCGGCATCCCTGTGAAGGTTGAGTACTTAGCTTATGCCGACGGCGACGACAAGGTCAACTCCGCCATCACCGCCAATGCCGCCCCCGACCTCATCATGGAGGGTCCCGAGCGCCTTGTGACCAACTGGGGCGACAAGGGTTATCTGGTGGACCTGTCCGACATGTTTGACGACACGGACAAGAACGAGATCAACGCCGCCGCCATGGCCGCCTGCACCCACTCCAACGGCGCGGTGTACGAGTATCCTCTGGTCATCACCGCCCACTGCATGGCCATCAACCTGAACGCCTTCAAGGAGGCCGGCGCTGACCAGTACCTGGATCTGGAGAACCACACCTGGACCACCGAGAACTTCATCAAGGCGGTGGACGCCCTGTACGCCAAGTACAACGCCCCTGTGGGCGCGGTCTACTGCAAGGGCCAGGGCGGCGACCAGGGCACCCGGGCGCTGGTGAACAACCTGTACGGCGGCACCTTCGCCACCAGCAGCCACGACAAGTACACCTGGGACGACCCCCTGAACGTGAAGGCCCTGGAGCAGCTGAAGAGCATGAACGGCATCGTCTTCGACGCCTCTCTGGAGGGCGGCGACGAGATCGCCAAGTTCTACCAGGGCATCCTGAAGATGGCCTTCTGCTGGAACATCGCCCAGCAGCTCAACCCCAACCAGGCCGATACCGGCGCGGGCAAGACCATCAGCGGTGAGGATATCGTCTTCATGGGCTTCCCCTCTGAGAGCGGCACCCCCGCCCTCCAGGGCGGCATCTGGGGCTTCGGCATCTTCAACAACGGCGACGACGCCAAGGTTGAGGCCGCCAAGACCTTCATCGAGTGGATGTGCGACAGCGAGCACACCGTGGACGCGGTGAAGACCGCCAACTACTTCGCCGCCCGCTCCGCCGCCGAGGGCACTGATCTGTCCAGCATTTGGGCCGACAACGAGGTCATGAACGAGTACCAGGTCCTCATGCCCTACCTGGGCGACTACTACCAGGTCACCAAGGGTTGGGCCGGCGCCCGGACCGAGTGGTGGAACATGCTCCAGAAGGTGGGCGAGGGCGCAGACATTGCAGAAACCGTCGCCACCTATGCCGCCAACGCCAACGCCGCCGCGGCAAGCTAACCCCTGCTGAAACGTCATAAATAACGGCGCGCCCCTTCCCCGCACCCTGGCGCGGCGGAAGGGGCGTGCATTGTTTCCTGTGTTGTGAAGGGAGTGTTGAGCTTGGCAAGACCCACAATGAGCCGGGCATTGCAGCGCCGGGAGACCGTTACCGGTTACCTGTTCATGCTACCCAGCCTGATTTTCTTCCTGGGCTTTGTAGTGATCCCCATGATTATCTGCATCTTCCTCAGCCTTACCAACGCCAACATGCACGACAAGAGCCTGTTCGGCAGCTTCATTGGCCTGTCCAACTTTACCAGCCTGTTCCGGGACGAGACCTTTCTGGAGGCCCTGAAGAACACCTTTCTTATCGTGATTGTCAGCGTGCCTGCCGTGTGCGCCTTCTCTCTGTGGGTATCCTCCGCAATTTATAAGATGAAGGGCCCCATGCTGTCCGCCTTCCGCTGCATCTTCTACCTACCTGTTGTGACCGGCTCTGTGGCGGTGACAGTGGTCTGGAAGTGGATGTACGACAACTATAACGGTATTTTCAACTATGTGCTGAAGGGCGCGGGACTGATTGAACAGAACATCAACTGGCTGGGGGACTCCAAATTTGCCCTGTGGTGCATTATTCTGATTCTGTTCACCACCTCTGTGGGCCAGCCCATTGTCCTGTACGTCTCTGCCTTGGGCAATGTGGACCAGACGCTGATTGAGGCAGCGGAGGTGGACGGTGCCAACGGCCTTCAGGTCTTCTGGAAGGTGAAGTGGCCCCAGATCATGCCCACCACCCTGTATATCCTGGTCATCACCACCATCAACTCCTTCCAGTGCTTCGCTCTGATCCAGCTGCTGACCAAGGGCGGCTCGGGCACCAACACGGTGATGTACTACATCTACTATACAGCCTTCAAGCTCACAGAGCAGGCGGGCCACTTCGGCTACGCCAACGCCATGGGCGTGATTCTGGCCATCTGCATCGGACTGCTGTCCGCCGTCCAGTTCAAGCTGGCGGAAGAGAAATAAGGGGGTGCTGGTATGAAAATCGAAAGCGGCGGAAACCGGGCCTATAAGGTCATATCCCTTGTTGTTCTGATTGTTCTGGCTGTCCTGTTCCTCTTCCCCCTGTACTGGATTGTCACCGGCGCCTTTAAAACCGGAGAGGATATCTACAACCCCGAGCTGGTGTGGTTCCCCACCGAGTGGGTGATGACCAACTTTGACAAGCTGTTTGCCCAGCGCAGCGCCCCTTTGTGGGAGATCTTCCTCCCCTTTGGCAGCTTCTTCAACAACGGGGAGAAGGTGGTCCTCACCGCCGGCCCCGTGTCCCCCGCGGCCTTCCGGTGGCTGATTAACGCGGTGTTTATGTGCGGGACCGCTATGGTGCTCACCTGCCTTACCGCCGCTATGGCCGGCTACGCCCTAGCCAAAAAGCGCTTCACCGGCCGGGCCCTGATCTTCTCTCTCATCGTGTGCGCTATGGCCCTACCCAAGCAGGTTATTCTGGTGCCCCTGCTGAAGGAGATGGCCCTTTTGAAGCTGTACGACAGCCTGTGGGCGGTCATCTTCCCCACGGTGGGCTGGCCCTTCGGCGTATTTCTGATGAAACAGTTTTCAGAGAGCATCCCAGGAGAAATTCTGGAGGCCGCCCGCATCGACGGGGCCAGCGAGCTTCGGACCTTTTCCACGGTGGTCATGCCCATGATCAAACCGGGCATCGGCGCTTTGGCCATCTTCACCTTTATCAACTGCTGGAATGACTACTTCATGCAGCTGGTGATGCTGGCCAGCAGCACCAACTTTACCATGCCGCTGGGTATTGCAACCCTTCAGGCCGAGACCACTATTGACACCGGCCTTCTCATGGCCGGAGCAACCCTGGCCGCCGCCCCCATCATCATTGTATTCCTGATGTTCCAGAAGTACTTCACTCAGGGCATCACCATGGGCGCTGTGAAGGGCTGAACGCCTTGCCAAACGTCTGACCCCGCGGGGGGCCACGACTTGTCGCAGCCCCCTGCATCCGCAAATTTAGAATTGGAAGTGGTTTGCCAATGAAAGATTACAGCAAATTCCAGGGGGTATTCCCCGCCTTTTACGCCTGCTACGATAAGGAAGGGGCCATCGACCCCCAGATTGTTGGAGACCTGACCCGTTATCTGATGGATAAGGGCGTGCAGGGCCTGTATGTGGGCGGCTCCTCCGGGGAGTGCATTTATCAAAGCGTGGACGAGCGCAAGCTGGTGCTGGAAAAAGTGATGGAAGCCGCCGCAGGCAAGCTGGTCATCATCGCTCATGTGGCCTGCAACAACACCGCCGACAGCCAGGCCCTGGCTGCCCACGCTCAGAGCCTGGGAGTGGACGCCATTGCCGCCATTCCTCCCATCTATTTCCACCTGCCCGACCACGCCATCGCCAAATACTGGAACGATATCTCCGCCGCTGCCCCGGACACCGATTTCATTATCTACAACATTCCGCAGCTGGCCGGAGTGGCCCTGTCCATCGGGCTGTTGCGGGAGATGCAGAAAAATCCCCGGGTCATCGGGGTGAAGAACTCCTCCATGCCCGTCCAGGACATCCAGATGTGGCGGGACGAGGGGGTTATTGTCTTCAACGGACCGGATGAGCAGTTTGTCTCCGGTTTGGCCGCTGGGGCCTGCGGCGGCATCGGCGGCACCTACGCCGCCATGCCGGAGCTCTTTCTGAACATGCGCTCCCTCTTCCTGGCGGGACAGCTGGAGCAGGCCCGTCAGATTCAAAATGAGGTGTGCCGGATCATCTATAAAATGTGCTCCGGGCACGGCAATCTGTACGCCGTCATGAAGGCTGTGATTGCCCGTCGGGGCGGCCCCGACTGCGGCAGCGTCCGCCTGCCCATGGCCAGTCTGGCCGACAGCGACAGCGCCATCGTTGAGCAGGCAGCCGCCATGATTGACGCCGCCATTGCCCAGTACTGCTGAGCATTCCCCTTGGCGGGGTAAAATCCATTTGAGGAGGAATCTCCCTTGAGAATTTATGTCACCCAGGACTACAATGCCATGAGCCGGAAGGCCGCCGACATCCTCACCGCCCAGGTGGTGCTGAAGCCCGACGCGGTCCTTGGATTGGCGACCGGCTCCACCCCCGTAGGCACCTATAAGGAACTGGTTGCCCGGTACCAGGACGGTGACCTGGACTTTGCGCAGATTCAGTCGGTAAACCTGGACGAGTATGTCGGCCTGGCCCCCTACCACGACCAGAGCTACCGCTACTTTATGCAGACCAACTTCTTCGATTTTATCAACATCCACGCGGAGAACACCCATGTACCCAATGGCCAGGCAACCGACCTGCGGGCTGAGTGCCAGCGGTATAACGAGGTCATCCGCCAAGCGGGCCCGGTGGACCTTCAGCTGCTGGGAATGGGCCGCAACGGCCACATCGGCTTCAACGAGCCGGGGGACTGTTTCCAGCTGGAGACCCACGTGGTGGATCTGGCCCCCAGCACCATTGAGGCCAATGCACGTTTCTTTGCCTCCCCCGATGAGGTGCCCCGTCAGGCCCTGACCATGGGCATCAAAACCATCATGAGCGCACGGCGGATTCTGCTGGCCGTCAGCGGCGAAGACAAGGCCCAGGCTGTCCATGATGCCTTTACTGGCCCTGTGACCCCCCAGGTCCCCGCCTCTATCCTTCAGCTCCACCCCGATGTCATCCTGGTAGGGGACGAGGCTGCCATGCACCTTCTGGTCCAGGAGACGTAATTCCATCCAGCTCTGCAAAAAGAGCGCCGGCAGGCTTTGGCCTGTCCGGCGCTCTTCACGCTCCAAAGGTGTCAACGCCAATTTGAAATTGTAAGAAAACGCCGAAGAAATTTTGTAGTTTTTCGGCGGGGGGGTGTAACAAAACTAAGCGTTTCCTTGCTCAAAAAGAGAGTTCACGATTTGCTGTTTCTGGCGCATGAATTCCTTGCGTTCCTTCAGGCGGTAAGACTCACCCTTGATGTTGATAACGGTGCAGTGATGCAGTACACGATCCAGGATGGCGGAGGCGATGGTGACGTCGGCAAAGACCTCGTTCCACTGGGAGAAAGTCTTGTTGGA
>JAAWAD010000066.1 GCA_022791995.1 Lawsonibacter sp.
ATCGAGGCCAAGGAGGGGGTGGAGGTGGCCAACGAGTCCAAGACCCTGGCCACCATCACCTTCCAGAACTATTTCCGTCTGTATGACAAGCTGTCCGGCATGACGGGCACCGCCCTCACCGAGGAGGAGGAGTTCGGTACCATCTATGAGCTGGACATCGTGGAAATCCCTACCAACAAGCCTCTGGCCCGCGTGGACCAGTCCGATGTGGTGTACAAGAATGTCCCCGGCAAGCTGCGGGCCATCGTGGAGCAGATCGAGGCCTGCCACGCCAAGGGCCAGCCCGTCCTGGTGGGCACCGTGTCCATCGAGAAGTCGGAGGAGCTGTCCGCCATTCTCAAACGAAAGGGCATCCGCCACAATGTTCTGAACGCCAAAAACCATGAGAAGGAGGCGGAGATCGTCGCCCAGGCCGGCAAGCTGGGGGCGGTCACCGTGGCCACCAACATGGCCGGGCGCGGCACCGATATCATGCTGGGGGGCAACGCGGAGTTCCTGGCCAAGGCCGACCTGCGGAAGGCGGGGCTGTCCGACGAGCTGATTGCCGAAGCCACCGGCTTTGCCGAGACCGACGACCAGGCCATCATCGACGCCAGGCGGATGTTCACCGAGGCGGAGGCCAAATATAAGGAGGAAATCCAGGCCGAGGCCGACCAGGTCCGGGCCGCCGGCGGTCTGTTCATCCTGGGCACCGAGCGCCACGAGTCCCGGCGCATCGACAACCAACTCCGGGGCCGGGCCGGCCGCCAGGGGGACCCGGGGGAGACGCGGTTCTTCCTGTCCCTGGAGGATGACATCATGCGCCTGTTCGGCTCAGAGCGGGTGATGGGCATGATGGAGAAGCTGGGGGTGGACGAGGACACCCCCATCGACGCAAAGATGCTCTCCGGGGCCATTGAAAACGCCCAGAAGCAGGTGGAGTCCCGGAACTTCCAGACCCGGAAAAACGTGCTCCAGTACGACGATGTGATGAATACCCAGCGGGAGATTATCTATAAGCAGCGCCGCCAGGTGCTGGACGGAGAGGACCTGCAAAGCTCCATCCAGAACATGCTCCACGCCATGGTGGAAAACGCCATCCAGGGCCACATGGGGGAGCAGAAGCACCTGGACGCCGAGACCTTCCAGGACGCCATCGCCCACTTCCGCTCCATGTTCCTGCTGCCCGGCGATCTGCGCCTGACAGACGGGGAGCTTCAGAAATACAGCGCCGGAGAGCTTGTGGATCTGGTGAGCGCCAAGGCCCGGGAGGTCTATGACCGGCGGGAGCAGGACTTTACCTCTCCCCTGATGCGGGAGCTGGAGCGGGTGGTCATGCTCCGGGTGGTGGACGAGTACTGGATGGACCACATCGACGCCATGACCGAGCTGCGCCAGGGCATCGGGCTGCGGGCCCTGGGCCAGAGCGACCCCGTCGTCGCCTACAAGCAGGAGGGCTACGAGATGTTCGAGAACATGGTGGCCGCCATCCAGGAGGAGACCCTGCGCCGCCTGTTCCTAGTCCAGGTGCGCCGGAACGAGGAGGTCAAGCGGGAACGGGTGGCCAAGGTCACCGGCGAGTCCGCCGGCGGGGACGGCACCGTGAAGAAGCAGCCGGTGAAGAAGGTCATCAAAATCGGCCGCAATGACCCCTGCCCCTGCGGCTCCGGCCTGAAGTGGAAGAAGTGTACCTGCCCCCAGTACCACCCCGAGCAGCGGTGAAAAAATTCCCCGGACCCCTGCCTGTCAGAGGTCCGGGTCATTTTTCCTGTAAAGCCGCATACATTGACCTGATCTTAGAAAGGAGCGCCTGCCTATGCTGCCCGCCGCCGTCATCGACCTGCACTGCGACACCCTGGTTCCTATGGAGCCCGGGCGGCGCTCGGATACTCTGAACGACCCCAACGCACACCTCTCCCTGTCCTGCCTTCCCAAGGGCGTCCGCTGGGGGCAGTGCTTTGCCATCTTTCTCCCGGACACCCTGTCCCGGGAGGAGGCTGTCGCCTATTACGCCCGCCACAGGGACAGCTTTTTCCGCCAGATGGAGAAGTTCTGCCAATGGGCTCTCCCCTGCCGCACCGCCGCCGACATTGAAGCGGCCTGGGCCCAGAAGAAAGCGGCCGCCCTGCTGACTGTGGAAAACGGCTCCGTCCTGGCCGGGGACCTGGACCGGGTGGAGCTTCTGGCTCGGGACGGGGTGCGGATGCTCACCCTCACCTGGAACGGGGCCAACGAGCTGGGCTCGGGCCACAGCACAGACCGCGGCCTGACCCCCTTCGGTCGGGAGGCGGTCCACGCCCTGGAGGAGGCCGGCATCCTGCTGGACGTGTCCCACCTGAACGACCGGGGGCTGGAGGAGTTGCTGTCCGTCGCTCGAAAGCCCTTTGTGGCCAGCCACTCCAATGCCCGGGCGGTGTGTCCCCATCGGCGCAACCTCACCGACGAGCAGATCCGGGCGCTGGTCCGCCGCTGCTGCCTCATCGGCCTGAACTACTCTGTCCACTTCCTTCGGGAGGGGGGAGCGGGGGCTAGCCGGGAGGATCTGTACCAGCACATTCTCCATTTCCTGGAGCTGGGGGCGGCGGACTGTCTGGCTCTGGGTTCGGATTTTGACGGCACCGATGTGCCCGATGACCTGGACAGCCCCGGCAAGGTGGTATGCCTCTGGGATTTTCTGCTCCAAAAGGGACTCCCGGCGGAGCTGTGCGAGAAAATTATGTGGAAAAATGCGCTGGCGTTTTTTCGGGAAAATTGGACGGAATAGGACATGGAGCCGCCCGGCCCTTCTCACGCGGCCGATGGGCTCTGTCCCCATAGAAAAGAAAAGGAGGAATTGCGATGAAGCTTTGCCCCAGCTGCGGAGAGCGCCTTTCTGCCGGCGTGGAGTCCTGCCCCAACTGCGGGGCCGCTGTAAAAAAGCCCCCGCAAAAGAGGGGGAGAGGGCCCGTTCTGGCGCTGGCTGCCGCCGTCCTTGCCCTGGCGGTGTTTGCGGGGGCGAAGCTCCTGCCCGGCCTGCTCACCCCGCCAGACCGGGCCTTTGTGGCCTGTCACCAGGCGCTGCTGCTCCCCGTTCTGGCCCGGCTGGAGGAGGGGATGGACGCCTGGAACAACGCGCAGCTTTCCACCGATTTGACCATCACCGCCGATGTGGGCAATCTGGAGGTCCAACCCTTCCTGAAGGGGAGCGCCCTGTCCCTGCGGGTGGAGGCCGACCGGAGGCATATCGTCCTCAATGGCGGTCTGGACTTGGTGGGCAGCCGGATTCTCTCCTGGGATTTTACCTATGACCGCCAGACGGTGGGCTTCCGCCTGCCCCAGGCGGACAATGTCTACTACACCCTGGACGTTCTCGATCTGTTCTCCCGCATGTCCGGGATGGAGCTTGCGCCGGAACAGCTGGAGCCCCCGGAGCTGTCGGGAGAGGAATGGCGCGCCCTGGCCCAGACCTATCTGGATCTGGTCTACACTGTGGTGAACAAGGACAACGTGACGGTGGAGAAAAGACAGCCGGTGACCCCCCGCTGCCTGATGTCCAGGGATGGCTCCTTCCAGGGGACGGTGTACACCTTCACCCCCAGGGCCGGGGATGTGGAGGCCATGCTTCGGAAGCTGGCGGACTGCATGGAGCAGGACGAGGCCCTGCGTACCCTGATTACCATACGGACGGGCATATCCGACCCGGCGGAGCTGGACGAGGAGATTGGGCAGGCGGCCCAGACGCTGCGGGAACGTGCCGCCGGGATGGGGCAGGATGTGGAGGACAGCGGCTTCACCTGGACCCTGGCCCTGGAGGGCAAAAAGATACGGCAGATTTCCATCAGCACCAGGGAAGACCCGGATGCCCTGCTCTATGAGAGCGCTGACCACACCGCGGCTGTTAGCCTCTCCGATGGAGGGGAGGAGGTCTTCTTCGTCTCCGTCTATTCCACCCGAGTAAAGGACACCCTCTCCGGTACAATAGAGTTCCGGGTGAAGGAAGACGCCGGTCTGGCGGTTCCCTTCTACGGGGTGGACGACAAAAAACGGTCCGCCCTGGGCCTGCACCCCGGCAACTATGAATTCCACCCCTACGGCACGGGCTGGGGGCTGGACAAACCGGAGCTGCTGGACCTGACCCTGGAGGTGACCGCCGGAGCGGCGGATAGCATGGACCATATCCTCTCCATTCAGGGGGATAAGGCACTCTTTGGGGGACTCTTCGACCGGGTTGACATCACGGTGAATGCCACACAGACCGGCTCTGCCGCCGCCCCCGACAGCCCCCCGACAGACATCAGTGGCTATACCATAGAGGAGCTGGACGCCCTATTTGAACGGCTGGCGGACGCCGTTCAGCGGGAGCTGTATGTCAGCCTGCCCCTGTTGCTCAACCATGGGTGACAGAGCGGCGCTGTGTACCCTGACGGGGGTGGAGAAGGGGTATGGCGCCTTTACCCTGGGGCCTCTCTCTCTGACGGTGTACGCCGGGGAAATTCTGGGCCTTCGGGGGGCCAACGGGGCGGGGAAGAGCACCCTGCTGGCTCTGCTGGCCGGGGCCCTGCGCCCCGACCGGGGAGAGCGGGTCCTGGTCCCCGAGGCGGCGGGGCAGATTGCCATCGTGCCCCAGGAGCTGTCCCTGTACGATACCCTGACGGTGCTGGACAACCTGCGCTTCTGGGGGCTGGCCCAGGGCCTGCCGCGCAGGGCGGTTGAGGCCCGGAGCCGCTGGCTGCTGGAGGCGCTGGGCCTGTCGGACAGGGGGCGGCAGCCTGTGTCCGCTTGCTCCGGGGGGATGAAGCGGCGGGCCCATCTGGCCACTGCACTGATGACCACCCCCCGGCTCCTTCTGCTGGACGAGCCTACGGTGGGGGCGGACCAGCCGTCGGTGGAGCGGATGCTGGCCCTGCTGAAGCATTTTGCCCGGCAGGGCTGCGGCATTGTCCTCATCAGCCACCAAGCCGGGGAGCTTGCCCGAGTCTCCAGCCGGATTCTGACCCTGGAGGCGGGACGGCCCACCCCCGGAGAGGAGGGACTATGGCAGGTCTGAGGGCCGCCCTGTATAAGGACGGCGCGCTGTTTTTCAAAACGGGAGGGCTGGCGGTGCTGGTCCTCCCCCTGCTGCTTCTCCTGGCTCTGCGCGGCGGACTGGGAGAGGTGTCCCCCTATATCCGCCCCTTTCCGGTGGCGGTACGGGATCTGGACAACACCCCCATGTCCCGCGCCCTTCTGGCCCAGATGGAGGAGATCCAGCTGTTCTCCCCGGTGTATGTCCTGGAGGAGGAGACGGACGCCCAGGCTCTGGCCCGGGGGGCGGCGGCGGTGGTCACCATTCCCAGGGACTTTTTCTATGCGCTGTACACCATGGAGGACTGCCCGGTGCCGGTGACCCTGAACGAGAGCATGGAGCTGGAGGGGGCTCTGTTCTCTGCCATCTTTCGCTCGGTGATGGACATCATCGGGGCGGACCAGGCGGCGGAGCGGGGGATCTACCAGTTTTGTTACGGGGCCCTCACCCCTGCGCAGGAGGCGGAGCTGTACGCCGGGGCGTCCCTCCGGCTGATCCGGGATGCGCTGGGCCGGCAGCTGGTCTTTTCGGACGGAGGACAGGAGGCGGACCTCCAGGGCGCTCTGGAATGCCGCCTGCTGGCTGCCGCGCTGGCGGTGCTGGTCCTTGCCCTGGCCTGCGGGGCGGAGAAGACCCTGCCCGAGGAGCGTGCTCTGGGGGTGCTCCCCCGGTTTCGGGCCATGGGGTGCTCTCTGGCCGCGTTTGCCGCATCCAAATTTCTTCTGGCTCTGGGGGTGTCCCTGCCTGCCCTGGGGGCGCTGGGGCTGGCGTTTTCCGGGGAGCTCTCCCCGCCGCTTCTGCTGCTCATTGCCCTGGTTCTGCTGCTGGGGGCCTTTGGCCTGCTGGCCGTCCCCGCTGCCTGGTGCTGCACAGCCGCCGGGGTGCAGCGGTGGGGCAATCTGCTGCTGCTGACCTCTCTGGTGCTGGGGGGAACCCTGTGGCCCCGGACGCTTCTTCCCGCCCCCCTGGCCTGGGCGGGGCAACTGACGCTGCCCTACTATGGGGCCCTGGCCCTGGAGGCGGCCTCTCGGGGGTGGAGCGGGGCGGAGATTCTGTATCTGCTGCGCCCTGTCCTTTGGATGGCCGGCCTGGGGCTGGGGTTGGCCTGGGCTGGCCTGGGCCGGCGGGACGGGAGGCCGGAGGGGAGACCGGCCGTATCCCTGGCGCTAGGGCCCGTTCCCCCGGCCCGCCCCGCCCGGGGGACCGCCGCCCGCCTGCTGTCCCTGACCTGGATGAAGCTGCCCGCCCTGGCTGGAGGCTGGACGGGACTGGCGCTGCTGTTGGCTGCGGCGCTGCTGTGCGGAGCTGTCGGGGCTTCCGTCCAGGCAGGAGGAGGAGAACGGCTGGTCCTGGCGGTGCAGGACCAGGACCGGAGCCCGCAGTCCCAAGATCTGCTTGCCCGCCTGGAGGGGCGGGAGGGGGTTGTTCTGCTCGCCGGGGCGGGGGAGCGGGCCCTGCTCACTGGAGAGGTGGAGGGCCTGCTGACCATCCCCTCGGGGTATGGCGCGGCCCTGGAGGCGGGAGAGGCTGCCCTCCTGTCCTATGAGGGGGCGCCGGAGGCCCTCTCCGTCCAGGGGGCCCGGGAATTGATTGCCGGGCAGGCGGCGGTTCAGCGCAGCCGCCTGGGGGCGGCAGACCGGGCGGCGGAGCGGCTGGGCCGGCCCCTGAGCCGGCAGGAGGAGTTTAACCTGCTGGCCCTGGTGGATGGACAGATGGACAGCCGCCCCCCGCTGTATACCATCCAGACCGCTCGGGGGATGCCGCTTCCGCCCCCCTTTCTCCCCAGCCCCCTGAGCTTTGCTGCCCTGACGATGCTGTTCACGCTGTTTTCTGCCGCCCCCTGGTGCGGAGGCGGAAGGCGGGCGGAGGCCCGGCTGGCGCTTCTGCCCCGAGGACGGCTGCTGGCCTATGGCAGCGACTGGCTGGCCCTTGCCATTCTGGGGGCGGCTGCCGGACTGGCGGCCCTGCTCCCTGCCGGGCTGGAGATGGATGCTCTGCCCGCCCTGGCTGGCTGTGCCCTGTGTATCGCCGCTCTGGCCCTCCTTTTGGCCCGGGTTCAGGTTCAGACGGGGCGGGTGGACGCTCTGGCCCCTGTTATGGCCCTGCTTCTCTGCCTGCTGGGGGGCTGCTTTCTGGACGTGTCCCGGCAAATCCCCGCGCTGGCCCGGCTGGCCTGGCTCACACCCCCCGGTCTGTTTCTGGCGGCGGCGGAGGGGAGCGCCGGGGCCCTGGCCGTCTTGCTTCTCTCCGGCGGGCTGTTTGCAGCGCTGGGGATTCGGGCGGGCAGAGCGTGACAAAAGGGCCTGAGACCCTCTGGGGTCCCAGGCCTTTTGCGTATTCCAAAATCAGGACAGTTGGAACTGGCCAGTGTACAGCCGGTAGTACCGGCCCTGCTCTGCCAGAAGCTGGTCGTGGCTGCCCTTTTCCTCGATTTCCCCGTGTTCAATGACCACAATGCAGTTGGAGTTGCGCACGGTGGACAGCCTGTGGGCGATGACGAACACCGTCCGGCCCTCCATAAGGGTGTCCATCCCCTGCTGGATCAGGGTCTCAGTCCGGGTGTCGATGGAGGAGGTGGCCTCGTCCAGGATCATCACCGGCGGGTCGGCCACAGCGGCCCGGGCGATGGCCAGCAGCTGCCGCTGGCCCTGGGAAAGATTGGCTCCGTCCCCGGTGACCATGGTCTGGTAGCCCTCGGGCAGGCGCCGGATAAAAGAGTGGGCGTTGGCGCTTTTGGCGGCGGCGATGCACGCCTCGTCGTCGGCGTCCAGCCGGCCATAGCGGATGTTGTCCAGGATGGTGCCGGTAAACAGATGGGTGTCCTGAAGCACCGCCCCCAAGGAGCGGCGCAGGTCGTCCTTGCAAATGGCTTTCACGTCGATGCCGTCGTAGGTGATGACGCCCCCCTCAATCTCGTAAAACCGGTTGATGAGGTTGGTGATGGTGGTCTTGCCCGCCCCGGTGGAGCCCACAAAGGCGATTTTCTGTCCTGGGTCGGCATAGACGGATACATCCCTCAAAATCCGCTTGCCGGGGACATAGGAGAAGTCCACATTGCGGAACCTCACCGCCCCCCGCAGCTCGGTGAGGCAGTAGTCCTCCCCGGGGACGTTGCGCACGGTGCCCCGGATCAGGTGGAGCGTGTCCTGCCCGTCGGGGCCGGGATATTTCCAGGCCCAGCCGTGGTCGGACAACAGGGCGGGGTCCGGGACGGCCTCCGGGTCGGTAATTTCGGTCAGACTCTCGTCCTCTCCCACAAAGACGGGGACCAGCTCCATACCGTTGCCCCGGGGGGTTCTCCAGGCCCAGGTCCGGGGCCGCCCCTCGCCGGTGAAGGGGGAGAGGGTGCCGTTGGCGTCCTTCTCGGCAGGGATCAGCGTGACGGTGCCCTCGTTGATTTCGGCGGCGGTGTCCATTACCTCGAAGATGCGCTCTGCGCCCGCCATAGCGGATAGGAGGGTGGTCATCTGCTGGGAGATCTGGTTCAGGGGCTGGCCCACCTGACGGGCGAAGTTGAGATAGACCACCAGTCCCCCCAGGTCGAAGCCCTGGAGAACGGACAGCAGCCCGCCAAAGGCGGCGGTGAGGGCATAGCTGATGTTCATCAGGTTGCCCGCCACCGGCATAATCATGGTGGAGTAGAAGTTGGCCTGTTGGGCGGCGTCCCGATAGGCGTCGTTCAGCGCCTTGAATTTGGCCTTGGCCTCCGCCTCGTGGGTGAAGGCCTTTACCACCTTCAGACCCTCAATGGTCTCCTGAATTTCGCCGTTTACCTTGCCCAAAGCGGCCTGCTGTTTTTGGTAGAACCGGCGGCTGCGGCCACCCAGCGTCCGAAACAGGAACATGGTAAGGGCCAGCACAACCGCTGTGACCAGGAACAGCTGCCAGTTGATAAACAGCATCAGCGCCACCAGGCCGACGAACATCAGACAGCTGGACAGCAGGGAAACCACGCTCTGCTGAAGGGCGGTCTGAACATTGTCCGCGTCGTTGGTAAAACGGCTCATCAGCTCGCCGTGGGGGTGCTGGTCGAAGTAGGAGAGAGGGAGCCTTTGCAGCTGGTCAAACAGGTCCTTACGCAGCTTGTTGACCCCCCGCTCCGCCAGCTGGACCATGATGGCGGACTGTCCATAGGTCGCTAGGGCGCTCAGCAGATAAATCCAGATCAGGACCCGAACAGACAGAGCCAGCCCGGAGAAGTCGGTACACCCCGACCAGATGAAATTGTTGATGATGGAGCGTATCATATACGACCCGCCCAGGTTGGTGCCGACTGACGCCAGCAGGCACAGCAGAACAAACAACAGGGGCAGCTTGCTTCTGGTGAGGTACCCCACCAGGCGAATCATGGTTTTTTTCAGGTTTTTGGGCTTTACCGGCCCGGCCTTAAAGGCTTGATGTGGTCCTGGCATTATCCGCCCACCCCCTCTTGCTGAGATTGGTAGATCTCCTGATAGATTTTGTTTTCCGCCAGCAGCTGCTCGTGAGTGCCCCGGCCGGCGATGTGGTCGTCGTCCAGAATGAGAATCTCGTCGGCGTACTGCACCGAGGAGATGCGCTGGGCGATGATGATGACGGTGGTGTCCTTCAAATTCTTGTGGAAGGACTCCCGGATGGCCGCCTCTGTGGCCGAGTCTACGGCGGAGGTGGAGTCGTCTAGGATGAGAATGGCCGGCTTGCGCAGCATGGCCCGGGCGATGCACAGCCGCTGCTTCTGTCCGCCGGAGACGTTGGTGCCTCCCTGGGTCAGCTCTGTATCAAAGCCCTGGGGCAGGCCCATGATAAAGTCGTAGGCCTGGGCGTCTCTGGCGGCCTGGGTGATTTCCTCTTCTGTGGCGTCCGGCTTGCCCCACAGCAGGTTTTCACGAATCGTGCCGGTGAACAGGATGTTGGTCTGAAGCACCATGCCGATCCGCTCCCGCAGGGACTCCAGGGGGTACTTCCGCACATCCATCCCGTCCACCAGGACAGACCCGCCGGTGACGTCGTAGAAACGGGGGATCAGGTTGACCAGAGAGGACTTGCCGGTGCCGGTGCCCCCCACGATGGCCACAAACTGCCCCGACTCCACAGTGAAGCTGATGTGGGACAGTACATCGTCCCCGGCTCCTCCGGCAGCGTATTTGAAGGATACGTCCTGGAATTCCACCCGGCCCCTGGGTGTGGGGAGGGCGGTGGGCTCCGGCTGATCCTGAACAGAGGGGGCGGCCTCCAGCACCTCGTTGATCCGCCGAGCGCAGGCCTGGGCCCGGGACAACTGGAGCAGGGACATAGCCACCATCATCACACTCATAAGCACCTGAGAGATGTAGGAGAGGAAGGCGTTCAAGTCGCCCAGCAGAAAGTCGCCCCCCATGACCATCTGCCCGCCGAAGTAGAGGACGGCCAGGGTGGCGCCGCTCATACAGAGCATCATGATGGGCATGATGGCGATGATCCGCATCCCCACCGTGAGACCGGCGGTCATCAGCTCGTCGCTGGAGCGGTTGAATTTCCCCCGCTCGTGGTCCTCCCGGACGAAAGCCTTTACCACCCGGATGGCCACCAGGTTCTCCTGAAGTACGTTGTTCAGCCCATCGATTTTCTTCTGCATCACCTCAAAGAGCTTGGTGCAGATCTTCATCAGCAGGGCGATGGCTGCGGCCATCAGGGGAATGATAATCAGCAGCACAACCGCGAGACGGGCGTTGAGATACAGGCTGACCCCCAGAGCGGCCAGAAGCATTACCGGGGCCCGGACCAGCATCCGCAGCCCCATGGCCAGCATCATGGTCATGGCGTTCACGTCGTTGGTCATCCGGGTGATGAGAGAGGCGGAGGAAAAGCGGTCGATGTCGGCGAAAGAGAACTCCTGCACCTTGTCAAACAGGCACTGGCGCAGGTTGCCGCCGAAGCCCTGGCTGGCGAAGGAGGCGTATTTGGCGGCCAGCACGCCGCAGGCCATGGAGAGGACGGCGAGGAGCAGCATGACCGCGCCCAGGGTGAAGATGTAGCCCGTGTCCCCCGAGGGGATAGCGGTATCTACAATCTCCGCCATCACCAGGGGGAGCAGCAGCTCGCAGATGACCTCCAGGATAATCAGGATGGGGGACTTGACAGCCTCCCGCTTGTATCCCTCTAAATGGGTCAGAAACAGAGAAAGCAAATTGAAATCACTCCTTTTGATGGGAATCTGGTGAGGAGAGCAGGTTGTGCAGCATCCGCTGCTGAAAATCCATAAGCTGGGCATACTCCTCGGGAGAGAAGTCAGCCAGCATCCGGGCGGATACCCGGCGGAAGGTGGCCCGACAGCCCTCCACAGCCCGGACGCCCTTTTCGGTGAGGATGACCCGGTTGCGCCGGGCGTCCCGCTGTCCGGGCTCCCGGCGGACATAGCCGCTCCTTTCCAGGGATTTGAGAGAGTTTGCCACTGCCGCCGGGGAGATGTGGAGCAGATCGGCCAGGTCGCGCTGGGCGTGGCAGGGCGAGTTTTCGTCCGCGCCGCTGGCCTCCAGGATGGTCAGCAGCATGGGGTGGCCCACCTCCTCCAGACCGGCGGCGCTCAGCTCCGCCTGAACGGCCGCACGGTGGGCCTGGTTCAGCTGGCGAGACAGCAAATCCATCTTGGGAAATTGGTTTTCCACATGGATGCCCTCCTTCTTAAAATCGTTAATCAGTTAATCATTAACGCATTAACTATTTTAGTGGAATCGGTGGAGTTGTCAAGTATCTGTCAACAGGGTTCAAAAATTGTTTACATCTTTCTCCAGAGGTGGTATGTAGGGCCGGCGAAGACGCCGGCCGGCGTTGGCTGTCACGGTTCGGTGACAGGCTTGGCTTTTTTCTTGCTCCGCTTGGCCTCCCCCTGAAGCTCGGGGACTGGAGGAACGGTGTTTTCTGGCTGGGTGTGGGTGCGCTCCGGGCGCTTCATACCTCGTTTTGCCATAGTCAGCCGTCCCCCCGTGTCAGATTTTCCGCGTAGCTTTGCAGACTGTCCAGAGAGTGGATGCTGTTCCCCCGGGTGATGATCTGGCTCTGCACATAGTCGGGCAGAGTGTCAAAGTAGGATTTGGCCCGGGGCTCGCTGTGGAGCAGGGTGTTCAGATTTGGGTATCCCATGGTTTATCACCTCAACCTTAGTATGGAAAAAAAGAGGGCCGCCTATACATACCGCACCAGAAAATTCCAGAGCGGGACAGGCGGCGCCTCAAAAAGGTTCAGGTCCCCTTGTATTTCTTCCGGGTGGCGATGCCGCCCCGGATGTGCCGTTCGGCCTTGTTCTCGTCCAACACCTGCTTTACCTGAAGAAATAGCGTCCGGTTGAAGACAGGAAGACGCTCGGATAAATCCTTATGTAAGGTTATCGCTAATTAGAACGGTACTGTCCAGCCCTAAATCGCCCAAAAGCCGCAGATAGATGTCAACATTCCCCTCTTTATCCACCTCGATTTTCTGTATAATACGTTTGAGTTGAACGTTTGTCATCTCGTGTACGTCTGTGATATCCTCGATTTCTTGGAAAGTGCTGCTAAGGACGCTTTCAAGCTGCTCACCCTTGGTTAGGTTGTAAGACACCATCTTCAACTCGTTTTCCAGTCGCTCGATCTCCTTGCGCATCCCACCAATTTTAGCATTTAGTTCATCCCGGGAGATCAGGTCATCGGCGTACATATCCATATACTTCTGCCGGGTCTTTTGCAGCTTGGTGAGCTGGGCGGCCAACTCCTTTTCATAGTTCAGGTTTTCGCTCTTGGCCTTGTAAACCTTTTGAAACTGGCCCACAACATAGCTAATGACGGACTTCTTTGCTTTCAGTACCCCAGCAAAGTACTCCTGCAAGACCTCAATCAACTCTTCTTCATCGACTGTTATGGCGTTGGGACAGCTGTCCGCTCCCCGCCCGTTATGGCCGGAGCAGACCCAGCGGACATAGGTGTTCTTGTAGGTGCGGACGGTGCGCCGGAATGACCAACCGCACTCCTTACACTTGATAAGAGTGGAGAACAGATGCTTGTTGCTCTGCCGCTCCCTGGTAATTTTGAAAGAGCTGTGGCGGGATGCCAATATCTCCTGAGCCAACTGAAAGGCCTCATCGTCAATGATACGAAGCTCGGGCTTGTCCACCACGATCCAGTCTGTTTCGTCTTTGTCAGCCCTCTGGCCTGTCAGAAAATCCGTGACCTCCTGCTTTCCATTGATAACCTTGCCTGTATACAACTCATTTCGCAAAATGTGGCCTACCCCATTTTGGTTCCATGGGCAGTTGCGCTTGGTCTTGAGACCACGCTCATTCAGCATGATGGCGATTTTAGCGGAGCCGTAGCCCTCTTGGGTATACCAGTGATAAATTTGTCGAATAACAGCGGCCTCCTCCTCGTTGATGGTGAGGTTAAAGTAGTCACCAATAGTCTTATTGTAGCCATACACAAGGTTTGGAACACGGCCTTTTTCGGCGTTCATCTTCTTGCCGAACTTCACCCGCTTAGAGGTGTTGGCGCTTTCCTCTTGCGCCAAGGCACCGAAAATGGTTAAAACAAACTCGCTGTTGCCCATGCTGGTCATATTTGCGGTGAGGAACTGGGTCTCGATACCAAGAGCTTTCAGCTTACGGACGTTTTGCAAAAGATCAACAGTATTCCGAGCAAAGCGGGAAATGTCCTTGACCACCACCATATCAAACAAGTGGTGTTCGGCGTCTGCCATCATTTGTAAGAACTCCTTGCGGTTCTTGATCTTTGTGCCGGATAGCCCTTCGTCAGCATAGAGGCATACCAAAGTATCGCCTGTACGCTTGGTATACTCAGAAAAAAACTCCTTTTGAGCCTCCAGACTGTTGAGCTGATCTTCTTTTTCGGTGGATACCCGGCAGTAAGCGGCGATTTTCATAGATGTACCTCTCCATTAAAATCAAATCGTTCCATTATATCTGTATTATACCACAACTCACACCGAGAAGCAACATCAAAGTTCGGTGGAACTATTGTTAGTAAATCGTAATTGACTAAATTGCAACTGATGTGGTATACTGAATGCATGAAGGGAGGTATGTCTATGTTCATTGGGAGAGAGCGTGAATCAAAGGCGCTGGAGCAGTTGTACACATCAGAAAAGTTTGAATTTGCCGTCCTGTATGGCCGTCGGCGTGTCGGGAAAACTGCGCTTCTGACCCAATTCATCCAAGATAAGCAAGCGATTTATTTTATGGGCGTGGAGAGCAACGCCAAGCAGAATCTTGAAAACCTCAGCAAAAGCATACTGGAATATACAAGCGGCATTACGGCAGAAAACTCTTTTATGTCCTTTCAGGCGGCATTGGAATATGTTTTCAAACTGGCGGAAAAAGAACGGGTCGTTCTTGTGATCGACGAGTACCCCTATGTGGCCCGCTCCTCCAAAAGCCTTGCCTCCACCTTGCAGCTCCTGATTGACAAAAATAAGGATACCTCCAAGCTGATGCTGATCCTCTGCGGATCTTCTATGTCCTACATGGAAGATCGGGTGCTGGCGTACAAGGCCCCGCTCTATGGTAGGCGCACAGCACAAATAAAGCTCCTGCCCTTCGACTTTCAGGAGACCTGCCGCTATTTTGAACACTTCCAAGGTGAGGACAAGGCGCTGGCCTACGGCATCGTTGGCGGGACACCACAGTATCTGCTTCAGTTCGATGACCGGCTGACCATTGAGGAAAATATCAAGCACACCTTTCTTGACCCGATTTCTTTCCTCTATGAGGAGCCGACGAACCTCTTGAAACAGGAAGTGCGGGAACCTGCCATCTATACGGCGATCATTACCGCCATTGCAGCAGGCGCTTCCCGGATGTCTGAAATCTCAAGCAAGGTTGGAGAGGATACCAATGTCTGCACAAGCTATATCAAGAACCTCATCAGTTTGGGAATTGTGCAGAAGGAAACACCCTATGGGGAGAAAGCATCCCGCAAGTCCCTGTATTCCATTGAGGACAATATGTTTCGTTTCTGGCACCGCTTTGTACTGGGGAACAATTCTCTGATTGCCCGTGGTGCCGCTGAACTGGTCTACCAGCGCATTGCGCCGCAGCTTGACCACTATATGGGCAAAGTGTTTGAAGAAATATGCAAGCAGTTCCTCTGGCAACAGCTGTTGGACGGAAAATCTCCGGTGGAGTTTACCTCCTTGGGCCGCTGGTGGGGGAATGACCCCATTGAAAAGGTACAGGCGGAAATCGATATTCTAGGGGAGCAGGATAAAACAACTGCCCTCTTTGGCGAATGCAAATGGACAAACGAAAAAATTGACTTGGGCGTGTTGGAAACGCTGATACACCGCAGCCATTTATTCTCATACAGCAAGGTACACTACTATCTGTTTTCCAAAGCTGGTTTTACCAAGGGCTGCGCTGAAAGAGCAAGCGAGCTTGGTAGCGTAACACTGGTCGGATACGAGGATATATTAAAAAGCTATGGCATCTAAGAGAAAAAAGAGGGATACCCCGCATTATGCAGGGTGTCCCTCACGGCAACTTGAACTTTCATCAGAGACTGAAATGGTATCAGTGACCTCTTGAAGCGCCGCCTCCACCTTCTTTGTGTTAGCCTCGATAAATATTTTTAGTATGTAGTTGGCGGTCACTGCCGCTGAATTGGGGTCATGGAACCGATAATTCAATTTGCGCTTTTTCACAGCAGCATCGCCACCTCCTCCTTACCGACTTGTCCAATTCTATGAGAGTAGAGCTGGAAATAGTACATTGTCAGCCGTATTCTGTAGTTGCAATCACCATTAGATTTATTAAACTGACTCATGTTGACCTCCTTTTGCGCAGCTTGCGCCACAAAAATTTGCAAAAGACATAGGCCAACTGAGTGAACAACTGAACATAGTGCCAGCTGAACGCACCATAGAGGCATTTCGTAAGAAAAAGCCCAACTGAGCCGTTGCGATAAAAAGCCCACTGGAACAAAATGCGAGTAATCTCACACTCTTGCTCCAGCGGGCTTCTTCAATTATGGCGTGCCCCCACCCCAAAAGGCGAGGATATCCTCAAGGCTGACAGGGGACATCCCATTTGCATCTACCCCAACATCAAAACGCCGCACCCCAGCAACTCGGAGGATGTTGTTGTGAAAAGAATGTGTATCTGCGGTAAAATAAATCATAGCCTTTCCTCCTGAAGCGCAAGATCAAATCAGGGATGGTAGTCCTGTATAAAGGGAAAGTACACTACTGCATCTGCGTCAACAGAATCTGTATATACATAATCCACATTCGTACCTTCGAGTTCTTCGATGGCAGAATCGTCAATCTCCTTTGCCGCCAAGAAGCTGGATAGCTGTTCTAATGCGTCAAAAAAATTGCGGTCAGGTTTTACGATAAAAGCCAGGGTTGTAACCATCTCTCCAAGAAACGTAGAGCCTGAATAATTTTCAATTACCTC
>JAAWAD010000093.1 GCA_022791995.1 Lawsonibacter sp.
AACGCCCCTTACACCGCAAAAATCGTTGTAAATTTCCTCCTAAAAGTAAGGAAACGCCGCTTTTCTTCTCTGAAAAGTGGCGCTGGTAGACATTTGGTAGACCCTCTGAAAACGACAGCGCCGGAGAGCCTTGCGCGGCAAGGCTCTCCGGCGCTTTTTGGTAGACGTTTGGTAGGCACAGCAGCAGAACGTGTTTCCACTTTCTGTTCCCACAAGACAGTTCCAGTTTGTTCAGTCAATCATACAATGGATTTTTCTGCTACCACCCGAATAACCGGTGGGTCATCGTTTCCATAGGGGGCGAAGCCAGTGGATTCCTGGGCGTACTCGATGCGGAAGCCGCGGGCTTCCAGATCCGCTGTCAGCTCTTCCAGCACCAGGAAACGGCGGTAATGGTTATCATAAAAGAAGGCGTTGCGCTCCACCTGCTTTCCTTTTCCAAAAAGGGGGTCATGGACGCTTCGCACCTCGACAAACAGCCTGCCGCCCACCCGAAGGCCGCGGAAAAGATTCGACAGCAAAACCTGCTGCTGGTTCTGGTTGATGGAGTGCATGGTAAAGCGGCTGTAGGCATAGTCGTAGCTCTCCGGCTGGTGGATATCGGCATTTACAAAGTCACCGCAGAGAAACACAGCATTGGGGATCTTCCGGCCTTGCAGTTCGGTAACTGCGGTCTGGGACATATCCAGAGCTGTCACTTCCAGTCCCAGGCCGGCGAAGTAGACTGCGTCCCTACCGTTCCCGCAGCCCAGCTCCACCAGCTGTTTTCCCGGGTCCACCAGGGTGGCCACATACTGAGCAAAGGGGGACGGCTCCCGGGAGCAGAGCTTGTTTTTGTAATATTGGTTCCAGTAGGCGGAGTTGTCCACCGGGTCCTGCACAATGTTGGGATACAGCGTTCGCTCCAAGCCCTCCACAATGGAGAGCGGCGTTTCGCTTCCATCATTCTGGACAACGATGTCCGGGCGCTTTGGCTCATCGAAGGGCAGGTCCATGCCCACCACGTTTTTTCCCGCGGTGTACAGGCCCTTTTGATTCCGGCTGAAAAGGGTCTCCTTACTGACCCTGATGTAGATCTCCTTGTAATTGGGGATGTTCTCCCGGTTCCAGCGGCGCACGCTTTCATACATGGCGATGGAACAACACACCACGTCAATCCCCTGGTCGGACAGCAGTTTGCACACTCGGAAAATCCGTCTGGCCCAGCGCAGGCGCTCCTCCTGGGTATAGCCCACATCCTCCCCAAAGGCCAGGCGAATCTCGTCCCCGTCCAGCAGGATCACATTGGGCTTGGTGGCCTTCAGCCGCTGATGGAACAGGCCGCCAATCGTTGTTTTCCCCGCCCCAGACAGGCCGGTAAAGAAATATACGGTTCCTTTTTCGTTCATTCCGGCACCTCCTCAGTGATACAGGGGCTGCTCCAGCAGCGCAGGGTCCAGCTCCAGCCGGGGCATCATGTGCAGGGGCTGGCCGTGTCGGTTCACAAACCGCAGGCCCCGCAGGAGGAGCCTTGCGTTTTTCAGGCGGTTCTCCCGGAATCCCTTCAGCTGATTGTCCACCAGTTGCTCGGCAGCGGCGTCTATGTTGTCGATTTGAACCTGGATTCCGTTCATCTGAAACTTTGCGTGTTCAAACACCCGCTTCCAGGTCTGCCGGATGTAGTAATCTACGGTGTGAAAGCCGGAGATCAGCTTCTCCGCCCGTTCATAATCCACAGGAGCGCCGTCATAATAATGGAAGTCGTAGCCGTAGCACGTATAGGCGTCCCGCATAAAGTATTCGATAAAATATCGCTCATCGTCGTTGGTGTAGTCGTCATATGTGCGGTAGATGGCGGCGGTCGAGAACCCCAGATCGTTGCCCTCCAGCGACTCCGGGTCAAGCTCTCCCTTCAGGGAGCAGTAGGTCATGCTCTGGGTGTAGGGCAGGTCTAGGAAGGCGGCCAGGGCGGTGAAGGTGGCCTTGGGGTTGAGCTTCCCGTCCTCAAAGCGCACCAGCACACTGTCCATATACAGCCGGTCCTGCCAGTCGATCATAAAGCTGCGGTTCAGCACACGCTGGGTGACGGCATCCGGGACCACAGCCTGCTTTGCTGATTCCTCGCTGTTTTCGGTGCTGCGCAGCATAAACTTCACAGTGGCTCCGTGGCTTGTGGTGATGCGGCGCATGGGGGTAAAGGTTTTGATGTACGAAAAGCCCCGGAACAGCGGGGATGCGCTCACTTTTTCATACTGCTTGGAGCGCAGCGTGGTGGCGTTGGACCGGTCGATGACCAGCTCATACACGATGTTGGAAAAGTGGGGCTGGAAAAACAGCGCGGGGACAATCCGGGCGGCGTGGTCCAGCAGGGGCGGGTGCTCCTTCTCGAAATTCTGGTTATCCCGCAGGAACAACCCCACCAGAATATCCTTATCGGTCCGGTTTTTCAGCAGATACAGCTCCTCCACCAGGGCACGGTCCCAATCCGGCAGCCGCTGGGCCGCCTCCCGAACGCTGCCCGACTGGTTCAGCACCTGGCGCACCGTCTCCACCACCTCCTCCACGTTGTCAAACATGATGGAAGGCATGGCAATCAAATTGGGGTGGGCGTCAAAAATTTCGTTGAAGAAGTCGCCGCCGTTGTGGCTGGACAGCTGGGTGTGCCAGATCAGCCGCTTCAGCTCCCGCACGCCCAGGGGCTTCAGGGGAAAGTGGCTGTAGTCCAAGCCGAATTCCGCCTGAAAGTCGATGGGATACCGGGCAATCTCCTCCTCGATCAGGAAGACCACCTTTTTGTCCTCCAGCAGCTTGCGCAGGTTGAGGCACTGGAGGTAAGAGCAGAAGGTTTTCCAATCGGTGTAGTGGAGGTAAATGTGGTTTTCCCGGGCGACATACTCGCTTTTGCGCACATTGTCGTTCAGATATTCCAGCTCATACTGGGAGAAAACGTCCTCCGCCAGGATGGGCCTGTCCAGGTTCTGGAAAAAGTTCCGGCTGACCACCTGACGGCCGGGGTTCACGTAGTCCCCAAACCGGTCCTCCCGGGTGTCGAAGGGGAGAAAACCCTTGTCGTCATAGGGGAAAAGCCGCACCGGCAGCTCCTCAAAGGCCAGAAAATCCTTTCGGAACAGGTAAGGGTAGCGGCTGAGCAGCTTGCAGTTGCGCTCGTATCGGGTGCGCAGGGCCTTTACGTTGGGCTCGTACACCGCCTGGGTCATGATGGACAGGCAGTCCTCCCGGAAAAAGCCCCGGTTGTACAGGCTTTGAAAGCTGGTAAGGGATATTCGATGGTCCCCGCCGGACTGGAGAAGGTACAGCGCCGCCTCCATCTCCTCCACCGGCTCCGCCCCCTCGTGGATGGACAGACGGTAGGCGTCACAGGCGTCCCGCGTCTGCCCCAGCGCCGCCATACGGCGGGCAATTTCGATTGCTTTCATGTTCTCTCCTTCTTTCTTCGGGCGGATGATATCCGCCCCTACATCGGCGCGCCAGTCTGTAGGAGCGCATATCATACGCCCGTCCGTCCATCAAAAAGGGGCGGGCCAAGGCCCGCCCCCCTGTGCGTTTTGTCATGCAGCGCTGTTCCAATTACTGGAGCAGCTGGAGCACGCCCTGGGGCACCTGATTGGCCTGAGCCAGCATAGCCTGGGCAGACTGGATCAGGATGTTGTTCTTGGTGTAGGACATCATCTCTTCAGCCACATCGGTGTCGCGGATGGTGGACTCGGCGTCCTGGATGTTCTCGGTCATCACGGACAGGTTGTTGATGGTGTGATCGAGGCGGTTCTGGGTGGCACCCAGGGTGCCGCGGACGTCGGAGACGTAATTGATGGCTTCCTTGATCTTCTTCACGGCCTCAGCGGCGCTGGACTGGTCGGCGATGGAGATGTCACCAATGCCCATAGCGGCGGTGTGCATATCCTTGATGTTGACCTTCAGCTTGTTGAAGTCGTCGGCGGTGTCGCCAATCTGGAGAACCAGACCGGTGCCCTTCTGCATCGCAGAGCCAAAGCCAAGCAGCTTCTGGAAACCGGCCATGGTCTCCAGATTGCCGCCCTCAATGGCGGAGAAGTCGTGGTCCACAGCCACGGTCTCACCGTTCTTCACTTGGGTCTTCTCGTGGACAGAGACCCGGTTGGTGCCCTTGTCATAGCCGATGGTGAAATCGACGTTCTCGTCGCTGAAGCGGCTGAGCAGCTCACCGGCCTTATCCACCAGCTTGTCGCCGCCCTCGGCCAGCAGGTCCTTGTTCAGATAGATGGTGCCGCCCTTGGAGGAAGCGCCGTCAATCTTATTGGTGCCGTCGGTGGACACAGCGATGGTGTACTTGGCGTTGCCAATCTGGATATAAGAGCCGTCCTGAATCATGTCAGCCTTCAGCTCGAAGGTGGTGCTGGCCAGCTGACCGTTGGCAGAGGAATCGTTGGAGATATTCTCTGTGGTGAACTCGTTGAAGGTGCCCTTGATCTCGCCGGGCTTACCCGCCGTAATGGTAATACCAGTATCCAAAGCAGCGTCGCCAGCCTTGAGAGCCGCAGCCAGATCACCTGCAGTAGCAGTCGCAGCCAAGCCATCCAACTTCACAGTGGCAGTGGCGCCGCCAAGAGTAACCGTGACCTCAGTACCATTGGTGACCGCAAATGTGGCGCCGCTCATCTTTGTGTCGCCGATATACAGCTCCAAAGCAGTGCCAGTGGAATTTGCCTTGATTGTGACTTTCCCCGCAGCGCTGCCTACAGCGCTCTCTGCCGCCCAGGCATCCAGTGCAGCAGAGGATGCCGCAGTGGCTACACTGGCCTTGATGGGTTTCACTGAAGCGTTGGCCAGGGTGACAGTAGCAGCGTTGACAGCTGTTGCGGCAACACTTGCTCCTCCTGCTGTGAGAGTAATACTTCCAAGCGAGCCAAAGGCCAATGTGCTGCTAGCACCAGCTGCAATGTTACTTGCCAGTGCATCAGCATGGGCCAAGACAGTACTGCCTGCCTTCAAATCAAAGCCGCCACTCGCATTCGCTTCAACAGTCAGAGCGGTGCTGGCAGAGATATTCGCATTCTTCAGTGCAGCAGCAATCTTGCTGGCGTCAAGCGAAGCATTTGCAGTGAGATTTGCGATAGCGGTACCACCACTGGAAGCGAGAGCGGCTGTAACGCCAGCCACATCGGCAGTAATACCCAGAGTGGTCTCGGCCACAGTAGCAGAAGCCACCTCGGGATCATAGCTGTCGCCAGGTGTAACGCTCAGCTTCACATTCAGATCCGCCTGGAAAGCATTATCTTTGTCAACTGCAAAGTTGATGGAGTTGGCACTTGTAGCTGTAGCGGCGGTCGCTTTCAGCTCCACGCCATTGACAGTTGCACCGTTCAGCGCGTCAGCAACCAGCTCCTTCAGGCTCTTGGTCGCATTGGAGGCAGTGATTTCTACATTGATAGCCTTGCTGCCCACTGCATCGCCAATCTCGATCTTCAGGGTGTCGCCCACCTTAGCCTCGTACTCCGCACCGTGGAGCTCCAGCTTGAAGGAAGCGTCGGAGGCATTGCCTTCCTTGTGGAGGATGGTGTTGGTGTACATGTCGGTGCCCTCGGGGGGGATGACAAAGTTGTTGTCCGTTGCAGCCACGCCACCCTCGGCGTCCATGGATCCATCCAGCAGCTTGATGCCATTGAAGTTGGAGCTGTCGGCAATGCGGTTGATCTCGGTGCGCAGCTGGTCCATTTCCTTCTGGAGCTGGGCACGGTCGGTCTCGTTGTCATAGGTGCCGTTGGCGGACTGGGTGGCCAACTCCACCATACGGTTGAGCATGTCGTGGACCTCAGTCAGAGCGCCCTCGGCGGTCTGCACCAGGGAGATGCCGTCCTTGGCGTTCTTCTGGG
>JAAWAD010000100.1 GCA_022791995.1 Lawsonibacter sp.
CCAGGCTATGCAGCGGCTACGCCGCCTTTAAGCGCTCTCTTACTGGAGCAGCTGGAGCACGCCCTGGGGCACCTGATTGGCCTGGGCCAGCATGGCCTGGGCGGACTGGATCAGGATGTTGTTCTTGGTGTAGGCCATCATCTCTTCGGCAACGTCAGTGTCGCGGATGGTGGACTCGGCGTCCTGGATGTTCTCGGTCATCACGGACAGGTTGTTGATGGTGTGGTCCAGACGGTTCTGGGTGGCGCCCAGAGTACCACGGACGTCGGACACATAGTTGATGGCGCTCTTGATGGCATCAACAGCCTTTGCAGCACTCTCCTGGTCCGCAATGGAGATGTCGGCGATACCCAGTGCGTCGGTGTGACAGTCCTTGATCTCCACATTCAGCTGGTTGAAGTCCTCGGCAGTGTCGCCAATCTGGAGACGCAGGCCCTTCCGATTAGTCAGGCTAATGTTCATATCAGAAGCATTGCCAGTACCATCCGTAAATTTCACGGTAACCTTACCATTTGTTCCAACGGCCACGGAAGCAACGGCTACTGCATCGGAGCCAAACGCATCTTCAATCGCGCTCTTCAGATTGGCGGCCACATTGCTGCCCATGGCAACATACTGCGCACCAGTTTTGGGATTGGTACCAGTCTTAGTGGTATCGGTGGTAAACTCAAACTTCACAACATTGGCACTGGAGCCGGTACCATCGGCAATCTCCAGAACGTTGCCCGCATAAATCTTCTTGGTATTCACATCGAAGGTCTTGCTTCCAGCAACGGCACTGTCGGGATCAATACCCTCAATCTTCACCAAACTCTTGAAACCCTCGGGAGTCTTCATAGCATTCTGAACAGCAGTAGCTGCGGCGCTCACTCCACTGGCTGTAACCTGCTCAGAAATGACCAGATTGCTGTTGCTGTCTACGCCGACCTCGATACCCTGGTTTGTTTTCTGAAACGCATTGGCAATAGCTTGGGCAATTTCATCCTTTTTACCAGTTCCAGTCGAAGCGTTAACGATCTTTGTCAGGTCAATCGTGTTGCTCGCGGTCTCAGAAGCAGACAGTGTCCCCTGTGTCCGAATGGTCATGGTCTTTGCAGAGGAGCCAGTACCAATAGTAATCTTCATGCCGTCTGTGATTTTGCTTGCATTGAACTCCACCACGGCCTGGCCAAACTGCTGTGCGCCCGCCTTAGAAGTGTTGGTGTACTCTGTAACACCCACTTGCTGCCAGCCCTGCATACTCTTACCAGCAACCATAGAGGCCCCAACGGTAAAGTTCAGACTGCCCTGCTGAGCCTCCGTGATAGTGTCAGGAATATCTCCCGCAGAGGCGATTGCATCACCATTACCTGCGACAGTCGCCGATGCCATTGCCGCCGACAAAGTAAAGGTAACCCGGTTTCCATCTGCCGATGCGGAGTAAACCAAGTCGCCTGCCGCCAAAGTAGTTGTAGACGTGGCGAGTTTCGTTGTACCATCTGTTGACACAACGAAGTTGAGCTTACCCAGTTCAGTAGCAATGCCGCTAGCTGTCAACGCTGTGTTAGAATCAGCTGCCTTAATGGTGGCGCTAGCGCCACCAATCGTGATCTTGATAGCTGTCGTAGCTGTTCCATTCGCCTCAACCTTCAGAGCGTTCAGGTCTACAACGAAGCTACCCACCGCAGCCGGCTTACCCTCAGCTTTGAGGTGACCCATACTGGCAGTCGGCGCAACAGTGCCAGACGCAGTAAAGCTGCCCCAGGCCACAACGTCGTTGGTCATGTCCTTATAGCCAGCACCAACAGCCGAAGCCGCTGCGCCTGCTGTGATAACG
This sequence comes from Lawsonibacter sp., assembly GCA_022791995.1. Lineage (GTDB taxonomy): Bacteria > Bacillota > Clostridia > Oscillospirales > Oscillospiraceae > Lawsonibacter. Next base: position 1,817 of record JAAWAD010000100.1, read on the forward strand.
CCAGCTACATCTGTGCTCATAGAGCCGTCCAGCAGCTTGATGCCGTTGAAGTTGGAGCTGTCGGCGATGCGGTTGATCTCCTCCCGCAGCTGGTTCATTTCCTTCTGGAGCTGATCACGGTCGGTCTCGTTGTCATAGGTGCCGTTGGCGGACTGGGTGGCCAACTCCACCATACGGTTGAGCATGTCGTGGACCTCAGTCAGAGCGCCCTCGGCGGTCTGCACCAGGGAGATGCCGTCCTTGGCGTTCTTCTGGG
>JAAWAD010000067.1 GCA_022791995.1 Lawsonibacter sp.
CACCCAGATCACCAGCGGCACCAAGTACAACTTCGTGACCAGCGGCCGTGACTATGCTTACGCCATCAACCGCAAGCTGGACACCCGCAACGACGGTCAGTACTCCGCCGGCGCCATCGTGGAGCTGGGCGAGAAGCTGTACCAGGGCGATCTGACCAAGGAGGGCATCAACGACGATCTGGGCCGTCCCGCCACTGTGTGGGAGTTCAAGACCAAGGAGATCGGCACTTATGTGGATGCTGCGGACTATGAATGGTCTGCCAAGGTGACCGCCAAGACCCTGTACAACGCTGTGGGTAAGGCTGCCACCGACAACTATGACTGGGAAGTCTATGTAGACGGTGTGAACTTTACCGATAAGCTGAGCACCTACAGCAAGGGGCATGGCTGGATGCAGCTGAACGACTCCAAGACCAATGACGACCCCTGCTTCCTGGAGCGGACAAACGTTCTGACGAAGGGAACCCACTACGGCGACGGTGTTGCCAATGACGACGACAAGCGCACCGGCAACGGCGTGGTGACGCAGGTCTTTGTCAGCAGCGCCATGTCTGACGACAGCACCCTGGAGGAGCAGCGCAACGGCGGAACCCGTACCGTCACCGTGGCTGTGACCCACTACTATGCTGCCGAGGTCTACAAGATCAACGAGGATGTGAAGACCATCCAGATCTCCGGGTTCTATGGCCCCGTGAAGTCCACCGACGACTTCGACACCGAGACCAAGAATTTTGAGGATGACCAGGTGGTCATGTACGCCTATTCCGACAGCGCCAAGTCTATCCAGGACGTGTACCCCGCCGAGTTTATGGAAGGTGAGGTCACGCAGGTCCGTTCCGGCACCACCGGCGGTACCGAGAAGGACGGCGACAACTTTGTGGTGGACAGCGAGACCTATAAGTACAACGCCACCCTGCTGGCCAAGGACCGCCTGCTTATCGAGAATAAGGGCAATCCCATGGCTGGCTACAAGGATGCCTTTGGCTATGTGGCCTACATCGACGAGTCCGCTGTGACCTATGACTATGCCTACGTGCTGTCCATGGGCACCGACCGGGATACCTACGGCAACAACAACCAGAGCAGCAGCATCAAGGGCTCCACGGTGTACGCCCGTCTTGTCCTGGCCGACGGCTCCATCGCCAAGGTACAGACCAACGTGAAGACCAGCGACGCCAAGAATACCACCTATGACGGTGGATTCACCGATGCTATCGACCTGCACGACGCCATCGCCATGTACCTGAATCACATCGTGTCCTACAGCAAGGGCAGCGACGGCGTGTACAGCCTGTCCCTGAAGGACGTGGACCATGTGGGCGGTAAGAACATCGGCGGTACCGGCAGCATCGGCGCTGGTATCTATCCCTATGCCGAGCACGACAACGCAAAAACCATCGTTACCGGCACTGTGCCTGTCGATCCGTCCAGTGACAAGAACCTGAAGATTGACAACGGTGTGGGCGGCTTCTCCTTTAAGTATAAGGACAAAAATGGCGGCCAGCACACTGAGTGGTACACCGCCAACAGCAACACAACCTTCATCGTGGCCGAGTCCGACCCTGACAGCTACGACGATTACACCTTCTCCGTGTATCAGGGCATCAAGAACGTCCCCGACATTACCAACCTGAGCAACACCAAGATTGACGTTGCCTCCAACAAGGCTGGCATCGCCAAGGTGGTTTACATCGAGGACGCCGAGGTCTCCGGCATGAAGAATGTTGTCTTCATCCGCGCCGACGAGAACGCCAAGATCGTGGGCTCCGTGGACAACAGCAACTACTACGAGCTGAACGCGTATGTTGACGGCAAGGCCGAGACCCTGCGCATCAAGGAGGGCTCCTCCGCCGACAGCAAGCTGATCAGCAGCTATGACGCCTTCTACAATGGCTCCGTGGCTCTGGATCTGAGCAGCACCAAGCACATCGTGGCCGTGAGCAACGTCATCGTGGACGCGGACGGCCTGGTAACCAATGTCAGCCTGTTCAAGCGCTACAATCCCAGCACCGGCGACGGCGTCCGTGTGTATGACGGTGATATTGATTCCGTGCGCGATGCGAATGCCCAGATCGTCGCTTCCGGCACCGCCCGTCAGGACAAGGAAGTCATCTACTTCGGCACCAAGGGACAGGATCCCAACGCTGACCAGGAGTACTACTATGGCCACTCCTACAACGACGACACTGCCGTTGCCTGGTATGACTACAAGGGCTCCTTCCTGGACGGCAGCACCATCAGCAACATTAAGAAGGACGTCAACGACAAGGCCCTGGTCGTTTTGAGCAGCAACACCCTGTCCGGCGTCTGCATCCAGGAGATTGAGGACAAGACCTCCGGCGGCAGCGTCGATAAGGACGTCGGCCAGAAGATCAGCTCTGACGACGCTCAGAACGCCACTTATCTGGCGGAGTGCTTCAAGCAGTACAACACTGTGACCGTGACCAACAAGGGCGAGGATGCTTTTGGCGCAAATCGTGAGACTGCCCGGATTCCTGCCGGCAAGACCCTGCGCTTCGAGGGCGATGTTGAGACCAGTGCTATCTCCTTCGGTACCGGCTCCAAGCTGGATGTGGAAGGCAAGCTGATTATCGACAGCCCAATCAGTGCAGCTGCTACCATTACCGGCAAGGACGCTGAGGTCACCACTGGTGCTGGAACTACTGCTGGCACTGTCACTTTGACCGGTGACATGAAGTTTGTAACCAACAGTGTGACCATGACTGTCTCTGGCACGACCCGTGTGGACAGCGTGTCGATAAAGAGTGGCGTGTCCAACTCCAAGATCATTGTCACTGGCACAATGTATGTGGATGGCAAGAATGTCAAGGACACGGATCCTGCTGTCGCAGGCGTGGAATTCGAGGTGCTGAGCGTTGATTCCCTGCACATCACTGGTCATGTAGCCGCAGATGTCAAGATTTCCACTGGTAACGGCAGCGAGTACGCCAAAAACGGCCGCGTCATCATTGCCGGTAAGATGCTGGGCGAGTTCAAGGACGACAACGTGCATCCGGCGACTGGTGAGAATACCACCGTTCAGCAGATTGCCAGCCTGGACGGCGCTGCTAAGGTCACTATGAGCGCGGCTGCCAAGCTGAGCACCGAGACATTCAAGCCTGTGGTAATCAGCCTTGCGGCTGGCGCCACGATCACCCTGGAGAAGGGCACCAATGAGGCCAACATCACCATTACCGATTCCAACGGCAACGAGATTGACACCGGCAGCACCGAGACAACCATTGTGATTGGTGTGGATACAGGCGACAAGACTGTTGCAACTGATGGCGATGTTGTTGCTGATGCTACAGAGGAAGAGGCTAAGATTCCCTTTACTGCCACCGCCACAATCATTAAAGACAAAGCCAGTCTGGAGAGTGCAGTGGCGGCTGGATACCGGCTTGGTCCCGCAAATGAGAAAGACACCTTGTGGGGCAAGTGGGATACTCTGGATGCGCATGGCAAGACCACCCTGCCCTGGCTGTTTGCGATGCTCAAGGTAGACGAGACGACGAACCTCTGGGGCCAAACCATTACCGCCGTTGTTAAGAAGGACGGTGCGGAGGTCGCAAGAGAGGAGCGGACTCTGACAGAAGAGGCAGTGAAGCCCCTGATCTTCCACTGGGATATGAACAAGGATGTCCACGATAATCCCAATGATCGGAGCGAAGCGCTGAATCTGGAGACTGGCGAGTTGGATGGCTCTTACACCGTTGAGTTCACCTGGACAGTCAAAGATGCAGCTGTTGAAGGTCAGACCCCTGTTGTCTCCAATGCAGTTTCTTACACCGAGCCTACGCTCATTTCTGTGCAGAGCTTTGGTGGACAGGACTTCACGGTTGACCAGAAGGCTGGTACCATTGTTATCAACAAAGTCATCAGCCTGGCCGAGGCGAGAGAGCAGGAACTGAACCTGTCTCAGTTCAGCGGCTACACAACGACCGACACCTTGGATACAATCAAAGGCGACAATGATTACGCCGCTATCGTGTTCGAGGTGGTTAACCCCGATGGTGTGTTCTCCAGTCTGAAGCATTATGGTCCCACAACACAGTCGGCGGTAAGCGATTCTTTCAATGCTGATGGGAAGACCACGTTTACCATCTTTGTAAATGCAGAGAGTAAGATCGATGGTACAGGAGTGTATAAGATTGAGTTTGTGGCAAAGAAGGGTGATACGACAGACACCCGTGCTACATATGACTTTACGGTCAAGTATAGCAGTGCTGCGCTCAACCAACTAAAGGCTATCAAAGATGCCTATGATGAAGCGAATCCTGGAGATTAAACTTGAGCTTCCGCAAACCGGTACTTGACCAGAACCCCCAGGCCCAATGGCCTGGGGGTTCTTCTATACTCAGCACGCCGACGGATTATGCCGGTGCTTTTGGACAAATTCAAGGGGATTTTCTACAAATTCCAGAACCGGCTGTGCCGCATTTCTCCAATCCCGATCCAGCATCATGTCATGGCACAAATACTTCAGCCTGACAAGTGCCGTTAATTCATTCTGAGCATACGCATCGGCAGTTTTTTTCAATGACGCTTCCGGGAAATAGAGATCTGCATAAGAGCCAATAACGAATACAGGAATCTTGACCTTATAATGCTCGGAATATGGTCTTGTCAGGTCCCCTTGCTGAAAGGGCGGGATCCGAAAAGAAAAATATCCGGTTACTTTTTTTGACTCTTTTTGAAGTAGCTTCTGATAGGGGGACGTGTCGTCTACTCTTTGGCAGCGTTTCCCCGCCTCATTTTCTCCGATAAAAAAAGATGCGTTATGTACAAGAAATTTACAATTCCACCCCAAAAGCGAAATGAGAGAGGCAAAAGACAAATTGAGAGGAAAGAAACGCAGCACATCCTTGAGCGACATATGGGGCGCGGTTGCCGGAGCAAATAAAACGGCGCCCTGAACTGTGTGAGCATATTTCCCGATGTATTGCTGGACGACAGCTCCGCCCATGGAGTGTCCCAATAAAAACGGCTTTACACCCTCCAGGTGAGGGTATTTCTCCATATCCTCCTGAGCGGTTTTAATCGCTGCTTTCACATCGTCCACATAATCCGATAAGCGAAATTGGGAAAGCTGTTCTCTGCCCTCGCTTCCAGCGTGTCCGCGCAGGCTTACAGCATAGCATTGATACCCCTGGCCGGCGAAAAAAGTGATGAAATTATCCCAGCACCATGCGCCATGGCATATGCCGTGGACAAGCACAAGACAGCCCTTCGGATTTTTTACAATTTGCTTTTGACGCTTTTCCTCAATTTTTTCATCTCTTGGCAATATTTCCAGATTGTATTCCATTTTGCACCTCCATAAGTTGAATTGTCATTTTTTATACCGTTTGCTGTGACCGCACAAAATTGATAAATTCCCTGGCGTAGGGGTTTGACAAAGTGCTTTCCGAGTAGAGGAACCACGTGTTCCGGGTGAATGGGGTCTGGTCCAGGTTGTAGAGGGGTAACAGGAAAAAATCGGGGCGTTTCTCCAAAAAGCTGCCAAACGCAATGGAGTATCCCAATCCGTTTGCAACCATATCCAACGCGGTATCCAGGTCTGTAACGTGAATTCCAAGGTTAGGCGGCTGACGGAAGTGTTCGTTCCACCATTGAAAAACTGCGCTTTGTGTCGATTCGTTCCGGTTGTGCAGGATCAGTGGAAGCAGCGGCAAATCCTCCAGGCTGATGGGACTTGTATAGATGGCATAGCAGTCCTGAACGTCATAAAGATGTGCCGTCAGAGAGTGTTGACTGTCCCCCAAAATAAAACCGCAATCAACCGCGTGAGAGTGAATGTATTTTGGGATTTCAGAGCTGACATCCACACGAATTTGTGGTGAGATGTCGGGGTGCTCCGCGTGAAAGTCAGAGAGCAGACCAACCAGGAAGTATTTCACAAAGGAGCTTGGTGCGCCAATCCTCACCAAAGGTGTGGAATGATTTCCCATAAGTTCCAAATGATGCAAGGTTTCCTCCATCAGACCCAAAAAGCGCTCGGACTGTCTTGCGAGGTATTGCCCTTCGGCGGTGAAGGTAACCCCTTTATTGCTGCGATAGACCAGCTGGCAGCCCAGCTCTTTTTCGATATATTGCAAACGCTTGGTTAAGGCCGGCTGAGACATGAAAAGGAGTCGGGCCGCCTGCGTTAAATTTTTTGTGGTGTATAACGTTTTCAGCAACTTCCAATCCTCAGTTCTCATCGTTGACCTCCGTTCATCACACGATAACCTTTCGTTATGGAGCACTGGCAGAAAAGCTATTTTACAAAGCAGACAGCGACCTGTATAATTGTGAAAAAGTGAGGGGGACTCTACAGAGGAAATTGGTCATTTTGTACAATGAAATGACGCGGTTTCGGTCAGAAAGGGAGGAACATATGGGAAAAGGAATTGCATGGATTGGTTTTGGCGAAGCGGCCTATCACATTTCCTTGGGGTTAAAGCAACAAGGCTTTGACAGGATGGCGGCTTATGATCCAGCCAAACGGGACCCGTTGCGTGGGGCAACCATCCAGAGTCACGCGGAGCAGGTGGGGATATCCATTTGTGACACGCCTGAGGAAGCGATACAAGGAATGGATTTTGTCGTTTCTTTAACCAGCGCAAAAGTGGCGGTTTCAATAGCCAGGCAGATTCTGCCTCTCATGAAGCGGGGACAGGTTTTTCTTGACTTCAATTCCGCTGCGCCGGACACCAAGCAGGAAATTGCGGCGCTGGAGCGTTCTGAAGGGGTGAGAATCTGTGATGTTGCAGTGATGGGGCCCGTTCCGCTCCACGGTTTCCGCGTTCCGCTGTTGATTGCCGGGGAAGGCCGGCAGGAGTTTGCGCAGGAAATGCTCCCCTATGGGATGAAAATTGAGCTGCTGGAAGCGCCGGCAGGAGGGGCCTCGGCTGTAAAAATGATTCGGAGCGTGTTTATGAAGGGCTTTCCTCAGGTGATGCTGGAATGTCTTTTAGCAGCCGAGCGGTATGGTGTAACAGAAAAAATGCTCGACTCCCTGGAGGGTACCATTGGCGGAAAAACGGTCCGGCAGATGGCGAATCAGCTTTTTACACCCACAGTAATTCACGCGGAAAGACGCGCAGCAGAAATGAAGGAGGTTGTAAAAATGCTGCACACCGCAGGGCTGGCCGCACAGATGTCTGAAGCGGCCTTCCAGCGTCTGGAGCAGCTTGCGTCACTTCATATTGTAGACGAAATTGGAAGCGATGTCAAATTAGGCTACGCACAGATCCTTAGCAGAATTTTAGACCGCCAGGCCGGCGAGTGAATTTGGTGTCAGGAGGAAAGGATATGGTTGTGGACCAGGAGAAATGTATCGGGTGCGGCATCTGTATGGTCTATTGCCCAAACGATGCAATCCAGATGGAAGAGAAGGAGAATGGAGCCAGGAGGGCAAGCATCCTACAGGAAAAGTGTCTGGAATGTGGGAACTGCATTCGCCCCCGTGTGGTTCGCTGCCCCGGGAAAGCCTTTTATGAACTGCCAGAGGAGGACCGCTCGCTCAGCAGAAGGCTGCGTCGGTTTTTCAGCGATCCATCTACAACCCACCCTTTGACAGGAGTTCCGGGCCGGGGTACGGAGGAGGTGAAAACCAACGATGTGACCGGTCGTGTATGCCGGGGAGAATTAGGAATCTGCCTGGAGCTTGGCCGGCCAATTATCGGTACCTCTGCTGCCGATATCGAAAAGGTCACTATGCGGCTGGCCCGAATGGATATTGTTTTGGAGGAGTGCAACCCGGTCTGTGAGATGATTGCCGATCCCGAAACCGGAAAATTCAAACCGGAATTTATGGATGCCTCATTTATCAGTGCCATTGTAGAGTTTGTCATCCCGTTTTCCCGCGGGCCAGAGGTTCTGAAGGTCTGCAAAGAAATTGCAGAAGAAATTGACACGGTTTTCTCGCTGGACATGATTTGCTGCTACGATGAGGATGGGACCAATCCCGCAGTCGCGCTGTGTGAACAGGAGGGGATTTCCCCTCGCTCCAACGCCAAGGTCAATATTGGTATTGGAAGACCTTACCGGATTGAGCGTTAATTGAGGAGGGGATCGTATGTCTCATTCACTACATAGAAGGGGAGCTCCCGAAGATTTAAGGCACGATTATATCCTGCTTGTCACTGCCGCATCCGGGGTTAATCATGAAAACAGTAAGGAGAAGCTTCGCCAGGTGCTGGATTTGGTGTGGGAAATTGGCCCGATCAACACCGGGTCAAACGAGACCGGCACCATTCTTTCCGGAGTGAGCGTGGAAGAAATCAAAGCGGGCTTTACAAAGGTACCCCGGGTGCGCTGCTGCTTTGACAGCGAGGATAAAATGCGGGAGATTTTGAAGCGGCTGCTGGCGATGGATCTTGGAATTTCGGTTACTGTTTCCGGCCCCAGGGGCCGAATCGAAGAAATGTGTCAGGAGATGGGGGTTCAGCCCCACTCGGTAAACTTCTCGCTGGACATTTGGGGCAAGCGGGAAAAGCTTCCTCCTGAGGAGATTATGGAATTTGTTACAATGTGTGGACATGGACTGATCTCCAAGGCACTCGTCACAGATACAATCGAACGGATTAAAAATGGCTCCATGACGCCGGAGCAGGGAGCGGTTCGGATGGGAAGCCCATGTGTATGCGGTCTGTTCAATCCAACCCGGGCCGTCAAAGCGCTGCAAAAATATGTTCCTTCACAGCGGGAGGAGACGGTCAAATAGGAGGTGTAGGATGAAGCTGAAATATAAACATGGAAATTTGATTTTGGGGGCCGTGGCGATTGCGGCGGGAGGGATTATTCTGTTTCTTACAAAAGCGCAGAAGCTGGAATTTCTGAAAAACGAGATGCCGGGCCCTGGAATGTTTCCGAGCCTCTGTGCGCTTGCGGTGATTCTGTGCGGCGTTTTGCTTCTGGCAGAGACATTTTCCAAGATGTTAGAGGCAGCGCGGGAGGGGAAAGCCGACTCAGAGCTGGAGGAGAACATTTTAAATTTCCATGAGCTGAAAAACCTTTTGGTCCTTTTGATTTTGGGCGGCCTTATTTTGGTATTGGCCGAGCGGATTGGGCTGCTGACCTGCCTTGGACTAAGCATAGTTTTCTATATAAAGATTCAAGGAAAGGAGCCTTGGCGGAAGGCTGTATGGATTGGTGTTGCCGCCACTGTTTTCCTTTATGTCACGTTTGTTTGGTTTTTGCGTGTGCCCGTTCCCAAGGGCCCCCTTGGATTTTGAAATTGGGAGGTGACAAGTATGGCGCTGTTTCTGAATCTGGCCCATGGCTTTTCTATTCTTGCTGACCCAAGAGTCATTTTATACTCCCTGCTTGGTGTGGTGGCCGGCGTCATCATCGGTGCGCTGCCTGGTCTGGGGCCCTCTGTTGGAATCGCGGTGCTTCTTCCTATGTGCTATGGCCTGAACGCCACATGCGCGCTGTGTATGCTGTGCGGCATTTACTATGGCTCCATGTATGGCGGTTCAATCACTGCAATTTTGATTAATACGCCTGGCGATTCCGCTGCGGTTATGACGACGCTGGACGGTTACCCCCTGGCCAGAAAGGGAGAGGCGGGAAAGGCGTTGGGCATGTCCTGCTTTGCCTCTGTACTGGGCGGAACGGTAGCGGTTGTTCTGTTTATGGTGCTGGCGCCTGTCATTTCCTCCTATGCGTTATCCTTTGGCTCCTCAGAGTACTTTGCGCTGATGGTTCTGGGGCTGACTTCCATTGCGGGCATGACCGGAAAATCGCCAGCGAAAGGGTTTCTTGCGGTGTTTTTGGGGTTGTTTGTCTCTGGAATTGGGATTGATCTGGTATATGGCACGCAAAAATTTGTATTTGGAAACGTCCATCTGTACTCCGGCATTGATTTTGTGCCGGTTGCGATGGGGCTGTTCGGGATTGCAGAAATTATCTGTGACAAGACGGATCACAGCATTCATGTAGACAAAGAGAGTTTGAAATTCAAGCGACTGTTTCCGACCTGGCAGGAGTGGAAAATTTGTATGCCGCACATCGGCCGGGGCACAGTTTTAGGCTTTTTGGTCGGTATGCTGCCGGGTGCAGGAGCAACCATTGCCTCCTTCCTCTCCTATGGCATGGCCAAGAATGTATCCAAGCGGGGCGATCAATTTGGAAGCGGTGTACTGGAAGGCGTGGCAGCGCCGGAATCTGCAAACAATGCGGCTTCCATGGGAGCAATGGTACCGATGCTGACTCTGGGAGTTCCGGGCAGCGGAGCAACGGCGATTATGATGGGGGCGCTGATGATGCTTGGAATTACGCCAGGCCCCTCCTTCTTTACAAAGAGCGCAGATGTTGCGTGGGGGTTGGTGGCCTCCATGTATCTGGGAAATGTCATTCTGGCTGTTTTGGGAATATGCGGGCTGTCGCTGTTTGTGAAGGTCCTGAACGTAAAAGGCACCACCCTGAACGCTTTGATTTTCGCATTCATTCTGATTGGGGCATACGCATTGGAAAACTCTATGTTCACCGTTGGATTGACGCTGTTTTTTGGCTTTCTTGGCTATCTGTTCAAAAAGTTGAATGTACCGGCCGCACCTATGGTTTTGGGTATTGTGCTGGGGTACTTGACAGAATCCAATCTGCGTCAGGCCCTGATTATTGACGACGGAAATCTGCTGGCGGTTGTTACTCACCCAATTTCGTTTGTAATTTTAATTGTTGCAGTTCTTCTGGCCTTTGGGACACCAATTAAAAATTGGATGCGGGGGTTGCGAAAAAAGCGGTCGGCCACTTCAATTTGACAAGCTGTACAGCATATGGGCGGTAGTAGCTGGAAAACCAGTTCACTAATATTTTTTGAGGAGGAAAGACACTATGAAACGGATTATCGGGTTCCTTTTGGCTTCTGCAATGGTGCTGTCGCTTGCGGCTTGCAGCGGCGGCAGCTCCAGTGGCGGTTCTTCGACGCCAGCCTCTGGCGGCACCTCTGCCGGGAGCGGGACTGGCAGCGGCGCCGGCACGGGAGGGGACGCCGCTGCTTCGTCCGAGACAGGATGGGCCCCCACAGAGACCATTGAGATGGTAATTCCCTTCTCGGCTGGCGGCGGCTCGGATGTTTTTGCGCGTAAGATTGTCGAAATCATCGAGTTGAAAAAGCTGTGTCCGGCCAGTATTATTCCGACAAATAAGCCTGGCGGCTCTGGCGTGGTTGGATATACCTATCTGAATTCCAAGGGAGACAGTCCTTACTTTATCGCAACAACAAGCTCCAGCTTCTATTCTCAGCCTCTTTCCAATAACTCTCCGCTGAGCTGCTACGACGATTTCTCTTTTGTATCGCATCTGTGTAAGGATCCGAATCTTGTGGTATCTGGGACAAGCCGTGGGTTTACAAATTTGCAGGATATGATTACATTTGCCAAGGAAAATCCAGGCACGCTGAAATATGGCGGTACAGGCAATGTCTCGGACGACGCGATTTTGATGTACATGCTCAATGCGCTCTGTGACATTGAATTGGTCTATGTCCCTTATGACTCTGGTGCAGAGGTTTTGGCTGCCGTTCTGGGTGGGCACATCGATATCTGCTGCATGTCCCCTTCGGAGGCTGGAGAGCACCTGACCTCCGGCTCCCTGATTCCACTGGCGGTCTCTGCGGATGAACGCCTATCCATCATCCCGGATGTTCCAACCTTCGAGGAGGAGGGAATTGCGATGCGGCACCAGCAGAGCCGTGGCGTTGTGATGAATGCCGGTGTTCCCCAGGAGGCGGTGGAGTACTATTCTGACCTGATGCGTCAGGTGTCTGAAACCGAGGAATGGCAGATGTTCCTGAAGGATAATGTGATGGTTGGCGCCTATATGCCGACAGAAGAGTACGTGGAGTTTAACAAATCTCTGGCCGACGATTATAAAGAATTTCTTGGGATTATCTTGGCGGAGTAGAGGATAGAGGCCCATCGTAAAAAATGAAGTGGTCCCGATGGGGTATAGGGTGCCCGGTAACCGATTCAGTTGCCGGTTACCGGGCACTTTCAACATGTTTTGCTGTGAAGGAGGGAGCTTTTGTGGTAGTAGATCAGGATCTGTGTATTGGATGCGGAAAGTGTGTTCCCTACTGTCCGGTACGCGCAATCTCAATTGTTCAGAAAAAAGCGGTTATTGACCAGGAGATCTGTGTCGAGTGTGGAACATGTGGCAGAAAAAACAATTTTGTCAAATGTCCCGGAAATGCTCTGCATGAACGGGAGGATGTGACCAGACATCCGCGCTCTATCCGCAAGTTTTTCAGTGATCCAATGGCAACCCATGTGGAGACCAAGGTGCCCGGACGCGGAACAGAGGAAGTGAAAACAAATGATGTGACCGGGCGGGTGGATAAGAAGCATTACGGAATTGCTATCGAAATGGGCAGGCCCAGTGTAGCGGCCAGCTATCAGGATGTGGAAAAAATGACGATGGCGCTGTCCAAATTCCATATTGTTCATGAGCCATGTAATCCCATAAAATACTTATTTGAAGACGAGAAGAAAGGAACCCTGACCCGGGAGGCTCTGGAGCAGAGAGTAATTTCGACGATTATTGAATTTAATATAGAAAAAGATCAACTGGAGGAGGTCCTGGAAGCCATCCTTGAGACAGGCAAAACGTTGGATACAGTTTTTTCTCTGGATCTGATCGCCCGTTTTGACACGCCGGATGCAATGCCCGATATCCCGGTACTGGCAAGATTGGGGCTGGAGCCCAGACCAAACAGCAAGATCAATCTGGGCCTTGGAAAACCGCTGAAGGAGGAATGAGTATGTCGCATTCGCTGCACAGACGTGGAAGCGCCTGTTCTCTAAAGAACGATTTTGTTCTTTTGGTCACACCTGCTGTTGGCATCAATCATGTGGGGGCTGGGCCGAAGTTGTGGAAGGTCCTGGATATTGTGACAGAGGCGGGGCCCGACAATATTGGCTCTTACGAGACGGGTACAATTTACAGTGGTGTTACAATCGAAGAGATCCGCAGCAATATGCCGGAAACCCCGCGTGTACGCTGTTGTTTTGACAGCAAAGAAAAAATGTTCCTGGTTTTGAAGCGGATCAAGGAATTGGATTTCGGTCTTTCCGTTACAATCAGCGGCCTGAATGAAGAAATTCTGGATATGTGCAAACAGCTGAATATTCCTCCCCACTCCGTAAACTATTCTCTGGGTATTCATGGCGCAACAGAAAAGCTTCCGCCTGAAGAACTTCTGGAACTCATAACGATGTGCGGTCATGGCATGATTTCCCGCGATTTGGTTGCGAAAGCGGTGGAAGAGGTCAAAAGCGGCAAAAAAACACCACATGACGCAGCTGTTATGGTTGCACAGCCATGTGTCTGCGGTATTTTCAACGTGGCCCGGGCAGAGAAGCTGCTGGAAAAATATCTGCCGGCGATGTAAGCGACCAAAGCGGCAGCCACAGGAGACATTTATCCTGCGACATATTGAGAAAGAGAGGTGCGATAATTGATGAAGGTATCTGCGCAGCGGCTGCATACCTGTATCCAGACGATCCTGGAATCTACAGGCGAGAGCAGGGAAAATGCAGGTATTGCGGCGGATCTGATGGTAAAGTGTGATATGAGAGGGGGTTCAACACACGGCTCCCACATGCTGAACCTGATTTATGCCCGGCGCAAGGTAGGGCAGCTCTCATTTCCGACGAAAATCGAAACAATTCGAGAGGATGGCGCAGTTGCCGTGCTGGATGGAGGGGATGGCCTGGGGCAGGTTGCCGTGTGGCATATGGCGGAACTGGCGGTTCAGAAAGCCAAGCGCTATGGGGTCAGCGCAGTCCTTTTGCGTCGTACAAACAACGCAGGGGCGCTCGGTCCCTATGTGGAGCGTGTTGCAGAGGAGGGGATGGTGTGTCTGCTGTTCTGCAACGCCTCTCCTGCGATGGCTCCATGGGGCGGCAGGACGCAGTTTTTCGGGACCCAGCCCTTTGCCATTGGTATTTATACCGGAACAGACACCATTTTTTCCGCTGATATGGCCACTGCACAGGTTGCAAGAGGGAAAATCCGAAAAGCTGCCCGGGATCACAAAGAAATTCCTTCGACTTGGGCGCTGGACCGCAGCGGGGAGCCTACCACCGACCCGGTTGAGGCGATCAAAGGAATTTTGCTCCCCATTGGAGGTCCAAAGGGCTCCGCCATCGCACTGGCGATTGATATTGTTGCCGGTCTGATATCTGGATCAAGCTATGCGCCAGACGTGAAAGCAATCCATTATCCAGAGGGAGAGGCTGGCGTTGGCTGTGGAATGATTGCGCTCAATATTGAACATTTTATGGATATGCAGACATACCTCAGACAGATTTCTCTGTATTTGTCCCGGGTAAAAGCGGTGGAAAAAGCAAAAGGTGTGGAGGAGATTCTGCTGCCGGGAGAAACAAAACAGCGGAGGGAGCGCCTTGCAGCACAGGATGGGGTTGATTTGCCGGAAGAGGAATTTGTGGGGATCAATCAGGCCCTAACGGAGCTGAAACAAAATGTGCAGCTGGAACCGCTGGAATTGCCCTTGTTGTACAGGGCAGAGAAGGGGCGGAAAAATTGAGAAAGCAGACAGCACCAGGAAATCTTCTCCTGGTGCTGTTTTTACAAAATGCCTTTAATTGTCTGGCAGGTTTTGCTCACCCCAGGCTTTCATATAGCGAATGACATCCATAAAGCTTGTGCCCAGATCAGACAGGGTGTATTCAACCCGCGGAGGAATTTCCTGAAAGTCGTGTCGAATCAAAAATCCATCAGCTTCCAGTTCTCGAAGCTGCTTTGTCAGGGATGATTCCGTTATTTCGCCGAGCTGGCGGCGCAGTTTTCCAAATCTATGGATGTCACAGAATGCGATATAGTAGAGGATTTCAAGTTTCCACTTGCCTCCCAAAATTTTTTGAAGGGTGGACATGGTTTTGCAGCGCTGAATCGCTGCTTCTGTCTTTTTCATGCTGCATCGCCTCCTGGCTGGATTATATCGCTGATATCTGTAAAAAACAAGGTACTATAAAAAAGTACCGTACTTTTTATTTTTTTGTACCGTGATATAATGGCAAAAAACAAGGAGGTGCTGTTATGCACTACACCGGGACAATATGGAGGCCACCGTATGAGGCCGCATCGCTGCTGCTTGAAGTAACGGCAGGCTGTACCCACCACAAATGTAAATTTTGTACGCTTTATCACGATCTGCCGTTCCAATTCCGAATGTCACCCCTTGGGGATATAGAAAGCGACTTGCAGGAGGCACAGCTTTGGAGCACAGACCCTATTGCAATGTTGACCGCTCGTTTGCAGGGAACGCCCAGACCGAAGCCGATCCAACGGGCTTTTTTGACCGGAGCAAATCCCTTTGTATTGCAGTATAAACGGCTGATGGATATTGCGGGCCTGATCCGGCGATATATTCCTACAATCCAAACGATTGGATGCTTTGCTCGGATCACAGATGTTGCGCAAAAGTCAGAGGAGGAGTTGACGTCCCTTCACCGGGCTGGATATGACGGGTTGACAATAGGGATGGAGACAGGTGATGATGAAGCTCTGCGGTTTATGAATAAGGGATATACCGCGGCTGATATCGTGAAACAGTGCCGCCGGTTAGACCAGGCCGGTATTCATTACAGCCTTTTCTATTTGGGGGGCATTTCCGGCGCTGGCCGGGGTAAGCTTGGGGCAACGGCGACTGCTGTCGTTTGCAATCAGCTCCACCCGACGCGAATTGGCGTAAATATGTTGACCATTTATCCGGAATCAGAGCTTTATCAGGAGATTTTGCGCGGCCGTTGGAAGGAGGAAAGTGAGATTGAAAAATACAAGGAAATCCGCACTCTGCTCGAACATCTGGAGATACCAACCCAATTTGCCGCTTTCGGCGCGTCCAATGCGTTCCAGTTTCAAGGGGCCTTGCCGGAGGAGAAAGAAGCGCTCGCCGCGGCGCTGGATAAGATTATCGAAACCGGGGCGGAGGATGCTTTGCGGGAGTACCGCGTAAATCTGCGCCATCTGTAGTATCTGCTTATTGCGATGAATATCATGTCAACTTAACGCTATAAATTCCGGAAGACCGAGTCGTTATTCAACGGGATAACTGTCGAAAAGCAGCCTGTCTGGAGATACACCAGACAGGCTGCAAGGGCTTGATCGGGGAAGAACAAAGAAAAGAGCGGGGGCGGTGTTTGGTACGTTCCCTCATTCACAGTGGAGAACGTCCTGATAGAACTGGTCCAGCGCCTTCTGTGTGGGGAAGGTGGCTACATACATCTGATTGCCCATAGCCCCGGAGAGGACATCCGGGATGCGCTCCACCATCTTCATCTGCTTGCCGTATCGTTCCAGGATGTCTTCATGGCTGAGGACGAAATTTTTCCCATCCCGCCGTCCGGCAAAGGCGCAGAAGGCGTGTTTTCCGGTCTCCAGGGTGGAGCGGTCGAAGGCAATCATATCGGCCCAGATTTTGTAGACGTTGGTGGAGTTGGCAAAGTTCATCATGTCGGGGCTGAATCCGCCGCAGGGGCGCATATTCACCTCCAGGGCAACCACATCGCCCGCCTTGCCCATACCCTCCTGGTCCTGGGTCAGCCGGAAGAACTCGAAGTGGACGAACCGGCTTTTCACGCCGAAGCTTTTCACGGCGGCCCGGCCGGCCTTCCGGGTATCCTCCGGCAGGTCCTTGACAATATAATAGATGGAGTTGTCCTCCTGGTTGACAATGTCCATGATCGACATGGGGGTGACGTTGCCGGTCTCGAAGATAGGCTCCCCCCTGGAGTCGATGATGGCGTCGTAGGAGTTGACCTCCGCATGGACAAATTCCTCCATGATGTAGGTCACATTGGGGTTTTTCTCCTTCAAAAAGGCGTCCAGCTCCCTGGTATTGGACAGCTTGTGGGTGTCCGAGGCGCCCACGCCGTTGTCCGGCTTGACCACCACGGGCCAGCCCACCTCCTTGATGAAGGCCTGGCAGCCCTTTTTGGTATCCACCAGGTGCCAGCGGGCGGCGGGGATACCCGCCTGCGCATAGAACTGCTTCATCTGGGACTTGTACTTCACCCGGGGCATGTCCTCTGCCTGAAAGCCGGTGGTGATGTGAAAGTCGGTGCGCAGCTGGGCGTCCCGCTCCAGCCAGTACTCGTTGTTGGACTCCAGCCAGTGGATTCGGCCGTGCTTGAAGGTAAGAAAGGCCACTGCCCGGTAGACCTGATCGTAATCCTCCAGGCTGCCCAGCTTGTAATACTCGTTCAGGCTGTCCTGCAGCTCGCTGCTCAGCTCGTCATAGGGCTGATCACCGATGCCCAATACGTTCATGCCGTTGTGCTTCAGCTCCCGGCAGAACTGCCAGTAGTTGGTGGGGAAATTGGGGGAAATGAAGATTACGTTTTTCATCACACATTCCTGCTTTCTCTCTCTGCTTTGTTAAAGCATTGTTGTTTGGTTCCTCCCCCCGCTGGGGGAGGAACCGGATTTACCCCAAAAGATAGGGTACAAAGTAATCCACCTGTTTATACCACCAGGGCCAGTCGTGGTTCACGTCGAAGCCCCAGAAGTCCACCCAGAGCTGGATGCCCTTCTCCTGGCAGATCTGCTGAATACGGCGGGTGGTCTCCGGCTGTTCCCAGGCCCCCTGGCCCACGCAGATGACCCCCTTGTGCTGGTTGTACTGCTGGATGTAGGGGTGGTCGGGCGCCATGCCCGCCAGGTAGTGGACGGGGGAATTGAGATAGACGACCTCGTCCATATAGCCGTCGAAGCCGTAATCGGCGGTATAGATGCCGCTGAGAGCAAGCAGGCCGTCGAAGAGGTCGGGGCGGCGGAAGTACAGGTTGGCGGCGTGAGTGGCGCCCAGGCTGCACCCGAAGGCGAGGATGCCGGGGTAGCCCGTCCAGTGGTTGCGCTCATTCACCATGCTGCGCATGAAGGGGACCAGCTCGTCGGTGATATAGTCGATCCACTGCTCGTGCCGCCGGGCCCTCCAGTAGGGGTCGCCGTTTTTCATGGACCAGGTCTCCTGATCCAGGGTGTCAATGGAGAAGACCATCACTTGTCCATTGTTGATCCAGGGGGCCCAGGCGTCCGTCATGCGGAAGTTTTCAAAGTCCACATAGCGTCCATCCTGACAGGGGATGTACAGGACGGGCCGGCCGGCGTGGCCGTAGACTTTACACTCCATGTTCCGTCCCAGGCACTGGCTGTACTGCTTGAAATAATACACATCCATTTCAAAGGACCTCCATCTTGATTTTTTCGGCCATCAGGACCAGAAAGCCATCCTCAATCCAAGTGATAGAGCATGGTGTTCAGAAAGAAGGGGATCTGCTCCTCCCAGCTGGCCTCGTTGTGGTTGCCCCCGGGGACGATGCGGGCGGTAAGGGCGATTTTCCGCTCCAGGAGAATAGAGGTCACGGCGGCAAACCGGTCGGCCATATTGGGGTGGAAGCCCAGCTCCCGGGAGCCATAGTCCATGTAGATTACGGTATCCTGCTTGATCCGGGTGGTGCGCAGCAGCTTATCCAGCTTCTCTGTTCCGAACCACACCGAGGGGGAAAGGGCGGCTGCGCGGGAGAACACCTTGTTGTATTTCATCACGGCGTACAGGCTCATCAGTCCGCCCATAGAGCTGCCTGCGATAAAGGTGTGCGCCCGATCCGGCAGCGTGGGGAAGCGCTGGTCAATTTCGGGCTTGAACACGCTGACCAGCCAGTCCATATACTGCTTTCCCTTTCCCCGCAGCCGGCCCACGTCGGGCATTTCGCAGGTATAGGGGCAGTACTCCATCAGCCGGCCGTGGTTGGGGCTGTGGTTGCACTCCACTGCTGCGATCATCAGCGGGGTCTGCGTCTCCTCCATATAGTTCAGCAGCCCCCAGCTCTTGCCATAGGTGGCGTCCTCGTCAAAAAAGAGGTTGTGACCATCAAACATATACAGCACAGGGTAGCGCTGGAACGGGCTTGCCTCCCAGGCGTCCGGCACATAGACGTAGGCCCGGCGGGGGGTGTCTCCGGTCAGCTCAGGAATTGTGAGCTCCCACTTTTTCAGCATGAAAAGGATCTCCTCTCCCATGAAGAATTTTGGGAAGAAAGCTGATTTTATTTTAGCACAGGCGCAAAGGAAATGCAATTGGCTTTCTTCTGATAAACCGCTATACAAATTGGCCCTCTTGTGGTATAATACCAGAAATCCCTTTTGTCAGAAGGAGAGGAGGAGCGGCTTTGTCTGGAGAAAACAGCTTGATTGAAGCGGTGCTGTTGGCGCTGGAGAGTGTAGAGGCTAAGCGAAGTATCCCCAACGCCGTCCCGACCGCCTCTGAGGCGGACACCATCCGGCAGCTCCGGCAGATAGCGGATGGAATGCCGGGCGGGTTTTTTATTTACCACGCCGGCGGACGGCAGAGCTTACTCTATGCCAACACAACGGTGCTGCGTATTTTTGGCTGTGAAACCATGGAGGAATTCCGTGCGCTCACAGGGAATTCCTTCCGGGGGATGGTCCACCCGGACGATCTGGAAGAGGTGGAGAAGAGCATCTGGCAGCAGATTGCCCGTAGCCAATACGATCTGGACTATGTGGAGTACCGGATCATCCGCAAGGATGGCGGCATCCGCTGGATAGAGGATTATGGTCACTTTGTCCGCAACAAGACCGTGGGGGATATCTTCTATGTGTTCATGGGGGACGCCACCGAAAAGCGCCTGCGCCAGCAGGAGGAGCGGGCCGCCCTTATCAGCGAGAAGGTGCAGAAGGAGCAGAGCCTCCAGAGCCAGATTGACGCCTACTACAAGGAGCTGGAGGGCTTTAACCAGTCCCACCTTCAGCACATGGAGGTCATCGAGGGGCTGAGCATCGACTACAACTCCATTTTTTACGCCGACCTGGACGAGGATACCATTCAGACCTTCCGTATCAGCAACCGGGCGGAGTTTCAGCTTTGGAACGATGGCAAGCTCCACCCGTTTACCGGCTTTGCCGGCCCCTATCTGGAGACCTGGGTCTGCCCTGAGGACCGCCCCCGCCTGGAGAAGGCGGTGGATCCAGTGTATATTCGGAAAAAGCTGACCCAACACAAAACCTTCCACATCAACTACCGCGCCCAGAGGGACGGGACGATGGAGTACCTCCAGTGGCGGGTGGTAAACGTAAGCGAGGCCGGCGTCTCTCAAGTGGTCATCGGCATTCGGAGCGTGGACGGAGAGGTCCGCAGCGAGCTGAAGCGCCGGGAGGTGCTGGAAAATGCCCTGAGAGAGGCAAACTCCGCCGTCAGCGCCAAGACCACCTTCCTGTCCAACATGTCCCATGACCTGCGTACACCCATGAACGCCATTATGGGCTTTACCTCCCTGGCCAAGCGGCATCTGGATGAGCCGCGCCGGGCCCGGGAGTACCTGGACGCGGTGGAGGGGGCCAGCGGTCAGCTGCTTCGTCTGATCAACAATGTGCTGGAGCTGTCCAACCTGGAGAACGGCCAGGACCAGGTGGAAAACGGCAGCTGTGATTTGCGTATCCTGATGGAGGAGCTGTACCAGGGCACCCTGCCCCAGGCCCAGGAGAAGGGGCTGGAGCTGATTCTGGATCTGAGCCAGCTGCGCCACCCGGTGGTGCTTACCGACCGGCAGAAGCTGAGCCAGCTGCTGACCCGTCTGACGGACAATGCGGTGCAGTACACCCAGACTGGACGGGTTTCCCTTACGGTGGAGGAGCCGGGGGGGCTGTCCGACAGCTATCAGACGTATCATTTCGCCGTGGAGGATACGGGTGTCGGGATTGCCCCCGATTTTCTGCCCCATATCTTTGAGCCCTTCGGGCGGGAGAAAAATACCACCCTGGCCGGTACCTATGGAACGGGGCTGGGCTTGACCATCGCACAGAGTCTGGCGGAACGGCTGGGAGGAACCGTCGAGGCCCAGAGCACTCCAGGCAAAGGCAGCCGGTTTACCGCCGCCTTTCTGTTCCGTGCCCAAGATATTCCCAGCCCGGACAGCAACGGCGCGCTGTCTGCCCAGCCTGCCGCGTCCAGCAGTGGACGACGCATTCTGGTGGTGGAGGACAACGAGCTGAACCGTGAAATTGCAGCGGCGCTGCTGGAGGACGCCGGCTTCCAGGTGGACATGGCGGAGAACGGACGGCTGGCGGTGGAGCGAGTCCAATGCTCAAAGCCGGGGGAGTACGCCCTGATTTTGATGGACATCCAGATGCCGGAGATGGACGGCTGTCAGGCTGCCCGGGCTATCCGGGCTCTGGAGGATCCCGCCCTGTCCGCAATCCCCATTGTGGCCCTGTCCGCCAACGCCTTTGAGGAGGACCGGCGCAACTCCATTGAGAGCGGGATGAACGAGCACCTGCCCAAACCGGTGGACGCCGACCGCCTGCTGGAGCTGATTGACAGGCTGTTGGGGCACGCATCGGAATAGAACCCGAAAGGGACACGGAAGCATTGGTTTTTGCTGTTTATATTGTAAGGAGGGCGATTCCATGAAACTGACCTTTTTCGGCGCGGCCCGTGCAGTGACTGGCAGCTGCCACTGTCTGGAGGTGGGCGGCAGGAAGATCCTGATTGACTGCGGCCTTCAGCAGGGCGGGGACGAGCACGACGGCAATACCCTGGACTTTGCCCCCGGCTACATCGACTATGTGCTCATCACCCATGCTCACATCGACCACTCCGGCCGGCTGCCCCTGCTGGTAAAGGAGGGGTTCAACGGTCGCATCCTCACAACCGGCCTCACGGCGGAGCTGATGAGTGTGATGCTCCGGGACTCCGCTCACATCCAGGAGGGGGATGCCAACTGGCAGAACCAGAAGGGTAAGCGGGCCGGTTTGCCTCCCGTGGAGCCTCTGTATACCCTGGCGGACGCCGAGGAGGCCATCCACATGCTGGAGACGGTGGAGTATGGCTGGCTGTTTGATCTGTGCGAGGGCGTGAAGGTCCGCTTCACCGACGCTGGACACCTGCTGGGCTCCTCCATTCTGGAAATCTGGGCCACCGAGAACGGCGTCACCAAGAAAATTGTCTTCTCCGGGGACCTGGGCAACGAGGCACAGCCCATTATCCGGGACCCCTCTCCGGTGGACAGCGCGGACTTTGTGGTAATGGAGTCCACCTATGGCGACCGGAATCATGAGCCCCCGGAAAGCTACACCGGCGCTTTGGCGCAGCTGATTGACGAGATATTTGCCAAGGGGGGCAACATTATCATCCCCTCCTTTGCCGTAGGCCGCACCCAGGAGCTGCTGTACTACCTGCGGGAGATCAAGCGGGACGGCTTGGTGCAGTCCCTGCCCAGCTTCAAGGTCTATGTGGACTCCCCCCTGGCCGCCGAGGCCACCAAGATCTACTCGGGCAACCTGAAGGGCTATTTGGACGACGACGCCATCGCTGTCATCCAGGGCGGGGAGAACCTGTTCACCTTCCCCGGCCTCACCCTCACCCAGTCCACCGAGGAGTCCCGTGCCCTGAACGACGACCGAACCCCCAAAATTATCATCTCCGCCTCCGGCATGTGCGACGCCGGCCGCATCCGCCACCACCTGAAGCACAACCTGTGGCGCCCGGAGTGCGCTGTGGTCTTTGTGGGCTACCAGGGGGAGGGTACACTGGGCCGCCGCCTGCTGGAGGGGGCCAAGTCAGTCAAGCTCTTCGGGGAGGATATCTCCGTCCGGGCCAGGATTGTCAATTTCAAGGGGCTGAGCTCCCACGCCGACCGGGACCACCTGCTGGCGTGGGTGGACCACTTTGCCCCCCGGCCCCAGCAGGTCTTTGTGGTCCACGGGGACGCCCAGGTCACAGAGCTGTTTGCCAACGACCTGAACCAGCGGGGCATTCCCGCCCACGCCCCTCTCTATGAGGAGGTCTATGACCTGATGACCAACTGTATGCTGGCCAAGGGCGTGGTGCTGGAGCACAAGCCCAAGCTCAGCGGGGCCTCCTCCTCGCCGGCCTTTGTCCGCCTCCAGGACACCGCCCGGGATCTGGAGTTGCTTATCAGCCGCAGCCGGGGCCGTACAAACAAGGATTTGGCCAAACTGGCCGACCAGCTGCGTCAGATCATGGACAAGTGGGATACATAAAACGCAGCGAGGATCGTGCCCCTCCCCCCGGCGGGGGAGACGGCACGGCCCAAGGATATCATATGGGAGGGTACCCATCTATGGAAATCGACCGCAAAGCGCTGAAGCAGCGGGCCAGAGAGACCATGCGCCTGACCAACCCCAGCTTCCGCCTTGTCACCCTGGTCTATCTGTTGATGACCACCGGGGTGTCCGTCACCCTGTCCCGGATTGCCATCTGGACCGGGTCCGAGACAGTCTCCATTTTTTTCAACCTGCTGTACCTGCTGTACAGTACGGTGGCCCAGTTTGGTTTCTGCCTGTGGGCTCTGTGGACCTACCAGCAGCTGGACCCCGGATTGGGAGCCTTGACCCAGGGCTTTTCCGTCACCGGACGGGTTATTCTGATGAATCTGAGCATTGCCCTGCGGACCGTCGGCTGGTATTTCTGCGGTGCGCTGATGATGCTTCTGCCTGCCGTGCTGTTGATGGTAATCCTCCCCCTTCCGCTGATTGGGGTGCTATGGCTGCTCTTTGTGCTGGGGCTTCTGGGACTGCTTTATGCCATTGGCCTGCGCTACTCTCTGGCGCCCTTCCTGCTGGCTGACCACCCGGACGACGGGAGCGAGGCCGCCGTCCGCCGGAGCGTAACCCTGATGCAGGGGTGGAGATGGGAGATGTTCCGGCTGGATTTGACCTTTGTAGGCTGGATTGTGCTGGTTCTGGCAATCCAGTTTGGAATTGATGTGCTTTTCCTGGTGCAGTCTGGATTTCTGGAGACTGTAAGGCAGACGCTGGCCCAGGTAAACGTAACATCGGAGGTGATTTGGGCCCTTCAAGCGGAGGGAGAGGCCATCCTCAGCCAGCCACTGCCCACTCTGCTGACCCGCCTGCTGCCCTTGCCCATCACGTTGTGGTATGTCCCCTACCGGTCTGTGTCCTACGCCGGGTTTTACGACGCCCGCACCCACTTGCAGCAGAGCACGTCCCTTCTGTAGCCCCGCCCTCTGGCGGAATTGTATTTGACGAAACCGTTTTTGTATGCTATCATAGCCGCAAAGCGGTTTTGCACTATAAAATAATCAAAAAAGGACGGTTCCTATGCTCCAATTTGACGAATATAAGGTCAAACTGAATAACCTGCTCCCCGATTTGGAAAAGCTGGCCCTGGCCCTGGATCTGGAGGGGGCAGAGCGGGAGCTGGATATGCTTCAGGCCGAATCGGCTGCCGACGGCTTCTGGGACAACCTGAGTAAGGCCCAGAAGGTGCAGCAGCGGATGAAAAATCTTCAGGATAAGGTGGACCGGCAACGGAAGCGGAGAAGCCAGTGGGAGGATTTGATGGCTTTGTGCGATATGGGCAACGAGTTCGAGGACGAGTCCCTGGTTCCCGAGCTGGAGGAGGGTTTTCAGCAGCTGGAGAGCGACATGGAGGCCGCCCGGCTCCAGACCCTTCTGTCCGGGGAGTACGACAGCTTCAACGTGATTCTCACCATCCACCCCGGGGCGGGGGGCACTGAGGCCCAGGACTGGGCGCAGATGCTCTATCGGATGTATACCCGCTGGACCGAGCGCCACGGTTTTACCTATCAAATCATGGACTACCAGGAGGGGGACGAGGCGGGCATCAAATCCGCTACCATCATGGTTGAGGGGGAGAACGCCTATGGCTACCTGAGGGGGGAGCACGGCGTCCACCGCCTGGTGCGTGTGTCCCCCTTTGACGCCAACGCCCGGCGGCAGACCTCCTTCGCTTCGGTAGAGGTTATGCCCGATTTGCCGGAGGATGTGGAGGTGGAGATCCGCCCTGAGGATATCGAGATGCAGGTCTACCGGGCCAGCGGCGCAGGGGGCCAGCACATTAACAAAACCTCCTCTGCCGTCCGCCTGATTCACAAGCCCACTGGTATTGTTGTGGCCAGCCAGCAGGAGCGTAGCCAGTTCCAGAACAAGGACAACTGTATGAAAATGCTCCGGGCCAAGCTGGTGGAACTCCAGATGCAGGAGAAAGCGGAGAAAATCTCGGACCTGAAGGGCGTGCAGCTGAAAATCGAGTGGGGCAGTCAGATCCGCAACTATGTCTTTATGCCCTATCAGCTGGTGAAGGACCTGCGTACCAATTATGAGACCAGCGGCATCAATGGTGTGATGGATGGGGATCTGGACAGCTTTATCAACGCGTATCTCACCGCCGAGGCGACCGGAACCCTGATTCAAAAATAGCAATACGGGATCTGTAAGGATTCTCTGTCCCTTGAGGGCGCCCCCTTTTGTGCAAAAGGGGGCTTTTTCTTGGAGGAAATTGGGAGGGTAAGGCTATGACAGACTGGAGCAAGAATACTATTCACACCCTGGACATCACCGGTTATTCCGCTGAGGGCATGGGAATTGGCCGAACGGAGGGCCGAGTGGTCTTTGTCCCCGGAACCATCCGGGGGGAGCAGTGGCGGGTTCGCCTGGAGAAGGTGGGAAAGACCGCGGCCTGGGGCCGGGGGGTGGAGCTGCTGGCCCCATCCCCTCAGCGGCAGGCCCCTGACTGTCCTCTCTATGGCCGGTGCGGTGCCTGCCAGTTCCGGCATATGACCTATGCGGAGGAGCTTGCGGCCAAGGGACAGCGTGTCACAGACGCCCTGGAGCGTCTGGGGGGCGTCTGTCTGGCGCTGCCGCCTGTACTGGGGGCGGAGAATCCTCTGCGTTACCGAAACAAGGTTCAGCTGCCCGTATCCCAGGAGAAAAACGGGCTGGCCGTGGGCTACTACCGGGCCCGGAGCCACAGCGTTCTGGATGCCCGGGACTGCCTGCTTCAGCCGGAAGCGGTGACAAGGCTGCGCCAGGCATTTCAGACCTGGATGGAGCGGTACGCTGTTCCGGCCTATCAGGAGCGGGAAGGCTCTGGCCTGATCCGGCACTTCTATGTCCGCACAAACCAGCGCGGGGAATCCCTCTGCTGTATTGTGGCCAACGGAACGGAGCTGCCCTGTGTCCAGGCGCTGATTGACGCCCTGCGTCAGACTGAGCCCGGGCTGACCGGGCTGGTCCTCAACTGCAATACCCGGGATACCAATGTGATCCTCGGGCCGGAGTTCCACACCCTGTGGGGCCGGGATTGGCTGGAGGAGGAGCTGTGCGGTCTCACCTTCCGCCTGTCCATCTCCTCCTTCTTCCAGATCAATCGCGCCCAGACAGAGCGGCTGTACCGTACGGCGCTGGAATTTGCGGGGCTGACCGGCGCGGAGACCGTACTGGACCTGTACTGCGGAATTGGGACCATTTCGCTGGCTATGGCCCGTCGGGCGAAGGCGGTGCTGGGGGCGGAGATTGTGCCGCAGGCCATTGAGGACGCAAGAGAGAATGCCCGGCGCAACGGGATTGCCAACGCGGAGTTTTTCTGCGGCGACGCAGGGGCGGTGGGGCGGAAGCTGGCCGGGGAAGGGGTGCGGCCGGATGTTGTCTGTGTGGACCCGCCCCGCAAGGGCTTATCGCCTGAGGTGCCCGGAATTCTGGCCGGCATGGCCCCGGAGCGCATTGTCTATGTCTCCTGCGATCCGGCAACGCTGGCGCGGGACGTGAAGCGTTTTGGGGAGCTGGGCTATCGGGCAAGGAGGGGGCAGGCGGTGGACCTGTTCCCCAGAACCGCCCACATAGAGACGGTCATGCTGCTGCAAAGAGCGGCCGTGTAGATATTCTGCACCGTCCGCCCTAAACGGGAGAGAGCCCGGGGCAATGGAGACAGGCGTGGATTTGCGGGCGCATTTTCTTGATAAATGTCCATCTCTGTGCTATACTCTTTGTGAAACGAAACAGAGAAAGAAGCGATGCGTTCGTGTATTTAAAGGCATTGGTCATCCAGGGCTTCAAGTCTTTCCCGGACAAGACGGTTCTCACCTTTGGCGAGGACATCACCGCCATTGTGGGCCCGAATGGTTCCGGGAAGTCCAACATCTCCGACGCCATCCGCTGGGTGATGGGGGAGCAGTCCACCCGGGCTCTGCGGGGGGGGAAGATGGAGGACGTGATCTTCGGCGGCACTGCCAAGCGCAAGCAGACAGGGTACGCCGAGGTGTCCCTGGTGCTGGACAATACCTCACACATTTTTGACCTGGAGGAGTCAGAGGTCATGGTCACCCGGCGGTACTACCGCTCTGGCGAGAGCGAGTATTACATCAACCGCCGCTCGGTCCGGCTGAAGGACGTGAACGAGCTGTTCATGGACACCGGTCTGGGGCGGGAGGGGTACTCCATCATCGGTCAGGGACGCATTGACGAGATCCTGTCGGTAAAGTCTGCCGACCGGCGGGAGGTCTTTGAGGAAGCGGCGGGGATCTCCCGCTTCCGCCACCGGAAGGAGGAGGCGGAGCGCCGTCTGGAGCGCACGGACGAGAACCTGGTGCGCATCAACGACAAAATATCTGAGCTGGAGCTCCAGGTGTCCCCCCTGCGGGAGCAGAGCGAGAAGGCCAAGAAGTATCTGGTCCTCCGGGACGAGCTGCGCACGCTGGAGATCTCTGTGTGGCTGGACTCCCTGGAGCACATCCGGGCCGGCAGCATCAAGCTGGAGGCCGACTATCAGGAGGCCGTCCGCCGGCGGGAGGAGGTCCGGCAGGCCCAGGAGAAGGCCTTCGCCGCCGCTGAGGAGTTTTCGGCCAAAATGCGGGACAAGGATGTAGAGGCGGACCGCCTGCGGTTCGAGATGCAGGGCCGTCAGGCCGCCGCCAACGAGCTGGAGTCCGCGGTAGCCGTGCTGAAAAGCAGCATCCAGCACAACCAAGAGTCGGCCCGGCGCATCCAGGCCGACCTGGAACAGCAGGAGGGGAGAGAGGACTCCCTGGCCGCCCAGATTGCCCAACGGAAAGACCGGCTGGCGGAGATTGAGGAGCAGCGGCAGGAACAGCGTCAGACCGTGGCCCAAAAGAGTCAGGAGGCGGAGGAGGCCGCCCGGTCTGCCGGAGCCCTGGCCCGGGAGCTGGAGGAGCTGCGCACCCGGGAGGGGCTGGAGAACGCCGGAGCCGCTGAGGCTAAGGCCCTCCTATCTGCCCTGGCCGCCGCCGCCCAGGAGGTGCTGGACCGGGACGAGACCCTTCGCCGGGAGCACCGCGCCCTGGAGGAGCGGCTGGAGGCGGCCGGAAAAGAGACCCGCGCCGCCCGAAAGG
The DNA here is from genome assembly GCA_022791995.1 of Lawsonibacter sp. Taxonomy (GTDB): domain Bacteria; phylum Bacillota; class Clostridia; order Oscillospirales; family Oscillospiraceae; genus Lawsonibacter. The sequence continues at coordinate 28,167 of JAAWAD010000067.1, forward strand.
CCCATGCCAATGCCCAGGAGGAGCGGGACGCCGCCCGGAATGTCATCAACGGCTATCAGCTCCGGGCCCAGTCCCGCCAGAAAAAGGCGGAGCAGGTCCGGGAGCAGCAGCGAAAGCTCCAGATGGAGGAGAACGCCCTGGCCTCCCGCATCAAGCTCCTTGCAGAGATGGAGAAGGCCCACGAGGGCTATGCCAAGGCGGTCAAGCTGGTGATGGCAGAGGCGGAGCGGGGCGCTCTCCTGCACATCCATGGCCCGGTTGCCGGCCTTTTGAAGGTGCCAGACCAGTATACAGTGGCCATTGAGACCGCCCTGGGCGGGGCCATGCAGAATCTGGTGGTGGACCGGGAGGAGGACGGCAAGGCCGTCATCCAGTATCTGAAGCGCCGGGACGCAGGCCGGGCCACCATTCTGCCCCTCAGCTCCATCCGGCCCGGAGACCTGCGGGAGGCCCAGAGCCTTGCGCGGGAGCCCGGCTTTGTGGGGGTGGGGGACCAGCTGATTTCCTTTGACCCCCGGTATCGAAACGTCTTCTCCAATCTGCTGGGCCGTGTGGCCGTGATGGAGAGCCTGGACGCCGCCATTGCCGCCGCCCGGAAGTACGGCTATCGCTTCCGCATTGTTACCCTGGACGGCCAGGTGCTCAACCCCGGCGGCTCTATGACCGGCGGCTCAGCCAGCCGCAGCGCCGGCATCCTCAGCCGGGCCAACGAGCTGGAGCGGCTGAACGGGCAGATTCAAACCATCCGGGACCGGCTGGAGGAGGCCGCACGGACAGCCGCCGAGGCGGAGCGGGAATCCGCCGCCGCCGCTTATGAGCTGGAGTCGGCCCAGGTTCAGTTGCGCCAGTGGGAGGACGCCATTTTGAAAACCGAGGCCCAGCTGTCCCACTGCAAGAGCGTAGAGGCCGATTTGGAGCGCCAGAGGGAGCTTCAGCAGGGGGAGCTGGAGCAGCTGAAGGACCGGTCGACCAGGATCGAGACGGACACCCAAGCCGCCCGGACCCGCATTGACAGCCTGGAGGGGGCCGCCGCCGCCCTGAAGAGCGAGGCGGAGGGGAAGGCCAAGGGCCAGACCGACCTCCAGGCCCGCTCGGCCCGCATCGCCCAGGAGCTGGCCCAGCTCAGCGCCGCCCAGGCCGCCCTGGAGGCGGAGGAGGAGGCTACCCGCTCCAGCCTGAAGGAGCTGGAGGAGCTGAAGGCCAGTCTGGCGGGGGACCGGGACCAGAGCCGGAGCCTGATGCAGGAGTATCAGGCCAAGAACGAGAACTTTTCCCGGGAAATCCAGGAGAAGGAGGAGGCTCTGGCCGCCATCCGCGCAGAAAACCGGGCCCGGGAGGCCGACGTGACCCGGCTGAACCAGGAGAAGCTGGCTCTGGAGGGGGAGCGCACACGGGCCGCCCGGGAGAGCCAGAGCCGTAACGAGGAGCTGCTGCGTCTGGAGGGGGAGGTCTCCCGCCTGGAGCAGAAGAAGGTCTCCGCCTCTATGGAGGAGAAGCAGCTGCTGGATAAGCTGTGGGAGACCTATGAGCTCTCCCACGAGGCCGCCCGCCAGCAGCGGGTGGAGATTGAGTCCGTTCCCAAGGCCAGCCGCCGCATCGGGGAGCTGAAGCGGGCCATCTCCGGCCTGGGCCACGTAAATGTAGGGGCCATTGAGGAGTTCCAGCGGGTCAACGAGCGGTACACCTACCTCACCGGCCAGCGGGACGACGTGGAGCGGGCCAAAAAGGAGCTGGAGGAGGTCATTGCCGGCATCACCAACGAGATGAAAACGATTTTCCGCCGGGAGTTCCAGACCATCAACGAGGCCTTTGGCCAGACCTTTGAGGAGCTCTTCGGGGGCGGCAAGGCCACCCTGGAGCTGGAGGACCCGGAGGACATCCTGAACTGCGGCATTGAAATCAAGGTCCAGCCCCCGGGCAAGGCCCTGAAAATCATCACCCTTCTGTCCGGCGGAGAGAAGGCCTTCGTGGCCATCGCCCTCTACTTCGCCATCCTGAAGGTCCGTCCAACCCCCTTCGTGGTCATGGACGAGATTGAGGCTGCCCTGGATGACAGCAACGTGGTCCGGTATGCCCGCTATATGCGCTCTATGGCCGACAAGACCCAGTTTATTGTCATCACCCACCGCCGGGGCACCATGGAGGAGGCCGACGTCCTCTACGGCGTCACCATGCAGGAGCAGGGTGTGTCCCGGATGCTTACCATCAATTTGAACGACGCGGAGCGGGAGCTGAACCTCTCGTAAAGTAAGAACCTGTATTCACACTCTCAAACGACCGTCTGGGCGGTTTTTTCGATTATGAATACAGGGTCTAAGGAGGCGGACATGGACAATCGCACTTGGATCCCTACCCTCTTCGGGGTGGCGGCCGTTGGGGTGATGCTGGCCGGCGGGGGCGGCATGTGGAAGGTTTTATTGGAGCTGCTGCTCCTGGCCCTGTGCGTCGTGACCAACTGGCTGCTGGTCCGTTGCCCCAGGTGCCGCAAGTGGCTGGGTCTGAAACACCCCCGTTACTGCCCCCACTGCGGAGCTTACATCGACTGGTAGCTCTACCCGAGGGCCTGCATCAGCTCCCGGGCCAGATGGACCCCGGCGAAGAAGGCGGCTTTATCCTGAAGAAGACCATCAAAGTGAATCGCGTCTTCCAAACGGAAAAACAGATCCTGTATTTCCGGGTCCGGCACCGCCATACATTCCTTCCAAACCGCGTTCAGCTGGGCCGCTCGGGAAATTCGCTCTGGCATTTGCCGGTAAATCTGGTATGATAGGTTTTGCAGCTCGGGAGTATGATAGAGCATTTCTAAGATGGAATCGGTCATAATGGACAGCTCCTTTGATTTATTATATTCGTATTATATACGTATATTTTTGGTGTGTCAATAGCGAGGAGATTTTTATGAGCCAATTTTCGGATTCTTTAAGGTCGATTCGGAAGCAGTCCCAGAAAAAACAGAGGGAAGCCGCAGAGTATCTGGGAATCAATATCCGTACCTACCAAAATTATGAGGGTGGGAAAAGTGAACCCTCAATCCCTCAGCTGATTCGATTGGCTGATTTCTTTATGGTCAGCCTGGACGAGCTGGTGGGCCGGGATTGGATTGGGCGTTCATAAGGCCTCTCGCGGAGGGCAGGTGCTGGAACAGGAGGGTCACAGTGAAAGAGAAGAAATCCAGTGACTGGAAGGCGATTGCAGGCGGTATCCTTTTGATTGCGGTGCTGTTTGCAGGGATCAAGCTGATTTTCGCCGGGCTGGAGCGGGCCATTCCCCACCCGCCGGCAGACGGGAGCAGCGTCTCGGTCCAGGCCCCGGCGGCGTCCGGGGAGGAGGCGCCCAGCTTCTGTCTCTACTGCGGCAGGGGGCTGCCGGAGGGCTTCCAGTGGGGACAGTTCTGCCCCTGGTGCGGGGAGAAACTTGAAGGGTAAGGAGAAAACACATGGGCTTTTTTGACAAGCTGAAGCGGATCAAAATTTTTTCCAGCTTTGGCACGGAGCTGACCGACGACTTCTATGACGAACTGGAGGAGTCCCTGATTCTGGCGGACACCGGCATGGACGTGACCCTGGAGCTGGTGGAGGAGCTGCGCCGCCGGGTGCGGGAGGAGCGCATCAAGACTCTGGAGGAGGCCCGGACCTGCATGTGCCAGGTGATTGCCGACGCACTGGACGCGGGCCCCGCCGCCCTGGATTTGTCCGCCAAGCCGGCGGTGGTGCTGTTCATCGGGGTGAACGGGGTGGGCAAGACCACCACCATCGGGAAGATCGGGGCCCAGCTGCGCGCCGGGCGGAAGAAGGTCCTCTTCTGTGCCGCCGATACCTTCCGGGCCGCCGCCGACGAGCAGCTTACCATCTGGGCTGACCGGGCGGGGGCGGAGATCATCAAGCAGCACGAGGGGGCCGACCCCGCCGCTGTGGTCTTCGACGCCATGTCCGCCGCCAAGGCACGAAAGAGCGATGTGGTGCTGGTGGATACCGCCGGCCGGCTGCACAACAAGCAGAACCTGATGAACGAGCTGAACAAAATTTCCCGCGTGGTTGACCGGGAGGGGCCGGGCTGCGCCCGGGAGACCCTGCTGGTGCTGGACGCCACCACCGGCCAGAACGGTCTGACCCAGGCCCGGCAGTTCAAGGAGGCCGCCGGTATCACCGGTATTGTCCTCACCAAGCTGGACGGCACCGCCAAGGGGGGAATTGCCATCGCCATCGCCAAGGAGCTGGGGGTCCCGGTGAAGTACGCCGGTGTGGGCGAGGGGGTGGACGACCTGAAGCCCTTCGACCCCATGGAGTTTGCCCAGGCCCTGATTTAACGGAAAAAAATTCCGTCGTTCACAATCTGGTCACGATTTTTGCCGAAGGCTGTGGTACGATAAGAAATATGAGTCTTCCCTGGACTGTCCAGAGAGAATAAGAGGAGCTGACCAAAATGAAATTGGTGCTTGCCAGCAAAAATCCAAAGAAGCTGAGGGAGATGCAGGAGATTCTCACTGCCCTGGGGGTGGAGATCTGTTCAGAGGCCGACGCCGGAGTGGATATAGAGGTGGAGGAGACCGGGGCCACCTTTGAGGAGAACTCGCTTTTAAAAGCGAAGGCGGTGATGGAGGCCAGCGGCCTGCCCGCCATCGCCGATGACTCCGGCCTGTGCGTGGACTGCCTGGAGGGGGCCCCAGGGGTGTACTCCGCCCGGTACGGCGGCGAGGAGCTCACCGACGAACAGCGCTATCGCCTTCTGCTGGAGAACATGCGGGGCCAGCTGACCCGGACGGCGAAATTTGTCTCCGTCATCACCTGCTGTTTTCCTGACGGAAGCGTCCTTACCGCCCGGGGGGAGTGCCCTGGCACCATCGCCTATGTCCCCATGGGAGAGGGCGGTTTCGGCTATGACCCGGTTTTCTTTGTCCCGGAGCGGAAGAAGACCTTCGCCCAGCTGACCGCAGAGGAAAAGAACGCCATCTCCCACCGGGGGAAGGCTATCCAGGCCTTCCGTGAGAAGCTGGAGGAGCATTTGCGCAAATAAGCCGCCAGAGGCGGACAGAGTGAAATGGAGTACGTGAGGACACATGGAGTTGACAAGCAAACAGCGGGCCCAGCTGCGGGGTCTGGCAAACAACATTGATACTATCCTGATCATCGGCAAGGACGGCATTCAGGACAATCTGGTGCAGCAGGCCAATACCGCCCTGGAGGCCCGGGAGCTTATCAAGGGCCGGGTGCTGGAGGCCTCTCTGCTCACCGCCCGGGAGGCGGCCCAGACCCTGGCTCCCCTGACCCGGAGCGAGGTGGTTCAGGTGATTGGAACAAAATTTGTGCTGTATCGTCAAAGTCACCGGATGGACAAAAAGGACCGCATCGTTCTGGTGCGGGGAAAATAAGGGGGCTGCCGCCATGAATCCAGCGCAGGAGCAACGAGAGAAGGGGCTGGCCTTCCGGCGGGAGCTCTACCGGGACCACCCCCAGGCGGAGGCCTTTCAGCGGGCGAAGAGCCGCTGGATGAAGGCTCTGATGCTGTACTGCCTAGTCCATATGCTGCTGCGGGCAATCCTGCTGGGGCGGCAGGGGGCCGCCCCGTGGGCCCTGATCCTGGGAGTCGGGATGGGCCTGGGGATGAACCTGATCTTCCTGGGGGCGGGGCTGGGGCCCCGGCGGAAGCTGGCCTGGGTGCTGTACCTGTGGGGCTTTTATCAGCTGTACCAGCTGGCGGCCTCCCTGTGGGAGGGGGCACTGCGCTCCGTATGGCAGGCGGGACTGCTGACCCCGGGCGCCCTGCTGCGGTTCTTCTGGGGCTATGTGTCCGCCTTTTCCCTGTCTCCCCTGTCGGTGGGGCATGATCTCATGTCCCTGCTCTATCTGGTCCTGCTCTTTGGTACTGCCCTGTGGCTGACGGCCGTCCCCCGGAGCCGGCAGCTGGCGGCGGAGGCGGAGCCCCTGGAGGAGCAGTGGCGGGCCTATGTCATGGCCCAGAGCAAGCAATCGGTTCGTTAAGACAGAAAAAGCTTCATAAAAAGGTGGGTCTGTATGAAAGTTGGCGTGTACGGCGGAACCTTCAACCCCCCGCATCTGGGCCATCTGGCGGCAGCCAGAGCGGCCATTGAGGTCCTGGGACTGGATAAGCTGCTGCTGGTCCCGGCGGCCATTCCTCCCCATAAGGCCCTGCCGGAGGGGACACCGGCCCCGGAGCACCGCCTGGCTATGGTGGAGAAGCTGGCGGACGCCCTCCAGCTGCCCGGTGTGGCGGAGGTGTCCTCCCTGGAGCTGGAGCGGGAGGGAAAAAGCTACACCGCAGACACTCTGGCGGAAATCCGCCGGCTGTATCCAGAGGCGGAGCTGTGGCTGCTGATGGGGACGGATATGTTCCTTACCCTCCACCTCTGGCATGAGCCGGCGCAGATCTTGCAGCTGGCCGGAGTGTGCGCCTTTGGACGGACGGAACAGGACGGAGAGGCAGTCTTCGCCCCACAGCAGGAGCACTTGCAGAGGACCTTTCCCGGGGCCCAAATCACCACCATCACCCTGCCCGGGCGGGTGGACATCTCCTCCACCCGCCTGCGGGACCTGCTGGCCAAGGGGGAGGGACAGGAGTATCTGCTCCCTGCCGTCTATGGGTACATTCTGATGAATGGGCTGTATGGGACTCAGGCGGATCTGAAGCATCTGGATTTGCCCGAGCTGCGGGCCTGCTCCTACTCCATGGTTCTGCAAAAGCGGGTGCCCCACATCCGGGGCACCGAAGAGGAGGCAGTCCGTCTGGCCCGCTGGTGGGGGGCGGACGAAAATCTGGCCCGCCGGGCGGGCATCCTCCACGACTGTACCAAGTACCTGAGCGGGGCCGAACAGCTGGCGGTATGCGCCCAATACGGAGTGGAGCTGGACGAGCTGGAGCGCACCGCCCCGAAGCTCCTACACTCCAAGACGGGGGCATGTATTGCCAGGGCAATTTTTGGGGAACCTGATGAGGTCTATTGGGCCATCTTCTGGCATACCACTGCCAAGGCGGATATGACCACCCTGGAAAAGATTCTCTATGTGGCCGACTACATGGAGCCAAACCGGAGCTTTGAAGGGGTGGAGCGCTTCCGGGCCCTGGCCTATGAGGACCTGGACAAGGCCCTGCTCCTGGGGGTGGAGACCACCATTCAGGAGATGTACGAGCGAAATCTTCCGGTACACAAAAACACCCTTCAGGCAAAGACTTGGCTGCGGACATTGGGCGTAACACTATAGAGGAAGGGATCATTCAGAGCTATGAGTCGGGAACGCGGCAGACGGGAGGCGGCTTCCTCCTCCCCCATTGGACAGATATGGAAGCAGTACAGGACTTGGGTGGCCGGTATGGGCCGGGGACAGAGGATCCGCTACCGCATTCTCCAGACGGCGGTGGTTCTTTCCGTTTTCATTATAATCGGCTTCTGGGCCCTCAGCGCCTGGATTCGGGTTCCGGAGATTCCTGACTTTACCGGAGGGGGCGGGAACCCGGGTGGAAGTGGAACGCTCCCGTCCAGGGAGGACAGCTCCCAGGCGGGCGACGGGGTCTCCTTTGACGGGGCGGAGGTTCCGGACATTGTAAGGAGCGGCCGGAAGGAGGGAATCTATACCTTCCTCCTGTGCGGCAAGGACGTGGTCAGCGGCTCCACCGACACCATGCTCCTCCTCAGTTATGACACCAAAGCCAAGACCATTATGGGCCTGAACTTGCCCCGGGACACCATGATGAATGTAAGCACCACCAGCAAGCGGCTCAACGCCATTTATTCCAACAACCGGGGAAGGGATAAGGAGACACAGCTGGAAAATGGTATGGCTGCCCTGAAAAAGCAGGTGGCTAAGCTGACCGGCATTACCCCGGATTTCTATGTGATGGTGGAGTGGGAGGCGATCGGCAGTCTGGTGGATGCCCTGGGGGGCGTAGAGTTCGAGGTCCCCTTCGATATGAACTATGACGACCCGGTGCAGAACCTCCACATCCACCAGAAGGCGGGACTGCGCACCCTCACCGGGCGGGACGCCATGGAGGTCATCCGCCACCGGAAGAACAACGACGGCAGCCATTCCAACGGAGATGTGGGCCGGCTGAAGATCCAGCAGGACTTTTTGAAGGCGGTGGCCAAGAAGTGCCTCCAGCCCGCCACCTTCCTGAAGGTGCCTGAGCTGGCCAAAATCTTCACGGAAAATGTAGAGACTGATTTGACCATAGGCAACATCCTGGCCTTTGCCCAGCTGGCCTATGGGATGGACCCGGAGAAGGATGTCTCCTTCCAGACCGCTCCCATCGCCTCCAGCTTTATATATTGGCGAAACGGGGCCGCTATGGTTACACTGGACGGCACCGGCATCCTGGAAATTGTGAACAACGGTATGAATCCCTACCTGCGGGACATCCGTGCCAGTGACCTCCAGCTGGTGTACCGGAACAGCAACGGCAGCTTCGGAGTGACCAACGCCGCCCTGGCTGACGCGAATATGGGACGTGTACCCCCTGCGGCCCAGCCCAAGCCCGACCCAGAGCCCGGCGAGGAGGACCCAGAGGACCCCGATCCCTCGGGAAGCGGCAGTCAGCCCGGAACGGAGGTTCCAGAGGGCCCAGACACAGGGACAGAGCCAAATGTCCCTGGAGATGAGGAGCCCGGCAATGACCCGGGGAACGGTGGGGAGCCAGGGACGGGTACAGAGCCTCCGGACACAGGAGGGGATACGCAGGCCCCTGGGGAGACGGACCCTCCCCCCCTGGTGACCATCGATCCCAGTCAGGTTCTGCCTGACCCCTCGTCCCAGGACATCCCCCCGACCCCGGAGCCCGACCCCGGCCCTCCCTCCCAGGATATCCGGGCTGCGGCATAGCGCGGGCACAGCGGAACAGGAAAACAGAGAGGAGACTGTATATGACATCCTATGATTTGGCAATGCTACTGGTTGCGGCTCTGGACCGGAAGAAGGGCCAGGATTTGAAGGTCCTGAAAACAGAGCACCTGACCACCCTGGCGGATTACTTTGTACTGTGTACCGCCACCTCCAACACCCAGGTGAAGGCCATGTCCGACGCCTGCGAGGAGGCCTCTGAGAAGGAGGGGGAGCGGGTCCACCACATCGAAGGGCACCGGGACGGCACTTGGCTGCTGATGGATTACTCCTCCGTCGTGGTCCATGTGTTTACCGAAGAGGCCCGGAAGTTCTATGATTTGGAGCGGCTGTGGAGCGATGCCCAGGAGGTGGACATCTCCAAGGTGCTGGATGCCCGCTGGCTCTCCCCGGAGCCCCTGAAATAAAGCGCCCAACGAAAAATCCTGGTGGTTTCCGCCCCCACATGAGGCGGAAACACGAAAAAGAATTGGGACGAAGAAAGAACAGCCGCCGTGGTTCTGCACCACGGCGGCTGGTTTATTTTCCACAGATGATATTCAGGGCCCGGCGGCAGTTGACCACCTCGTTGACCCGCTGGCTGCCTCCGTACTCCCCGTCGATGGTCCAGGGGATAGGGTGTTCACAGGTGAATACCATGTGTGAGGCCTGGAAGTGGATGCGGGCCCCGGCGCTTGTGGGACTTTGGGCCAGGAGAGTCTGAAAGCCGTCGGCCACGTCGGCCAGGCTGACGGGCTTTTTAATCAAGTCTACCTCGAACAGACCATCGTCCAGAACCACCGATTCGCTGTTGGGCCGACGGATTCCTCCGATGGAGTAGGCGTTGCTCACCATGCCGAAGAAAAAATCATCCTCCAGCTCCTTTCCGTCATACTCCACCCGCACATGGAAGGGGGTGATGGTGGGCAGAGAAGCGATGCCCTCCACAATGTAGGCCAGATGGCCAAAGGTGTTTTTCAGGTCCTGAGGGGTGTCGTAGGCCACTTGGGTGAAGGCCCCGAAGGCAGCCACATAGACGAAGGGGTGGCCGTTGAGCTTTCCGATGTCGCTGGACCGGGGGATCCCCGCGCCAGCGGCAATGGAGGCCGCCTGGGTGGGCACCTTGGGCAGGTCCAGATTGACGGCGCAGTCGTTGGTGGAGCCGAAGGGGATGTACCCCAGCAGAGGGGGCTCTGCCAGCTCCATCAGGCCGGCAACGGTCTCGCTCAGCGTTCCGTCCCCTCCGGCGCATACGACGCGGTCATACTGGGGGGCCAGCTCCCGCACGGCCCGCACGGCGTCTCCCTTACACTGGGTAGGGTAGGCGGTGGTCAGCCAACCAGACTTGGTAAATACGTCTAAAATAGAGGGCAGCCCCTCTACCACACGGCCTTTGCCGGAGGTGGGATTGTAGATGAACAGCAGCTTCTGCAAGAGAAGAACCTCCTTTGGGCGGTCCTGTTGTGTGAGAGGGGTTGATAACCATTATAGAAAGACAGAGGAAAAAATCAAGGGCTTTGAGGAAATATTTAGCCTTTCTTAATGGGAGCTTCGGCGCCGCGTTCCTTCCGGCTGGGGAAGCGGATCCGGGGAATGCAATAGATTTCCCGGAATATATTGACAATGAACAAAAAATATAGTATACTTTCCACAGTGCTTTGGGCGGTTTGACAGGTTGTGTGATACTGTCAGGCCGCCAAGCGAAAATAAAGGAGGGGACCGATGTGTTAGACGCATTTTCCGGCCTGATCGGCGCGATCAGCAACCTCATGTACAGCTATATCCTCATTATCATGCTACTGGCGGTGGGACTTTATTTCACCTTCCGCAGCAAATTTGCCCAGTTCCGTCTGCTGGGTGAATCCATCCATGTCATTGGCGAAAAGAATGACAATGACAACAGCGTTTCTGCCTTTGAGGCCCTGATGGTGTCCACAGCAAGCCGTGTAGGCACCGGCAACATCGTGGGCGTGGCCAACGCCATTGCCATCGGCGGCTATGGCGCGGTGTTCTGGATGTGGGTCATCGCCCTGGTGGGCGGCGCCTCCGCCTTTGTGGAGAGCACCCTGGCCCAGATCTACAAGAAAAAGGCCCCCGACGGCTCCAGCTACGGCGGCCCGTCCTACTACATCGAGGCAGCCCTCCACAGCCGCTTCCTGGGGGTTATCTTCGCTGGCGCCCTCATTGCCACCTATGCGGGCGGCTTCAATATGCTGGCCTCCTTTAACCTGGTGACCAGCCTGTCCAGCTACAGCTTCTACGACCAGTTTATGATGGGCACCACGAATCTGGTACCGATTGTCTGCGGCGCCCTGTTGGCCATCCTGGTGGGCGTGTGTATCTTCGGCGGCGGCAAGCGCATCGTGAAGGTCACTGGTGTGCTGGTTCCTGTCATGGGCGTTCTGTACATCCTGATGGCCCTGGTGGTCATGGTCATCAACATCGGCAACCTGCCCATGGTGCTGGGCAACATTTTCTCTGAGGCCTTTAATTTCCGGGCCATCTTTGGCGGCTTTGCCGGCTCCGCCATGATGCAGGGCATCAAGCGCGGCCTGTACTCCAACGAGGCCGGTGTGGGCTCCGCCCCCAATGCGGCGGCGGCGGCCAATGTGTCCCATCCTGTAAAGCAGGGACTGGTGCAGATGCTGTCCGTCTTCATTGACACCATCCTCATCTGTACCGCCACGGCCATGATGGCGCTGTGTACCGGAATTGCCCCCTCTGAGGAGCTTACCGGCGCGCCCTTTGTGCAGGCATCCCTGGCCACTACCTTCGGCGACATCGGCCCCTATTTCATCACCTTCGCCCTGTTGCTCTTCGCCTTTACCACCCTGCTGGGCAATCTGTTCTACTGCGAGGGCTGTATGAACTACATCGCTGGCCACACCGTAAGTAAGAGCGGCAAGAATATCTTCAATGTGATTGCCATTCTGCTGGTATTTGTTGGCGCTCAGCTGTCTTTTGGATTGGTGTGGGACATTGCCGATGTGTTGATGGGCATTATGGCCATCATCAACCTGCCGGTCATCGTCATCCTGGGCAGTACTGCCCTGAAGGCACTGGACGACTATGTCGCCCAGCGGAAGGCGGGGAAGAACCCCACCTTCAAAGCGTCTTCGATTGGACTGTCGGGGAAGACTGATTTCTGGAACTGACGCCTCAGGCGAATTTCTGCGAAAAAAATGGAGCCTCCCACTGGGAGGCTCCGGTTTTGGTGCGCTACTGCTCCGCCCCCCTTGGAGAGGGTGGAGCAGGGCCTTAAAAGATGCTGAGATACATCCGCTTTGCCAGCCGCTGGAGGACCTGAATGCCGGCCAGACTGTTCCCCTTGGCATCCAAACCAGGGGAGAAGATCCCGATTCCCATACGAGTGGGGACCACGGCCATAATGCCGCCCCCCACGCCGCTTTTGGCGGGGACGCCCACGTTGACAGCGAATTCACCAGATCCGTCGTACATGCCGCAGGTGGTGAGAATGGCGTTGACATAGTGGGCATACTGACTGGGGTACAGTCTCTCGTCTGTCTGAGGATGCTTGCCCCGGCTGGCCAGGGTAAAGCCGATATTGGCTAGGTCCTTGCTGTTGACCGAGATGGAGCAGGCCTTGAAGTAGCAGTCCAGCACATCCTCCACATCGTCCTGGATGATGTTGTAGTTTTTCAGAAGGAAGGCCAGGGCTCGGTTTTTGTTCCCGGTCCGTTTCTCTGACAGGAACACGTCCTCGTTAATGCCGATGTTGGGGTTGCCGGCCAGGGTGCGGGTGAGCTCCAGCAGACGCTGGAAACGTTCGTTGTAGTCCGAGCCCTTGATGAGGGTACACATGGCAATGGCGCCCATGTTCACCATGGGGTTCAGATGTTCGCTGAGCAGAGTCTGATCGGTGACGTTGATGGCGTCGAAGGGCTTGCCCGTGGCCTCCACGCCCACCCGGGCCCGGACATACTCCTCTCCGTTGTCCAGCAGGGCCAGAAGGAGCAGAATGGGCTTGACCACGCTCTGGATGGTAAAGCATTTCTTGTAATCCCCCGCCTGGTAGTGCCGCCCATCGCTGCGCAGCACATAGATGCCCAGGTCGTTGGGGTCCCCCTTGGCCAGCTCTGGAATGTAGGTTGCCACATTGCCCTGTTGGGTGTATGGCCGGCATTCCTCCAGCAGTTCTTCCAGTAATTCTTCCATAATGCAGTCCTCCCTTGGACATTCGGGACATCCTTGTCCCGCGGTGCATGATCTACACCATTTTCCAATATGATAGCACGTTTTGTCGAAACTGTCAAATAAAAAGGGAGAATTTTCAATGAGCGCTGTGTATTTTGTCGGGGAGCTGGCAAAGACCTTTGAAATCCAGTGGCATACCCACAGCTATTGGGAGCTGGTGTACTGCACCGGCGGCGGGGGCACCTTTGAATTTGAGAGCGGGATCCTCCTGCCCTACCAGCGGGGGGAGGCGGTGGCTATCCCTCCCGGCTTACGCCACACCAACCGGAGCCAGGAGGGGTTCAGCAACATTCATATTCAGCTTACTGACCCACCCTTTCCCTACCGACAGGCTTTCCTGGTGGCGGACAACTCCGAAGGGCACCTGTACGCCGCCTTTTCCCAGCTGAGGTTCTACGAGCAGGCGGACATTGAAAATGGAGAGCTGATCCGCTCCTCCCTGGGCAGCCTGATCGCCAGCTATATGGTGGTCTACCACGGCAGCACCCGGTTCTCTCAGCCAGTGGAGAAACTGCGCAGCACCATCATCTGGAACTACGCCGATCCAGGCTTTGCCTTGGACGAGGCCATCCGGACCCTGCCCTTCCACTACGACTATCTGCGCAAGCGCTTCAAAAAAGAGACCGGGGTGACCCCCCTGGAGTATATGATCCGCCTGCGAATGAAGAAGGCGGAGAGTATGCTGGCCGAGATGCACACCATCGAATTTTCTGTGGCGGAGGTGGCTGCTCTGTGCGGCTATGAAAACCCGCTCTACTTCTCCCGCGTCTTCAAAAAACACTTTGGTGTGTCCCCTTCCGCCTATACCGGCCGGCAGGAGGGAGATGCGTCTGTCCCAGAGCCGGTGTAAACTCAAAGATATCCGTTTTGTGAATATCTTCTACCGGAAAAAACATGGTGTAGAGCCCTGGGACGGGCTATAATTTCTATCAAGAAACAAGGACAGAGCCCGCCGGAATTTTGAGCAGCCCCAACATTAATTATATGGAGGAATGTCAACATGGAAAAGCTTACCTATGCGCGTCTGAAGGAAATCGGCTATGACGGCTTCCTGCTGGAGAAGGCACCCGAGAAGGTTCTGCAATTTGGCGAAGGCAACTTCCTGCGGGCCTTTGTGGACTACTGGTTCGACATGTCCAACGAGAAGGCCGGCTGGAACGGCAAGTGCGTTCTGGTTCAGCCCATCGCCCCCGGCCTAGCCAAGCTGATCAACGATCAGGAGGGTCTGTATACGTTGTACCTCCGGGGCAGCGAAAATGGGGAGAAGGTGGATCGGAAGCGAGTGATCTCCTCCGTCTCCCGTTGTCTGAACCCCTATGAGAAGGCGGACTACGACGCCATGATGGAGGTGGCCGTTTCGGACGAGCTGGAGTATATCGTCTCCAACACCACCGAAGCCGGCATCGTCTATGACCCCGCCTGTCAGATGGCCGACACCCCCGCCGCCTCCTTCCCCGGCAAGCTGACCCAGGTGCTCCACACCCGCTGGAAGGCCGGAAAGTCCGGTCTGGTGGTCCTGTCCTGCGAACTGATTGACAACAACGGTAAGGAGCTGCTCAAGTGCGTCAACCAGTATATCGACCAGTGGGGCCTGGAGGCGGACTTCCGTGCCTATGTCAACGAGAAGTGTACCTTCTGCTCCACCCTGGTGGACCGCATTGTCCCCGGCCGCATCCGTGACGCCGCTGAGGTGGCCAAGCTGGAGGAGGCCAACGGCTATCACGACGAGCTCATCGACGTGGGCGAGGTCTTCGGCGTGTGGAACATCGAGGGACCCGACTGGCTGGCCGATCAGCTCCCCTTCAAGAAGGCCGGCCTCAACTGCATCGTGGTGCCCGATGTCACCCCCTATAAAAAGCGCAAGGTGCGTATCCTCAACGGGGCCCACACCGGTTTCGTGCTGGGGGCCTATCTGGGCGGCTTCAATATCGTCCGGGACTGCATGTTCGACGACGCGGTCAAGGGCTTTATGAACAAGATGCTCTATGAAGAGGTCATCCCCACCCTGCCGCTGGATAAGGCTGATCTGGAGAACTTCGCCGCCGCCGTCCAGGACCGGTTCAACAACCCCTTTGTGGACCACGAGCTGATGAGCATCTCTCTGAACTCCACCTCCAAGTGGCGGGCCCGAAATATGCCCAGCTTCCTGGAGTATATCGACATGAAGGGCGAGCTGCCCAAGTGTCTGACCATGAGCTTTGCCGCCTATATCGCCTTCTTCTCCAACGACATTCAGGAGCTGAACGACAAGGGTCTGGTGTGCCGCCGGCCCAAGGGCGACACCTACACCTGCTCCGATGACCGCTGGGTGCTGGAGTTCTACTATGCCCACCGGAACGACAGTGTGGAGGATCTGGTCCACGCCGTGATGACCAACGAGCAGATGTGGGGGCAGGATCTGACCAAGGTGGCCGGGTTCGAGGCTGCCACAGTGGAAAACCTGAAGAAGATCCGCACCGAGGGCGCGGTGGCTGCTTACGCCAGCTGCCTGTAAGAGGAGGTCAACCCTATGCCCGACTTTATTCAGATTCACCCCAAGGACAATGTGGCCGTCGCCCTGCACCCCATCGCCAAGGGGACGGCCTTCGCCGGGGTCACCGCTCTGGCGGATATTCCCCAGGGACACAAGATGGCCCTTGCTCCGGTGGCGGAGGGAGAGCATGTGACCAAGTACGGCTTCTCCATCGGCCACGCCACAGCCGCCATCCAATCCGGCGACTGGGTCCACACCCACAACATGTCCACCAACCTGTCCGGGGAGATGGAGTACACCTACCACCCCAAGGTGGAGTTCCCTGCCCCCATGGAGCCGGGGACCTTCCAGGGCTATCGCCGCGCCGACGGCCGGGCGGGTATCCGCAACGAGGTCTGGATCATCCCCACCGTGGGCTGTGTCAACGATGTGGCCAAGGCCCTGGTGCGGGAGAATCAGGATCTGGTATCCGGTTCGGTGGACGGACTGTACACCTTCCCCCACCCCTTCGGCTGTTCCCAGACCGGTGAGGACCACGCCCAGACCCGGAAGCTGCTGGCCGCGCTGGTCCGCCACCCCAACGCAGGGGCGGTGCTGGTCCTCAGCCTGGGGTGCGAGAACCTGACCCACGAGCAGTTCCTAGCTGAGCTGGGGGATTTTGACCGGGACCGGGTGAAGTTCCTCATCTGCCAGCAGGTGGACGACGAGATGGAGGCCGGCCGCGCATTGCTTCAGGAGTGCGCCGCTTACGCCAGAAAATTCCAGCGGGAGGCCATCCCCGCCAGCGAACTGGTGGTGGGTATGAAGTGCGGCGGCTCCGACGGCCTGTCGGGCATCACCGCCAACCCGGTGGTGGGCCGCTTCTCCGATATGCTGGTGGCCCAGGGGGGCTCCACCGTCCTCACGGAGGTGCCCGAGATGTTCGGTGCCGAGGGCTTCCTCATGGACCGTTGCGTCACCCCCGAGGTCTTCCAGAAGGCAGTGGAGATGATTAACGGCTTCAAGGCCTACTTCATCCGCCACAACGAGGTGGTCTATGACAACCCCAGCCCGGGCAACAAGCAGGGGGGCATTACCACCCTGGAGGACAAGTCCTGCGGCTGTGTGCAGAAGGGCGGCTCCGCCCCCATCATGGACGTGATCGGCTACGGCGACCCGGTGACCACCAAGGGGCTGAACATGCTCTATGGTCCAGGCAACGATCTGGTGTCCGCCACTGCCCTCACCGCCGCCGGTGCCCACCTGGTCCTGTTCACCACCGGACGGGGTACCCCCTTCGGCGCCCCTGCCCCCACCATGAAGCTGTCCACCAACACCCCCCTGGCCATGCAGAAAAAGGGCTGGATTGACTTTAATGCCGGCGTTGTGGCTGACGGCACCCGTACCCTGGACGAGGCCGCCGCCGACCTGATGGCCCTGGTGCTGGAGGTAGCCTCCGGGAAGCAGACCTGTACCGAGCGCAAGGGCTTCCGGGAGATCTCCATCTTCAAGGACGGCGTGGTTCTGTAGCCTGTAGAGGCCGCCCGGCGGGCGGCCTCTACGCCAAATAAAATATGCAGAGGAGGAACCCAGCATGAATCCATTCAATGCGGCCATTGCCAACATTGGCGTGGTCCCGGTCATCAAGCTGAACAACCCGGAGCGGGACGCCGCGCCTCTGGCCCACGCCCTGTGCGCTGGCGGCGTGCCTGTGGCCGAGGTCACCTTCCGGGCGGCCGGTGCCGACAAGGCCATCCGCCTGATGAAGCAGGCCGAGCCGGAGATGATCGTGGGGGCGGGCACCGTCACCACCAAGGAGCACATCGACGCCACCATTGCCGCGGGCGGGCAGTTTATCGTCACCCCCGGCCTGGACCCGGAGCTTGTGGCCTATGCCCAGGAGAAAAATATCCCCATTTTCCCGGGCTGCACCACCCCCACCGACTACCACACCGCGCTGAAGTTTGGCCTGGAGCTGATTAAATTCTTCCCCGCCGAGCAGTCGGGCGGTCTGGCCAAGATCAAGGCCATGAGCGCCCCCTTCCCCCAGTTCAAGGTGATGCCCACCGGCGGCATCTCCCTGAAAAACCTGAAGGAGTATTTGTCTGCTCCGGTGATCGCCGCCTGCGGCGGCTCCTACATGGTGACAGCCGATCTGATCGACAACCAGAAGTGGGACGAGATTACTGACCTGTGCAAACAATCGGTTGAAATTGTGAAGGAGGCCCGTGGAAATGGCTAAAATTGTTACCTTCGGCGAACTGATGATTCGCCTCCAGCCCTATAACTATGAGCGCTTTGTCCAGGCGGATCACCTGGAGTTCAGCTTTGGCGGCGGCGAGGCCAACGTGGCCATCTCCCTGGCCAACTACGGCCTGGACGCGGCCTATGTCACCAAGCTCCCCGCCCACGCCATCGGCCAGGCGGCAGTGAACTCCCTGCGCCGGTACGGCGTGGATACCTCCCTCATCACCCGGGGGGGCGACCGTGTGGGCATCTACTTCAACGAGAAGGGCGCCTCCCAGCGGGGCAGCGTATGCATCTATGACCGGGCCCACTCCGCCATTCAGGAGGCCACCACCGCCGACTTCGACTGGGATAAGATTTTTGATGGGGTGGAGTGGTTCCACTTCACCGGTATTACTCCGGCCCTGGGGCCCAACGTGGTGGATATCTGCCGGGAGGCCTGTAAGGCCGCCAAGGCCAAGGGTATCAAGATCTCCTGCGACCTAAACTACCGGGGTAAACTGTGGACCCGGGAGCAGGCCCGGGAGGCCATGACCGACCTGTGCCAGTATGTGGACGTGTGCATCTCCAACGAGGAGGATGCCAAGGACGTGTTCGGCATCGAGGCCGAGGCCACGGACCTCTATGCCGGCGAGATCAACCGGGAGGGCTACAAGTCCGTGGCCAAGCAGCTGGCGGACAAGTTCGGCTTCGAGAAGGTCGCCATCACCCTGCGGGAATCCCACTCCGCCTTCGACAACGGCTGGAGCGCCATGCTCTACGATGTGGCCAGCGGCGAGTTCTGCTTCTCCAAGAAGTATGAGCTGCACATCATCGACCGGGTGGGCGGCGGCGACAGCTTCGGCGGCGGCCTGATCTACTCTCTGATGACCGGAAAGTCCACCCAGGCGGCGGTGGAGTTCGCTGTGGCGGCCTCCGCGCTGAAGCACTCCATCGAGGGCGACTACAACATGGTCACCGTGGCCGAGGTGGAGAAGCTGGCCGGCGGCGACGGCTCAGGCCGGATCCAGCGGTAAGCTATGGAAATCGGCTCCCGTCCCTGGAGGGGCGGGAGCCCAGGAGGTATTGCAATGGAGCACTCCAATCCGCTTTTGACTCCAGGCAGCTCCCCCCGGTTCATCACCATCGGGGAGATCATGCTCCGCCTGACACCCCCCAACTATGACAAGATCCGGGTGGCAACCAGCTTTGAGGCCAGCTATGGGGGCAGCGAGGCCAATATCGCCCTGGCACTGGCCAACCTGGGGGTGGACAGCACCTTCTTCACGGTGGTGCCCAACAACAGCCTGGGCAAGAGCGCTGTCCGAATGCTGCGGAGCAACGACGTTCACTGCACTCCCGTCATTCTCAGCACCCGGGAGGAGACCCCTACCCACCGGCTGGGCACCTACTACCTGGAGACAGGCTATGGCATCCGTCCCAGCAAGGTCACCTATGACCGGCGGCACAGCGCCATTACAGAATACGACTTTTCCCGGGTGGACCTGGACGCCCTGCTGGAGGGCTTTGACTGGCTTCACCTCAGCGGCATTACCCCCGCCCTGTCCCACAGCTGTGCTCAGCTTATCCTGGACTGCATGAGAAAGGCGAAGGAGAAGGGGCTCACCGTCAGCTTTGACGGCAACTTCCGCAGCAAACTGTGGACCTGGGAGGAGGCCCGGACCTTCTGCACCCAGTGCCTGCCCTATGTAGACGTGCTGCTGGGCATCGAGCCCTATCACCTGTGGCGAGATGAGAACGACCACAGCCAGGGGGACTGGAAGGACGGCGTGTCCCTCCAGCCCAGCTATGAGCAGCAGGACGAGATCTTCCAGGCCTTCGTGGCCCGCTACCCCAATCTGAGGTGCATTGCCCGCCATGTGCGCTACGCCCACAGCGGCAGCGAAAACAGTCTGATGGCCTTTATGTGGTACCAGGGACACACCTTTGAGAGCAAGCTGTTCACCTTCCATATTCTGGACCGGGTGGGGGGCGGAGACGCCTTCGCCAGTGGTCTCATCTACGCCATGATGAACGGCTACAAGCCTATGGATATGGTGAATTTTGCCGTGGCCAGCAGCGTCATCAAGCATACCATCCATGGCGACGCCAATATCACCGACGATGTGGAGTCTATCCGCAACCTGATGAATATGAATTACGACATCAAGCGATGATGGCGCCATAAGGAAGGACCCGGACCCTGCTGAGCGGGGTCCGGGTCTTTTCCAAGGATGCGGAAAGGAAACCCTTGGGCGAACTTTAATAAAATTTTAATGACGGATAAACGCTGTTTCAACCCGGCTGTGGTATTCTGTGGGCAGAAACAAAAGGAAACCCCGCAGAAAGGAGCCACAATATGGAAATTACGCTGGAGCAGGTGGAGCGCCTGCGGGAAAAGGCCAATGTAAGCTATGCCCGGGCGAAGGAAGCCCTGAGCTACAGCGGCGGCAACCTGCTGGACGCTCTGATTTTCCTGGAGGAACAGGGGGATATTCCCAGGCCGGAGGGAGCCAGCTACTCCACCCGGAGGGAGACAGCGGAGGACATGGCGCTGACCCTGGACACAGAGAAGATCTGGGAGGAGAATGCCAAGCCAAAAATGGGGCTGCTGCGCCGCCTGCGGTACCTGCTTTTGGACAACGAGCTGGAGATCTGGCGGAAGACCCAGCCGATCACCGCTCTGCCGGTACTGGTGTTGCTTTTGCTGCTGGGGGCGGCCTACTGGCTGGTGATCCCCCTGATGCTGGTGGGGCTGTTCTTTGGCTTCCGGTTCCGTTTCTCCGGCCCCGACCTGGAGCGGGAGAGTATCAACGGTGTGATGGACTCGGTGGCCGACACCGCGGCTGGCCTGGGCTGCCAGGTGATGGAGGAGCTGCGTCGCCAGCAGGACAAGCGGGGCGGGAACGGTAAGGACGATTAGCGCGCTGTTCAATCCCTGACAGAAAAACATGAACGAGGTTGACCATGGAAGAACGGATCCTGTTGATCGAAGACGAAGAGAAGCTGGCCCGGATGGTAGAAATGGAGCTGAAGTACGAGGGGTATCAGGTCGAAAAAGCCTTTGACGGCCGGACCGGTCTGGAGCGGGCCCGGTCCGGGAGCTTTGATCTGATTCTGCTGGACATTATGCTGCCTCAGCTGTCCGGGATGGAGGTCCTGCGCCGCCTGCGCCGGGACAGTCAGGTGCCGGTCATTATGCTCACCGCACGGGACAGCGTGATGGATAAGGTGTCCGGCCTGGACTCCGGGGCGGACGACTACATCACAAAGCCCTTTGCCATTGAGGAGCTGCTGGCCCGTATCCGAGCCGCCTTACGCAACAGGGGCAGCCGGGAGGGGCAGAGCCTGTCCGTCGGCCCTCTGGTGATGGAGGTGGAGCGCCACCGGGTAACCATCCGGGGCCAGGAGGTGGAGCTGACCAAAAAGGAGTTCGATCTGTTGCGCCAGCTGCTGGAAAACAAGGGCCGGGTCCTCTCCCGGGAGAGTCTGCTGGATAGTGTGTGGGGCTTCGACTTTGTGGGAGAGACCAACTCGGTGGATGTATATATTCGCTTTTTGCGCACCAAGCTGGATGAGGCCTTCGGCGTCAAACTGATTCACACGGTACGAGGGGTGGGTTATGTCATCCGGGAGGAGTAGGAGGGGAGCGCCATGACCGTCTGGCCATTCACTGCGATTGCCCTGTTTCTTCCCATTGCGGCTGTTTTTCTGGCTGCCAAGGGGAAAAAGGGGGCGTCAGCCTCCTTTCCCAAAAAGGAACACCGGTTTCAGAATCCACCGCCTGACCCCATTCAGGCGGCCAGAGATTCCTCTTTGGCCTTCCGGCTGAATGTCGGTTTTTTCCTGCGGCAGCTGGTTATGTTTGCCGTAATGGACTGCCTTCTGTTGGGCCTGTCCACCCTTGGACCCCTGCTGTATGCCGAGAGCCGCTGCGCCGAAGTGGCTGTCCTGGTAGAGGAGCGGGGTGTTCCCTCCGCCGACTCCCTGGCTTGGGTGGAGGTGAGCAACTGCACCATCACCCCCCTGGACCGGGCACCGGAGGGAGTGGAGTCCCCGTCCGTCCTCTGTTTTTTTCATCACCCGATTTTAGAGATGGAGGATGCCCTGCGTACCTGGGACCTGTCCAGCTATTACACAGTGGAGCTGCCCAACAACGGCAGGCCCTATGCCATCACGGTGGACCTGACGGGGATGGCCCTGGCACTGCGGTATGGCGTGGCGGTTTTGCTGGCTTGCCAAGGGCTGGTGCTGCTGTCCGCCCTGCTGAGCAACGGCCGCTCCATCAAAAAGGTTCTGCGGCCCATCCAGGACCTGGCGGCGACAGCAGCCCAGCTCAGCTCCATCAGCCGCATGTCCCGCCGGGAGCTGGAGAGCCTGGCCGGAGAGCTGGAAAAGATCAACGCCAAGCACCTGGACAGCCGCATTGACCTGCCATCCACCCAGAAGGAGCTGCGCTCTCTGGCACAGGCGATCAACGACATGTTGGACCGGGTGAACCAGGCCTATGGGGCCCAGCTGCGCTTCGTCTCGGACGCCAGCCATGAGCTACGCACTCCCATCGCCGTCATCCAGGGTTATGCCGCCCTGCTGGACCGGTGGGGCAAGTCCGACCCGGAGGCGTTGCAGGAGTCCATCAATGCCATCCGCTGGGAGGCCCAGTCCATGGAGCGGCTGGTGGAGCAGCTGCTGTTCCTTGCCCGGGGGGACAACGACTCTCAGCCGGTGGAGCCGGAGCGGCTGGACCTGACCCGGCTGGCGGGAGACGTTCTGCGGGAGGAGGAGATGATCCACCCCGACCGCACCTTCCTTCCCTGGTGGGAGGAGGAGGAAGTCACGGTTTGGGCCGATCCGGGCCTGATGAAGCAGCTGCTGCGGATTCTGATGGACAACGCCGTCAAGTACAGCGACCCTCCGGGCCGTATTTACCTGCGTGTCACCCAAAAGAGGGGATACGCCCGGGTCACGGTTCAGGACGAGGGGGTGGGCATCCCACCGCTGTGTATTCCCCACATTTTCGACCGCTTTTACCGGGCGGACCAGTCCCGGGACCGGCGCACCGGAGGCACCGGGCTGGGCCTGTCCATTGCCCGCTGGATTGTGGAGCGGCACGGCGGCTGGTTCGAGATCACCTCCCGTACCGGCGCTGGTACGCGCATCACCTTTGTCCTTCCTCTGGCTCCCCAGGAGACCCCTGTATAGACAACCCCGGGCCTCTCCCTCAAAACAGGGAGAGGCCCGGGGTTCTTTCAGCGCACATGAATTCGCTCGATGCCAGCCACGGCGGCGTTTACCAGGGCTTCGATGTCCAGGCCCTCCTCGGCGGCAGCAATCTCTCCGGGGAGGGGGTGGAGCCGGGGATGCCGGGGGGTGAAGACGGTACAGCAGTCCTCATAGGGCAGGATGGAGGTGTCATAGGTGCCGATTTTCCGGGCAATGCGGACAATTTCCTCCTTGTCCATCCCCACCACCGGGCGGAGGATGGGCAGGTCGGTCACCGCTCCAGTGGCAGCCATGGCGTCCATGGTCTGGCTGGCCACCTGGCCCAGGCTCTCCCCTGTGACCAGGGCGCTGCCCCCGCACCGCTGGGCTACCCGCTGGGCAATACGCATCATAAACCGGCGCATGACAATGGTAAACAGCCCCTCGGGGCAGGAGCGGCGCAGCTCCTCCTGGATGGCGGTGAAGGGGACTACGTGGACGGTGAGGGAGCCGCACCAGGGGGCGAGGAGGCGTGCCAGCTCCAGCACCTTCTCCTTGGCCTGGGGAGATGTGTAGGGGTAAGAGAAGAAGTGGACCATCTCCAGGGCCACCCCGCGCTTGGCGATCATCCAGGCGGCCACGGGGGAGTCGATTCCCCCGGACAACAGGGCCACTGCCCGGCCGCTGCTGCCCACCGGAAGGCCCCCGGCCCCCGGCTCCGGCCCAGCGTGGACGAAGGCGGCGTAATCCCGCACCTCCACCCGGACGGTGAGTTCCGGGTGGTGGACGTCCACCTGAAGGTTGGGGTAGAGCTCGTCCAGCTCGCCTCCCACATACTGGCTGAGCTGGACGGAGGTCATGGGAAAGGTCTTGTCCGCCCGCTTGGTCTCGACCTTGAATGTGCGGGCCGCCGCCAGCCGGTCTCCCAGGTAGTCCTGACAGGCGGCCACGATGGCGTCCCTGTCCTTTTCGCAGGCCCGGGCCCGGCTCAGCCCCACCACACCGAAGACAGTCCGCATGGCGTTCCAGGCCCGGTCCATGTCGCAGCTGTCCTCCATGGGCTCTACATAGGTGGCCGACTGCCGGGTGTACACCCGAAAGCGTCCCAGGCCGTTGAGCCGGCGGTGGATGTTAGCCTGGAGTTTATCCTCGAAGGCGTGGCGGTTCAGTCCTTTCAGGACCAGCTCCCCCTGCTTGAGCAAAATGATTTCATTCATGGCAAGCGTTCTCTCCTGTTTCCTGTGGATTCTCCTCGTCAAACTCGATCGCCAGACCTGTGCGGAGCGGATGGACCATATCCCCCAGCTCCTCCCGCAGGATGGCGAAGGCGCGCTCTCCGGTGCAGTGGCCGGTATAGACGGCCTGGATCTGCGCCTCTCGGAGCTGCTCCGCCAGCTGGCGCACGACCGGCTCCCCCTTGTTGAACAGGTGGAATCCCCCCACCAGGGCCCGCACCCGTTGGCCGGAGCAGGCGGCCTTAGCCTCCCGGAGGATGTTCTCCACCCCGCCATGGGAGCAGCTGTTGAACACCACCAGGCCCTGGGCGGTCTCAAAAACCAGACTCTGTTCGTGGGAAAAGTTGTCAAACTCCCACCGGAGTCCCCGCCGCTGGAGCATGGACTCCTGCCGCCCTACCGTTTCCAGACCGGGGGTGGAGTGGGGGACCAGATGGACCCCCGGGGCGATCACCCGGGGGCCCTCGGCATACACAAGCCGGTTCCGATACTGCCGCAGCAGGCCCCGGCGGATGCCGATGTACTTGTTGAAAAAGCCCACCTTTTTGTAGCAGTTCTCTCCACAGCTCTTCTGTAAATAGAAAACTGCCCGGCGGTTTGCTGCAAAAAAGCGGTCCATGCCGTTGGCGTGGTCATAGTGGGCGTGGGACAGCACACCGGCCTCGACCTCGTCCAGGGGGATATCCAGCCGGGCAGCGTTTTGTTCAAAGAGCGGAGAGGCCCCTGTATCCAGCAGAAACCGCTTTCCGCGGTACTCAATGTGGATGCACAGTCCCCACTCCCCGGAGAGGGGAGCGTCTGCCAAATTGTCCGTCAGTACGGTGGCTCGCATTGTGAAGCCTCCTTTATTGCAGAGTGGTGTCCCCTGGGATACCCGGGGATTGGGCATAATCCGGCTCGTGGTGCCGAAATACCGCATGGTTTCCTGGAGCTGGAACGCCTCCGCCCGGGTCAGGCTGGAGAAGGGCGGGGAATAAATACCCCACACCCTGGAAACCCTTTTGGCACAGGCCGGGGCCAGCGCCGCCCGCTTTTTGTGGGGCACAAGCGGCAAACATGTTCTCAATTATATACCTGTCCATGGGCAATATCAACTATTTTTCAGAACACAGGGAATCCTTCCCATAATTTTGTTGAAATTGACGTGGCCTGCCCCTTGCATTTTCAAGTGCCATCATATATAATTTGCTTATGCTTGTGTACAGATGTTTTCCTAATATGGACAGTCTGTCCGGGCGTTCCATCTTGAGTAAAAAGGAGAATGAACATGAAAAAGTTTCTTGCAGGCGCTCTGTCCGCCGCTCTGATGCTCAGCCTTCTTGCTGGCTGCGGCGGCGGCACTCCCGCTGCGTCTGGCGGCACAACCTCCGGCGGAGCCGCTGCCCCCTCCGGGACTCCCGCCTCTGGCGACAAGGTGATTAAAGTCGGCGTCTTCGAGCCCGCCTCCGGTGACTCCGCCTCCGGCGGCAAGAAGGAGACCCTGGGGATGCAGTTTGCCAACGCCGAGACACCCACGGTCGAGGTAGGCGGCGAGACCTACACCGTCCAGCTGGTCCTGTCGGACAACGGCTCCACCACGGACAAGGCGCCCTCTGCCGCCGCCGACCTGGTCAGCCAGAATGTGGCCATCGTCCTGGGCTCCTACGGCTCGGGCGTGTCCATGGCTGCCAGCGACACCTTTAAAGAGGCCGGCATCGCCGCGATGGGCGTGACCTGCACCAACCCCAACGTCACCGCCGGCAACGACCACTACTTCCGTATCTGCTTCCTGGACAACTTCCAGGCCCAGGTGCTGGCCAACTTCGCCATGGAGAAGTTCCAGGCCAAAACCGCCTACTGCCTGGGTGAAACAGGCAACGAGTATGACCAGGGCCTGATTGCCTTCTTTGAGCAGGTCTTCACCGCTAACGGCGGCAAAGTCATCAAGGATTCCTTCCCCACCAACAACTCCGACTTCAACTCCTACCTGAACAAAGCGAAGGCGGAGGGAGCCGACGTTATCTTCACCCCTGTGTCCATCGCCTATGCCACCCAGATCATCACTCAGGCCCAGTCCCTGGGCATTACCGCTCCCTTCTTGGGCTCTGATACGCTGGATGACAACATGGTTCTGGAGGCCGCAAATGGCACCGACATCCAGCTGTATGTGTCTACCTTCTACCAGGAGGGCGGCGCCCCCACCTTCGACCAGGGCATCAAGGACTATATCAACAGCAACGCCTCCGCTAAGGACGCCAACGGCGGCAACGACACCATCGCCGCTGTGACCGCCATGGGCTATGACGCCTACTATGTGGCTCTGGAGGCCATCAAGGCGGCCGGCTCCGCCGACCCCGCCGCCATTAAGGCCGCCCTGCCCGGCGTCACCTACACCGGCGTGTCCGGTGCCATCGCCTTTGACGACATCGGCGACGCCATCCGCGACACCGCCTATATCAAGCACTCTACAAACACGAACGCCTGGGAGCTGGAGACCGTCCAGAAAGCCAGCTGATCCCACTGCCGGTAACCCTTTCGCGCTCCTTTGGCGGGTTTTCCCCGCCAAAGGAGCAGCGCTGTTTTGTCTGGGCTGCCTTGAAAGGGGCCCATCTCCGGCCATTTTCAAGACAGCCCACAAATTTTCCCTGCCAACGGGGACAACAGCCCCTTTGAAACGGGACCTTGCAAGCGCGCACCCCTGATATGGAAGCAACCCTGCAAAAAAGATAAAAGGAGGAACCCGCCTTGGAATTTGCCATCTCCATCCTCATCTCTGGGATCTCCGTGGGCGGACAGTATGCCCTGATTGCCATCGGCTATACGATGGTATACGGTATTCTGCGCCTGATTAATTTCGCCCATGGCGACGTATTTATGGTGGGCGGCCTGCTGGGCATCTATCTGACGGCCAGTCTGCCCCTCTACCTGTCCCTGCCCCTGGTGCTGGTGCTTACAGTGGCCCTGGGCTTCTGCATTGAGCGGGTGGCCTATAAGCCTCTGCGTTCCGCCCCCCGCATGTCGGTGATGATTTCGGCCATCGGCGTCAGCTATTTGATCCAGAACACCGCCACATATATCACCGGCGGCCAGCCTATGACCTACCCTGTGATTCCTTTCCTGTCGGATACGGTGAAAATCGCCGGCACCTCCACCAAATGGGTAACGATTCTGACCCCCTTCCTGGTGCTGGCTCTGGTGCTCGCTCTGACGCAGCTTATCCAACATACCAAGGTGGGAATGGCGATGCGGGCAGTGGCCAAGGATTTTGAGACCAGCCAGCTGATGGGGATCAAAATCAACTCCGTCATCTCTGTCACCTTTGTCATCGGATCGGCTCTGGCGGCGGTGGGCTCCATGCTCTACTTCACCAACTTCCAGGCCATCACGCCCACTGCCGGGGCTCTGCCTGGCCTGCGGGCTTTTGTGGCGGCGGTGGTGGGCGGCATCGGCTCCATTCCCGGCGCGGTGGTAGGCGCATTTATCATTGGTATCTGTGAAAATGTGATTAAAAGTACGGAATTTACCGTTTTCTCCGACGCGGGCACCTTCGCCCTGCTGATTCTGATTCTGGTGGTAAAGCCCACCGGGCTGTTTGGAGAAAAGGTTACCGATAAAGTGTAGGGAGGTGTGCGGTTCATGATACAGGAAAAGAATAAAAAGGGCGCGCTCATTCCCCTGGTTGCCGCCATCGTGCTGCTTTTAGCCGTGATTTTGTTGGAAAACATCAGCACATTTCTCCCGCAGGGCAGCGTCCCCAGCGTACTGATGCCGACCAGCCAGCTCTTCTCTGTGCTGAAGAAGGGGGCGGTATACTCCCTGGCGGCGGTGTCGATGAACCTGCTGAATGGCTTCACCGGCCTGTTTTCCCTGGGGCAGGCGGGCTTTATGCTGCTGGGCGCCTACACCTATGCCATCTTGTCCGTGCCTGTGGCCGACAGGGCCGCGGTGTACTACCTCTACGGCGGCTCGGCGGTGAATTTCTCCTTCCAGGATCTATTCGGCTCCATCTTTGGCACAGAGGGGCTGGGCGGCGCCGTCAGTATGGGTCTTGGCGTGGCGGTTGCCATGCTGCTGGCCGGGTGTGTGGCTGCAGTGTTCGCCTATTTCATCGGACTGCCGGTGCTGCGGCTGAAAAGCGACTATCTGGCCATCGCCACCCTGGGCTTTGCAGAGATTATCAAGGCCGTCTTCCAGTGGCAGGCTTTGGGACCTGTCACCAACGGGGCGAATATGATTAAGAGCTTTCCCACCTTCTCCAGCTTCAACATTTCCGACGCCAGCGGAAATGTGATTTTGCGGCTGGCCACCTTCTTCCCCTTCCTGGTGTCCATCCTGTGTATTGCAGTCATCTGTATGCTCATCAACTCCTCCTATGGCCGGGCCTTCAAGGCGATCCGGGAGGATGAGATTGCTGCGGAGGCCATGGGCATCGACCTGGCCAAGCACAAGATGCTCTCCTTCTGCACCTCTGCATTTTTTGCCGGGGTCAGCGGGGCTCTGTTTGCCATGTTTGTCAACAACGCCCAGGCAAAGGTGTACACCACCACCATGACATATGAGATTCTCCTCATAGTGGTGATTGGCGGCATCGGCTCCATCTCGGGCAGCTGCATTGCCACATTCCTGTATGTGGCCTGTTCGGAGTGGTGGCTGCGCTTCCTGGACAACGAGGTGATTTTGAGCAGCGGCGCAAAGCTCCCCTTCCTTCGGGCGGGCTTCCGTATGGTGGTCTTCTCCGTCGTCATTATGATTGTGGTGCTCTTCTTCCGCAAGGGCATCATGGGGGACCGGGAAATCACCGATTTGTTCCAAAAACGGCCCCGTGCCGGGAAGGAGGCGGCGAAATGAGTACAGCTCCCAACGTGCTGCATGTGGAAAACGTCACCATGCAGTTCGGCGGCGTGGTCGCCGTGAACAACCTGTCCCTGGAGGTCAACCAGGGCGAGATCGTCGCCCTGATCGGCCCCAACGGGGCAGGAAAGACCACCGCCTTCAACTGTATCACCGGCGTATATGAGCCAACCAACGGGCGGGTGGACTTTCTGGGGACCCCCATGGTGGAGAACCATCCCCAGGGGAAGATGGAAAAGCAGTATGCCGGGGAGAACAAGGGGAAGTATACCCGCAGCCTCTCTCCCACCCCGGACCGCATTACACACCTGGGTATTGCCCGCACCTTCCAGAATATCCGCCTGTTTTCCGCCCTTACAGTTTTTGACAACGTCCTGATTGCCAAGCACATGCGGGCCAGACAGAACGTTTTCTCCGCCACCTTCCGGCTGAACCGCCGGGAGGAGAAGCGGATGCAGGAGGAAGCTATGGCCCTGCTGGAGGAGCAGGGGCTGGCCCACCTGAGGGACGAGATTGCCGGTTCTCTGCCCTATGGCCTCCAGCGCCGGCTGGAGATTGCCCGGGCCCTGGCCACCGCGCCCAAGCTTCTTTTGCTGGATGAGCCGGCCGCCGGCATGAATCCCCAGGAGACCCAGGATTTGACCGACTTCATCGGCCAGATCCGCAAGGAATATGACCTGTCCATCTTTATGATTGAGCACCATATGGATTTGGTGATGCAGATCTCGGACCGCATCTATGTCTTGGACTTCGGCAAGCTGATTGCCCAGGGTACCCCGCAGGAAGTCCAGAACAATCCGCGGGTCATCGAGGCCTATTTGGGGGTGGCAGACTGATGCTGAAAATTGACGACCTGAGGGTGAGCTACGGCGGCATTGAGGCCGTGAAGGGCATCACCTTTGAAGTCCCGGAACGCCAGATTGTCACCCTGATCGGGGCAAACGGCGCGGGCAAATCCACCACGCTGCGCACCATCGCCGGGCTGGTCAAGCCGGCCGCCGGGCGTATCTACCTCCAGGGAGAGGACATCACCGGCCTGTCCCCGGATAAGATTGTCTCGCGGGGCATCACGCTGGTGCCCGAAGGGCGGCGGGTTTTCCCTGATCTGACGGTGCTGGAGAACCTGAAAATCGGCGCATACCTCCGGCATGACAGTCTGGAGGACGACCTGAAATGGATCTATGACCTCTTTCCCCGGCTGAAGGAGCGGTCCTGGCAGGCGGCAGGCACCCTGTCCGGCGGCGAGCAGCAGATGCTGGCCGTGGGGCGGGCCCTCATGTCCCGGCCCAAAATCATCATGATGGACGAGCCGTCTCTGGGCCTTGCCCCCATCGTGGTGAAGGGCATCTTTGATATCATCCGGGAGATCAACCGCCAGGGCGTTACGGTCCTGCTGATTGAGCAGAACGCCAACATGGCCCTCCACACCGCTCACCTGGGCTATGTGCTGGAAACAGGCAAGATCACCCTCACCGGCCCCGGACAGGAACTGCTGAAAAATGAGGATGTGAAAAAAGCCTACTTGGGCAGCTGAGATGGAACCGAAAAAGACATTCGATATCACCTCTGCGGGCCTCCACATGCTGGCCATGGCTCTGATGCTGTGCGATCACATATGGGCGACCTTGCCCGCTCCAGGCTGGTTTACCAGCGTGGGGCGGGTTGCCTATCCCATCTTCGCTTTTTTGCTGGCAGAGGGATATTTTCACACCCATAACCTGCGTCATTACCTGGGGAGGCTGCTGGTGTGGGCCCTGATTTCGGAGATCCCCTTCAACTTGATGTACGGTGGCAGCGCCATTTACCCCTTTCATCAGAATGTGTTGTGGACCTTCCTCCTCAGCCTGCTGCTGATTGCGCTTCTGGATAGGATTCGGAGCCGCTTCGCTCCCCTTCTGGCAACCCCTCTGTGTTTGGGAGCCGCTGCCCTGGGATTTCTGTTGGGATACGCTGCGATGGTGGACTACTATGGTGTGGGTGTGCTCATGGTGCTGACGTTTTACTTGTTTCATGGCCGGACCTGGCGGGATTTTTTGGGGCAGCTGGTGTGCCTATATATTCTGAATGTTCGACTTTTGGGCGGACTCTACTATGGGATTTCTCTCTTCGGATTTCAGCTTGAGCTGGTGCAGCAGGGACTGGCCCTTCTGGCCCTGCTACCGATCTGGCTGTACCGGGGACGGCAGGGCCTCCACAGCAGGGGCTTCCAACTGTTCTGCTACGCCTTTTATCCGGCCCACATGCTGCTTCTTTGCCTAGCTGCATACCTTGTGGCGTGATTACATGGGCTCCGGGCGGCGTCGGTGCTCCAGTGGCTCCCAGCCAGGGAGGGGACGCCGCTGCATGGCGCCAAAGATCCGCTCCTTCAGGCCGGGGTAGCGGCCCTGCATCTCATAGAGCAGCTCCTTGATCTCCTGACGCCGGGTGTTGCCGTCGGCAGGGCAGGTGCTGGAGACCATGGGCAGTTCCAGCCGTTGGGCGGTGTGACGAATCAGCCCCTCGCCACAGTAGAGCAGCGGGCGGATCTGGGTAACATTTGTCCGGTCCAGGTAGGTGACCGGCTGAAAGCAGAACAGCCGGCCTTCAAAGAGCAGGGACATAAAAAAGGTCTCGATTGCATCGTCGTAGTGGTGGCCCAGGGCAATTTTTTGCAGTCCCCGGGCCTGCATAGCCTCGTGTAAAGCGCCGCGGCGCATTTTTGCGCACAGGGAACAGGGGTTCTTCTCCTGCCGGAGGTCAAAAATCAGCCGGCGGATTTCGGTGGGGATGCAGGTATACGGTACCTCCAACGTCTGGCACAGCTGGGCAACGCCCCGAAAATTTCCCCCAGGGCCGGCGGAAGAGCCCCCCATATCCAAGGTGATAGCCTCCACTTCAAATGGAACAGGGTAAAATTGGCGCAGCTTGGCCAGGGCGGTCAGCAGCACCAGGGAATCCTTCCCTCCAGAGACCCCCACGGCAATTCTGTCGTGGGGGTGTATCATATCATAGTCCTCCACACACCGCCGGGTTAGAGACAACACCTTCCGCATAAACAGCGCCTCCTTAAAAACAAAAAATGAAAATGAGAATAAGAGAGAAAATAAGAGTATTCAATAGATTGAAAGAGAAAAAAGCTTTCTTTCTGTTTTTTTCTTGAAAAACCGTTGACACAGACCCGCCCTCGTACTATAATACAATCCATCGCCCCGATTGTACAGGAATCGGGGGAAAATTGCAAGGCGCCGACCAATTCTTGGTTGAGATACGCACAGGAAAATGGAGGTTTCACCTATGTCCACGTTTATGGCAAACAAGGGGAACATCGTTCGGACCTGGTATGTCCTGGACGCTGCTGGCAAGCCCCTGGGCAAGACCGCCACAATCGCCGCCGATCTGCTGCGCGGCAAGCGGAAGCCCGAGTATACGCCCCACGCTGACTGCGGCGATTATGTCATCATCATCAACGCAGAGAAGGCCGTGCTTACCGGCAAGAAGCTGGACCAGAAGTACTACCGTACACACTCCGGCTGGGTGGGCGGTCTGAAAGAGGTCAAGTACCGCACCCTGATGCAGAGCAAGCCCGAGCTGGCTATGCGGCTGGCCGTCCGCGGCATGATGCCCCGTAACATCATCACCAAGGACTCCCTGACTCGCCTGCACATCTACCGCGGCGGCGAGCACCAGCACGCTGCCCAGAAGCCAATCGCCTGGGCCGCTGAGTAAGAGGAGGTAACGAGTTATGTATCAGAGCAAGAAGCCCTATTTCTATGGGACTGGCCGCCGGAAGTCCTCTGTGGCCAGAGTTCACCTGTTTCAAAACGGCACTGGCGCCATCACCATCAACGGCCGTGATATTGATGACTACTTCGGTCTGGAGACCCTGAAGCTTATTGTTCGCCAGCCTCTGGCGGCCACTGAGCAGACCGGAAAGGTGGATGTGGTTGCCACTGTCTCCGGCGGCGGTGTCACTGGTCAGGCCGGCGCTATGCGCCATGGCATCTCCCGTGCCCTTCTGCTGATGAACGAGGAGTTCCGCCCCGCCCTGAAGGCGGCTGGGTACCTTACCCGTGACCCCAGAATGAAAGAGCGCAAGAAGTACGGCCTCAAAGCGGCTCGTCGCGCTCCGCAGTTCAGCAAGCGTTAAATTTTATCAAAATGGCTCAAAAAGCCCGGAAAATCAAGGTTTTCCGGGCT
This sequence comes from Lawsonibacter sp., assembly GCA_022791995.1. Taxonomy (GTDB): domain Bacteria; phylum Bacillota; class Clostridia; order Oscillospirales; family Oscillospiraceae; genus Lawsonibacter. The sequence goes on from JAAWAD010000067.1 coordinate 61,331, forward strand.
TTTGCTTTTGATAGGGTTTGATGCAGTTTGACGCTAAAAAGCCATTTTTCACCAA
>JAAWAD010000068.1 GCA_022791995.1 Lawsonibacter sp.
GAGGACGGCCAGAAGCACCGGCCCGTCATGATCCACCGGGTGGTGCTGGGGAGCATCGAGCGGTTCATCGGCGTCATCACCGAGCACTTTGCCGGGGCCTTCCCCGCCTGGCTGGCCCCTGTTCAGGTGAAGGTTCTTCCCGTCACCGACCGGGCGGCGGAGTACACCGACACAGTGGCCGCCCAGCTGGAGCAGCAGGGCTTCCGGTGCGAAACCGACCACCGCAGCGAGAAAATCGGCAAGAAAATCCGGGAGGCCACCCTGGAAAAGATCCCCTTCATGCTGGTGGTGGGCGACCGGGATATGGAGAACGGCACCGTCTCCGTCCGCCGCCGCTCCGGCGAGGATCTGGGCGCCATGTCCCTGGAGCAGTTCGCCGCGCTCCTGGGCGAGGAAGTTCGGGACATGACAATCCAATAAGCGGCAGGAGGGGTCTCCCGATAGGAGGCCCCTCTTCTTTCACCCCCTCCGGCCCGCGGGCATAAGCTGGAACAGGAGGGATTGCCCATGCAGCTGACGCAGTATTTTTTGACGGAGAGCGACTGTTTTCAAGCCGGGCGCTCCATTGTCCCCCAGGGGGTGATGGTCCATTCCACCGGGGCAGACAACCCCCGCATCGCCCGCTATACCCGGGCCTGGAACCGTCCGGGGGTGGAAAAGTGCGTCCACGCCTTTGTGGGACTGCTGGAGGACGGCTCTGCCGGCGCGGTCCAGACCCTTCCCTGGGACCACCGGGGCTGGCACGCCGGCACGGGTACCAGCGGAAAAAGCGCCAATAACTCCCATATTTCCTTTGAGATATGCGAGGACGGCCTGGAGGACCCTGTCTATTTTCAAAGGGTTTACCAGATTTCTGTGGAACTCACCGCCCGGCTGTGCCGGGAGTTTGAGCTGGACCCTCTCGCAGAGGGGGTGGTCCTCTGCCACCAGGAGGGATATCAGAGGGGCATCGCCAGCAACCACGGCGACGTGCTCCACTGGTTCCCCAAATTTGAAAAGAGTATGGATGACTTTCGGGCCGACGTGGCCCGGGAAATGGAGGGAAGTCCCTTGCAGCCGCTGACAGAAGCACAGGTCCGGGCCATCGCCCGGGAGGAGTACGCCAAGCTGGCCGTGGAGGCCGCCGCCCTGCCCCCCAGCCAGTGGGCCGCCGCCCTGCTGGAGGAGGCCGTCCGCCGGGGCGTCACCGACGGCACCCGGCCCCAGAGCTTTGCCACCCGGCAGGAGGCGGCCCTGATGGTCACAGCTGCTCTGAAGCAGCAAAAGGCCGGCGCGCCGGAATAACGTGTTCAGGCTCCCGCCTCTTCGGAGGGGGGAGCTTTTTTCTCCAGACCTGGAACGCAGTGGAAAACCGCATGGAATTACCCTGTACAAGCTGGAAGGTTTGGTGTAAAATGTACCTTGACAGGTTCATGTGTTTCAGTTAGAATAGGTGCGATTTTGAAGGAAATCCTGCATCCGCAACCACATACGCCCGCCCCGGGAGGCGGCGGGCAGGAGGAGGAACTGCCATGCATACATTTGAAACCAAAATTCAGGAGCTGAAGGTCTCCGTCTTGACGGAAGTGGCCCGTCTGGCCTGGACGGACAAGACCCAAAGCGCCATTCTGGACATCCCGGAAAAAATCATCCCCGGCCCGGAGGCCAGCCTCCGGTGCTGTATCTACAAAGAGCGGGCCATCATCAGCAGCCGCATCAAGATGGCCATGGGGGGCGACAAGACCAACCCCAGCGTGGTGGAGGTTCTCCCCATCGCCTGCGACGAGTGCCCCGTCACCGAGATGACGGTCAGCGCCTCCTGCCGGGGCTGTCTGGCCACCCGCTGCGTCCACGCCTGCCCCAAGGACGCCATCACCATTGTCAACCACCGCGCCAGCATTGACCACGCCAAATGTATCACCTGCGGCAAGTGTCTCACCGCCTGCCAGTACAGCGCCATTGTCAAGACCCAACGTCCCTGCGAGAAGGGCTGCCCCGCCAAGGCCATCTCCATGGGCCCGGACAAGAAGGCCACCATCGACATCAACGAGTGCATCTCCTGCGGCAACTGCGTGTACCAGTGCCCCTTCGGCGCTATTCAGGACAAGTCCTGGATCATGGACGCCATCCAGATGATCCGAGGCGGCGAGCACTGGGGCTACAAGACCTATGCGGTTATCGCCCCCTCCATTGCCGGACAGTTCGCCCCCGCCACATACGGCCAGGTGGTGGCCGGCCTGAAGCAGCTGGGCTTCTCCGGCGTGGCCGAGGTGGCCCTGGGCGCCGACATGGTGGCCGACCGGGAGTCGGACGAGCTGGCGGAGAAGGGGATGCTCACCTCCTCCTGCTGCCCCGGCTTTGTGGGCTACGTGAAGAAGAAGCACCCGGATCTGAACGAGTACGTCTCCCACACCCCCTCCCCCATGGTCATGATCGGCCTGCACCTGAAGTATTAGGAGCCAGACGCCAATGTGGTCTTCATCGGCCCCTGCGTGGCCAAAAAGAATGAATTCCATCTGGGCCGCACATTGAACGCCATCTACTGCGTCCTCACCTATGAGGAGC
>JAAWAD010000069.1 GCA_022791995.1 Lawsonibacter sp.
CCATCTGCACGTCCACATAGTGCTGGGCGAACTCGTGGCAGGCGGTGCGGAACTCGGGCACCGACATGGCCTTCCGGTTGAGCGTGTTCTGCTTGATGATGGCGCTCTCAATGGGCATTCCGTGGTTGTCCCAGCCGGGGATGTAGGGGGTCAGATACCCCCGCATGGCGGCGGAACGGGTCATGAAGTCCTTGATGGACTTGTTCAGGGCGTGGCCCATGTGCAGGGCCCCGTTGGAGAAGGGAGGGCCGTCGTGAAGAGAGTACAGGGGCTTGCCTGCGTTCTTCTTCAGCAGCTCGTGGTAGAGGTCCATCTCCTCCCAGTGGCGGAGCATGTCGGGCTCCCGGGCGGGCAGTCCCGCCCGCATGGGGAAGCCGGTCTTGGGCAGATTGATGGTCTTGTTGTAGTCCATTTTGTATTACTCCTTTATTATAATGCGTTTCGTAATTCGTGATCCGCCGCCCGTTCGGGCACGGGCAGTCGGGGGAGCACGCCCCTCTCAGGCAATCAGCACCACCCGGTCCCGTTCGGGGAACTCCACCTCCAGGCCCATTTTCCACAGCTCGAAGTAGGGCTGGAGGGGGTTTTCCACAGGCGGCGATTTCAGGAGGGGCCAGCGGAGAAAGCAGGAGAGCAGATAGTCGTTGTTGATGTGGTACAGGGCCTCGCTGAGGGCGTCGGCCAGCTCCTGACAGTTCCCCTGGTACTCCAGCTCCTCATCCAGGTGGCCCAGGGACATGTATATGTCGGTGGTGGGGTGAAAGCGGTTTGCCACAAAGTCCTTGTGCATCTGCTCCTGGAAGCGGTAGCCCTCCTCCCCGGACAGGAACTCGATTCCGGGGCTGGCGTCGATGGGGGCGGGCTCCTGGAATATCTCCGCATAGACCCGCCGGATGGCGGCCACGTATTCCCGGGCCAGCCGCTCCGCTTTTGTTTTGGCGAAGAGGCCGTCCAAGAAGCCCTTGGCGCCGGACCCGATGCCCGGGAAGCGGGCGAAGAAGTATCCGGCATAGGCGGTCTGGCCGTCGGGGGTGGTGATGGACGCGGTGTCCTGGCTGGCCGCGTCGATGGCCTTCAGGTTCTCCAGCAGCGCCAGCCCCGGCGGGCCGTACAGGGCCAGAATGGGCCGCAGGTGGTCCAGATTGCCTCCCCGCAGCGCCTGAATCAGGAAGGGGGGCACCGCCTCCATCTCCAGCTCATACTCGTGGTCCTCAAAGATCTCCCACAGCAGCGGGTCCCGCCGGATCCGCTCGGTCCAGCCGTGGGGGAGATACTCCTCACATTCATCCAAGGTCATAGCGGTTCCCTCCCGTCAGGATGTGGCCCAGTAGCCCAGCACCCGGGAGAAGTCCCGGTTTTTCAGGTCCTCGGGCTGGATGAGGATGTTCAGCGAGCCGAAGCCCCCCAGGTACAGGTCCATCTCCGGGAACTCTCCGGCCGGGAAGTCGATGAAGTCGTCGTGCAGCTGGAAGAGCAGGATGTCCCAGGGGGCAAGGGCCTCGTCGTCCTCCCGGAAGTCATACTGCTCGAAGTAGGCATAGCCCCCCAGCTTGCAGCCCCCGGATTTCAACTGGTCATAGATGCGGTGCAGAATTTCCCGTTCCTCGAAGGTCTCGTCCCGCAGACTGTAGGGCAGGAACGCCTCCGGGTCGGCCCCGGGCAGACGGCGCGCCAGCTCGGCGGCAAAGAGGTCGTCGAAGCGGAAATCGTTGTCCCCAATCGCGTCCTGGACCACCGGGCGGAAGGCGATTTTCAGCGGATGGGCGGGGATGCGCCACAGGCCGGCATTGCCCTCTTCTATGTCCTTCAGGTCGAACTTGTGGGCGGGGCGGGGCATGTTCTTCTTGCTGGCCTCCTCCCAGGGGACGACCATCTTGGCGGCGCACTCCGCCTCAGTGACGGTGTCGTCCACCTCTCCATAGTAAACCACCCGCCAGGCGTTCTGATCGCTGTATTCCCCGTCATAGAAGCCGAAGCCGCCGTCCTTGTCGAAGTCGGAGGCGAAGAGCTGGAGGATGCCCCGGTCGGGGAAGCCCTCCAAGGGGGGCATTTGGGCGAAGTTGATCTGGGCGCACAGCCACAGCTGGTGCCCGTCGGCGCTGACGGGGATTTGGCCGTCCCGGGGCACGTAGGGCACGCCCCCCAGGTGGCTGTCGGTCACGCCGAAGGGCTCCTGGCTGAACTCCAGGTAGCAGGCGGGCTTTCGGTTCTCCGCCTGGATTTGGTTGACAATTTCCTGGCACAGCTGAATTTTTTCCAGATTGGTCATTGCAGACACCGGCTCCTTTCCAAATTGAAAAATAAAAACGCCTCTGCCCCCACAAAGAGACAAAGGCGCAAAACCTCTGCGGTACCACTCTTCTTGCCAGAGCAAAAGGCTCTGACCCCTCAAGATAAGCCCGGTAACGGGGGCGTCCGAAGGGGCCTACTGCCGTTCGGCCCCCCTGCTCCAAGGTGATGTTCCCGGCCCTCTCCCGTCCGCCTTGCACCAAACGGCGGCTCTCTGTGCGTTTTGGGGGCGGGGACGCGTCCTTTTCCACGCATGTTTCCTATTCAGCCTCTTATCTTAGCGGCTTTCCAGGGAATTGTCAAGGAAAAATGGGGATTTTACCGGAAATTTTCCGCCGGAGCGGGCTGGTACACCGTCCCTCCCTGGCGGCAGGTCATCTCCAGCAGGCCCTGGTCCACCAGATAGTCCACGAAGAAGCGGACGTTCCGCTCGAACCGCAGGGAGCGGGCGGGCCGATGGGTGAGCAGCTGGTAGAAGGTGCAGGCGGCCTCGTCAATCTCGCTGGCGGTCATGGGCCGGGTGACGAGCTTGCGGATTTCCTCCGTCCGGCGGTGGACCAGGGCCTGGTTGGCGTCGATGAGGGCCCCCAGCTCCCCCCGGCGGCACACCCCCCGGTGGGCCATGATATAGGCGTCGCAGTCCAGACCCCGCAGCTTCTCTCGGCTCTGGATGGCCATGGCCTGGCTCAGGTTGTAGGGCAGCTTGGCCTCCAGGCACTCGGCGCTGAGCAGGGCGTCGGCGGTGTAGCACACGTTGTCCGGGGTGATGGTGCAGATGTGGGCCGCGGAGTGCCCCGGCGTGTGGAGAATGCGGAAGGGGACTCCGCAGAGAGTGAAGGGGACGTCATTGGGAGGGATAAAGAGGTCGGGCTCGTGAATCATGCAGGACGACTCCTCCTCCACCATCCCCGGGGGCAGCATGAGAAAGTAGCACTTCAGTGTCAGCACCGTGGAGCACATCCCCGCCTCGGGGAAGGTGAGGGCGATTTTGGCCCCGTACTTGGCCTGAAAATAGCCGTTGTTGGCGCAGTGGTCCACATGGGCGTGGGAGCACAGCACCCCTGCCGGCGTCAGGCCCGCCTCCAGCAGCGCCGCCTCCAGCTCCTCCCGCTCCTGGCGCAGGCCGCTGTCCAGCAGAACGCAGCGCCTGTCGTCCACCTTATAAAAGGGGATCAGCTCAATCCCCTCGGCCACCCAGGTGTTTCCCTTTACTTGTGTCAGCTTCATGGCATCCTCCAAACGGGTGATTTTGTGGCGGCCTCGCCGGCCGGGCTTTTGTTCCTTTCTTGTAAGAAAGGAACCGAAAGAACTTTCAATGTTACAGACGTGTGTAGGGGCGGGTATTACCCGCCCGCACAAATACAACCACGGAGGAACGGGCGGATGATATCCGCCCCTACACGCGACCGTGGGAGCTTTCTGCGGCGGCGGTCATCCTCCCTGTGCGTGCTGCTTCAGGTAGACCATCAGCACGGCCACGTCGGCGGGGGAGACGCCAGAGACCCGGCTGGCCTGGCCCAGGTTTGTGGGGCGGATTTCGTCCAGCTTCTGCCGGGCCTCCAGGCGCAGGCCCTGGATGGACCGGTAGTCCAGCGTGGGAGGGAGGGGCTGGGTTTCCAGGCGGCGGACCTCCTCCACCTGGCGCATCTGGCGGTCGATATAGCCGGCGTACCGGATGGTGATTTCCGCCTCCTGGGCGACGGCGGGGTCCAGGCCAGGGCGGCTGGGGTCGAAGGGGGCCAAATCGGCGTAGGTGAGCCGGGGCCGGCGAAGCAGGTCGGCCAGCCGGGCCCCGTCCCGGACGGGGGACTCCCCCCGGGCCTCCAGCAAAGCGTCCAGGGCGGGGGACGGCGCCACGCCGGTGTGCTCCAGGCGGTGGACCTCCTGCTCTACTGCCCGGTACTTGGCCTGGACGGCCTCCAGGCGGGCCTGGGGGACCAGGCCCAGCTGGTATCCCGCGGCGGTCAGCCGCTGGTCGGCGTTGTCCTGGCGGTGGAGCAGGCGGTACTCCGTGCGGGAGGTCATCATCCGGTAGGGCTCGTTGGTGCCCTTGGTCACCAGATCGTCAATGAGCACCCCGATGTACCCCTGGTCCCGGCGCAGGACGAAGGGGGGCTTTCCCTGGAGCTTCAGGGCGGCGTTCACCCCGGCCACAAAGCCCTGGACGGCGGCCTCCTCATAGCCGGAGGAGCCGTTGAACTGCCCCGCCCCGTACAGGCCGGGGATCTTCTTGCACTCCAGGGTGGGCAGCAGCTGGGTGGGGTCGGCGCAGTCGTACTCGATGGCATAGGCGCACCGGGTCATCTCGGCCCGCTCCAGGCCGGGGATGGTGCGGAGCATCTCCAGCTGGACCTCCTCCGGGAGGGAGGAGGAGAAGCCCTGAATATACAGCTCCTCGGTGTCCAGCCCCATGGGCTCCACAAACAGCTGGTGGCGCTGCTTGTCGGGGAAGCGGACAACCTTGGTCTCGATAGAGGGGCAGTACCGGGGCCCCACCCCCTCGATGGTGCCGTCGTAGAGGGGGGATCGGTCCAGGTTGGCCCGGATGACCTGATGGGTGGCCTCGTTGGTGTAGGTCAGCCAGCACACCGCCCGGTTTTCCGGGGGCGTTTTGGTGTGGAAGGAGAAGGCCAGGCCCTCCTCGTCCCCGGGCTGGCGCTGCATCCTGGAGAAGTCCACGCTGCGGGCGTTGACCCGGGGGGGCGTGCCCGTCTTGAACCGGCGGATGGACAGCCCCAGCCGGAGCAGGCTCCGGGTCAGGGGGAGGGCGGCGGCCAGCCCATCGGGGCCGGAGTCCCGGACCACCTCTCCCACGATGGTCCGCCCCCCCAGATAGGTGCCAGTGGCCACGACCACCGCGCCCACCCGGTAGAGAGCCCCGGTGTGAGTTACCACCCCGGAGATTTCCCCATTTTCCACCAAAATTTCCACAACCTCAGCCTGCTTCACCCACAGGTTCTCCTGGCGCTCCAGGGTGTGCTTCATCACGTTCTGGTACGCCCGCCGGTCCGCCTGGGCCCGGAGCGACCACACCGCTGGCCCCTTCCCCCGGTTCAGTAGCCGGTACTGGATGCAGGCCCGGTCCGCCGCCCGCCCCATTTCGCCCCCCAGGGCGTCCAGCTCCCGCACCAGATGGCCCTTCCCCGTGCCCCCGATGGCCGGGTTGCAGGGCATGTTGCCCACCGCGTCCAGGTTGATGGTGAAGCACAGGGTTTTCATCCCCATCCGGGCGGCGGCCAGGGCGGCCTCAATCCCCGCGTGGCCCGCGCCGATGACCGCAATCTCAAATTGTCCCGCGTCGTAGGTTTTCATGCTTCCCACCTCAAAATCATTTCCCTCCAAAATTCTGGGGGCTATTGTACCACACTTTTTCCCCGGGGGCAAGCGCTCCGTCCCTCCATCCTTCGTCCCGCCGCAGCGGAGAGCCTCCTTTGCCAAAGGGGCCTTACGGGAGCGCTTCCCTATCTGATTCCCAACATGGAAAGTTCTTTCGGTTCCTTTCTTTCAAGAAAGGAACAAAAGCCCGGCCGGCGAGGCCCGTCCTCTCTGTGTTCTTGTTGACTTTTCCAGAAAAACGGGATACACTAAGGAGCGAAAGATTCCCCGGCCCATTTACAGAAAGAAAGCGAGCGAAGCAGCGATGAAACAGCCCTTTGTCACCCTGGAGCAGCTCCAGGCCATCACCCGGCAGTACCCCACCCCCTTTCACATCTACGACGAGAAGGGCATCCGGGCCAACGCCCGGGCGCTTTCCGGGGCCTTTTCCTGGAACAGCGGCTTCCGGGAGCACTTTGCCGTGAAGGCCACCCCCAATCCCCAGATTCTGAAGCTTCTGCGCCAGGAGGGCTGCGGAGTGGACTGCTCCTCCCTCACCGAGCTGATGATGGCCGAGCGGTGCGGCTTCCGGGGGGAGGAGATCATGTTCTCCTCCAACGACACCCCCCGGGAGGAGTTCGCCCTGGCCGCCCGGCTGGGGGCCACCATCAACCTGGACGATCTGACCCATGTGGAGGTCCTGAAGGATACGCTGGGTTATATTCCGAAGAAAATTTCCTGCCGGTACAATCCCGGGGGTACCTTCACCCTGGGGGAGAGCGAGGAGGGCTTCCAGGTGATGGACAACCCCGGGGACGCCAAGTACGGCATGACCCGGCCCCAGCTGGTCCAGGCCTTCCGGCGGCTGCGGGAACTGGGGGCGGAGGAGTTCGGCATCCACGCCTTCCTGGCCTCCAACACCCTGTCCAACGACTACGACCCCGCCCTGGCCGCCATTCTGTTCCGGCTGGCGGCGGAGGTGCAGGAGGAGACCGGCTGTCACATCACCTTTATCAACCTGTCCGGCGGCGTGGGGGTCCCCTACCGCCCGGAGCAGCCGGCCAACGACATCGCCGTCATCGGCGAGGGGGTACGGCGGGCCTTTGAGGAGATTCTGGTCCCCGCTGGCATGGGGGACATGTCCATCTGCACCGAGCTGGGCCGGTTCATGCTGGCCCCCTACGGCCACCTGGTCACCC
>JAAWAD010000070.1 GCA_022791995.1 Lawsonibacter sp.
CCATTTCCGCAAAAAACGGAGGCCGTCTGGCCTCCGCTTTCTTATCCCTGGAACCTTCGGCAAGAAGGCAAAATGGCCTTGACAAAGCAAGGCCAAGCGGTTATACTGAACATAGAAAGGGCGCTGCCGGCAGCCGGTTAGCCCGAAGTTTTAGTTACGAGAAGTAACCGCTCACTTTGGGACGTGGGGCGGTTACTTCTTTTTGCTCTGAATAAACAGGCTGCAAACGCCAATAATGACCAAACAAAGTTGTAAAACTTCGGATGTACTCATTGGGCAGCCCCCCTTTCAACAGATCAGGGGGCAAGAAGTGCCCCCTGTCAGAGGGCCAACCGCCTACCGTTACTGGCAGCGCTGAAAGATTTCTCTTTCCTGCATTCAGTATAGCACACGGTTTTCCCAAACGCAACAAGAACCGGCAGAAGCCGTCCCTTTCTGCAAAAAGGCGGGGGCCGTCTGGCCTCCGCTTTTATTTTCCGAAAAAACCTCTTGCGTATTTTGGCGAAATGCGGTACAATAAGGGCACGGGACAAATAGAGGCAGGATGTGGAGCGCACGACCACTCCACACCCCTATGCGGGAGTACGACCCTCCCACACAACAGCATTGCTGCGCCAGCCCTTATTATAACGGAACGCAACTGATTTTTCAAGTGTCCGTTTTGGGTTTGTGTCTGGAAAAATGCGGTGTGGGACATAAAGCCCTGCGCCGCTTTTATTTGTCTCGGCGGAAAAGCCCACCGGGGAGGAAAATTCTAAAATTTGGTAACTCAAATCACTTAGTCTATGACATTTTTTTACTCCAATTACTCCTATAATTACTCCTATAATTACTCCTTTACCCCTCTCCTCCCCGTGGGCTTCCCCCGCTGAGCACATAAGCAGAGAGGGAGACCGTGCTGGTGGTCTTCCTGGGGACGTTCAAGCTTCCGAAACAGCACAAAAACGGCCGGTGACTGCCCTGTCACCGGCCGTTTTTGCACGCTTCCAATTTTTTCAGATTTTTGCGCCCAAAATTCACAATTATTTTATTGAAAAAAAACCGCGGATATGGTAGAGTATTAAAAACAGACAGGCACACCCCCAATATCAAATTGACAAGGAGTGATTCCCATGATTCGAGTCATTATGGGCAAAAAGGGCTCTGGCAAGACAAAGCACATGATTGAGATGATTAACAGCGCGGTCCAGACGGAGCACGGCAATGTGGTCTGCATTGAAAAGGGCAATAAGCTCACGTTCGATATCCACTACCAAATCCGCCTGGTAGAGGCCAGCGATTATGATATCGCCAGCTACACCGCTCTGAAGGGCTTTATCAGCGGCATGTACGCCGGCAACTATGACATCACCCATATCTTTATCGACAGTCTGACCAAGATTGTGGGCGGCAACTGCGACGCGGAGACCGAAACGTTCCTGGATTGGCTGAACAAGTTCGGCGAGCGCCACGGCATCAAGTTCACCATCACCATCAGTGACGACGCCAGCCTTGCCCCCGACGGCGTGAAAAAGTTCTTCTGACCCCCTCCAGGGGCTCCGCCCCTGGACCCCGGCAGGGGGCACGCCCCCTGCACCCCTGGCCTTTGCATTCAAATGCCGTGCTGTCCTCCCCGGACGGCACGGCATTCTTTTTGTGTTTTTTTCGCCCATAATTTATGGGAATGGGCGGATATCATCCGCCCATTCCCCGGTGGTTGTACCGGCGCGGGCGGACCATACCCACCCCTTTGCACATTTGCAAAGGGGAACGTTCTTTCGGTTCCTTTCTTTCAAGAAAGGAACGCCCGGCCGGCGAGGCCATACCCGGCACAGCCGTTCAGGACATACTGGGGAAGAGCTGGGCGTGGGCGGCCTTCAGGCCGTCGGCCAGGGCGTCCACCTCCGCGGGGGTGTTTTCGGGGGAGAAGCTGATGCGCAGCACGCCGTCCCGCTCTGGCTTGGGCAGGTTCAGGGCGGCAAAGACGTGGCTGGGCCGGCCCTTGTGGCAGGCGGAGCCGGAGGACAGGCAGATATCCCGGTCGGCCAGGAAGCGGACCAGCACCTCGCTTTGATACCCGGGCATGGTGACGGGCAGGATATGGGGCGCGCCCCCCTGGGTGAGGGGTTTCAGGCCGGGGACCAGGGCCAGGCGGGCGATGGCATAGGCCTTCAGCTGGGCCATATGGTCCAGGTCCCGGTCCAGCGTCTGCCGTCCCGCCCGGACGGCGGCGGCAAAGGCGGCGATCTGGGCGGTGGCCTCGGTGCCGGAACGCCGGCCCTCCTCCTGGCCCCCTCCGAGGAGGAGGGGGGGCAGCTTCAGCCCCCGGCGGATGTACAGCGCCCCGATCCCCTTGGGGGCGTGGACCTTATGTCCGCTGACCGACAGCAGGTCCACCCCCAGCCCCTGGGGGGTGAAGGGGAGCTTCAAAAAGCCCTGGACGGCGTCGCAGTGGACCAGGGCGGGGCAGCCCGCCTGGCGCACCGCCGCGGAAAACTGGTCCACCGGGTTGACGGTCCCCAGCTCGTTGTTCACCAGCATGACGGACACCAGCACCGTATCGGGGCGCAGGGCCTTTCGGAAGGCCTCCAGGGAGAGGTTGCCCCCCCGGTCGGGCTGGAGCCGGGTCACCTCATACCCCTGGCGCTCCAGCTCCCGGCAGGGCTCCAGCACGGCGGCGTGCTCCAGGGCGTCGGTGATGATATGCCGGCCCTTCCGCCGGGCCAGCTCCGCCGCACCCCGGATGGCCCAGTTATTGCTCTCTGTGCCGCAGGAGGTAAAGGCCAGCTCCTGCGCCTGACAGCCCAGCGCCCCGGCCACATCCTCCCGCCAGCCCTTCAGCCGGGCGGCGGCCTGCTCCCCCTTGGTGCAGCGGGAGGAGGGGTTGCCCCAGTCCCGCTCCATGGCCTCTACCGCCGCCTGCACCGCCTCCGACCGGACCGGCGTGGTGGCCGCGTTGTCAAAGTAGTACATGGGTCCTCCGCTCCTTCCAAATTTCCACAAAAAATTCCTTCGTTTTTATCCGGCTCGATTTTCCTTGCAATTTCAACCTTTTTGCGGTCCGTCCGGGAAAAAAGTCCCGTTTTTCGGTCTGTGCGCAAAAAATTCTTCTTCGACATGACTTGACACGGCGAGAAAAAAGGAGTATGCTAAGCAAGAACTAGAACATTAGTTCTATATCCCTCTGGAAGACCGCCCCGCTCCTTCCTCCGGCGCGCTGCGCACACGCCCGACGGAATGGAAAAAGTCGGAGCAAGCGAACACCGCTTGCTCCGACGTGGTGGAGGAGGGTGGATTCGAACCACCGAAGCTAACGCAACAGATTTACAGTCTGCCCCCTTTGGCCACTCGGGAACTCCTCCGGCTATGCACTTGTTGAGAAAAAACTGGAGCTGGTGGACGGATTCGAACCCCCGACCTGCTGATTACAAATCAGCTGCTCTACCGGCTGAGCTACACCAGCATACCGTGCGGCTGTCCAACAGCAGGGATTAGTATAACAAAGAAAAGGAGGCTTGTCAAGTAGTTTATGAAAAAACTTTCTTCAATTCCGAATTTTTCCCAAGGCGCTCTCTGCCCCGGCGGGGGGACGATCTGGCGGGAGGGGCTGCTTCCCCCGCTGGACCGCCAGCAGGACAGGCCGATGCGGCTGTGTCCCCTGTGCGGGCAGGAGCAGTACCGCTATGACCCGGTGCAGCTGTGGCGGGGCCGCCGGGTGTGCGCCGCCTGTCTGGACCGCCTGCAAGCGATGCAAGAGGAGGAGATGCCCTTATGACCCTTTCCCAGCTGTCTGTGGAATACCGGGCCCACGCCCACAACCTGGACCTGCGGCTGGCCCAGCTGGAGTACCGCCTGTCCCTGACCCAGGACGCGGACGAGCAGTGCCGGCTTCAGGCCCGCATTCGGATGCTGTCCACCATGCTGCGGGAGGCCCGGGAGCTGGCGGTGCTGACCGAGCGCTACTATGACAGGGGGTATCGCCGAAATGTCCGGTACACGATATAGGCGGGGCAAGGTCTATGCCGCCGATATGGCCGTCTACAGCCGGCAGATCGCCGCGGACAACAGCCAAGAGCTGAGCCGGCTCAAGCGCAACCTGATCCGGGCCCTGCGGGAGGATGTCACCGAAAAACAGCGCCAGGTCCTTCTGCTGTATTACGCCGAGGGCATGACCATGCGGGCCATCGCCGGCCAGCTGGGGGTGGACAAGTCCACCGTCTCCCGCACCATCAAGCGGGGGGAGCGGCGGCTTCAGCGCTGCCTGCGCTACGGGGCGGAGGCCTACCTGCGGAATATGGACGAGTAGAGGACAGAGGCGCGCAAACCTGCAAAAACACCTTGACCTTTCCAGAGATCTAGAGTAAACTATTCCCAGTTTGAAAAAGAAAGGGGTCCATTTTTATGCGAATGCAAAAAGCGCGCCGCTGCGTCCCCAGAACACTTCTCAGCCTGGCCCTCTGCCTGTCCATGGCGGTGGGGCTGCTGCCCGCCGCCGCCCTGGCCGCGGAGACGCAGCCCGCCGTGTCCTCCAACAAGAACCGGCAGGACTACACCACCTATGGCAAGCCCGTCACCTCCCATCTGTACGCGAACGGAGAGGGCCTGACCCGGGTGGAGTACATCGACGGCCAGGTGGTGGTGGAGGACTATGACAGCGCCTTCCATCTCCAGTCCAGCCGGACCATCGCCCCGGAGCTGCCCATCTGGGGCGGCTTTTACGCCGGAGAGACCTTCAACTTCCTCTTCTTCGGCCAGAAGAACCCGGGGGAGAGCCCGAATGTGGAGGTCATCCGGGTGGTGAAGTACGACAAGAGCTGGAACCGCCTGGGCCAGACCTGCGTGAAGGGGGCCAACACCACCGTCCCCTTTGACGCGGGCAGCCTGCGCTGCGACGAGTACGGCGGGTACCTCTACGTCCGCACCTGTCACCAGATGTTCCGCAGCGACGACGGCCTGAACCACCAGTCCAACATGACCCTTCAGATCCGGCAGAGCGACATGTCCCTGGCCGACGCCTTCTATGACATCTGGGTGGTGGACTGGGGCTACATCAGCCACTCCTTCAACCAGTTCATCCTGGTGGACCAGGACAGGAATCTGGTGGCGCTGGACCACAGCGACGCCAACAGCATGACCATGGGCTCCAACTACGTGCCCCAGAACGTGGTCACCCGGGGCGCGGTGCTGGTGCGGTACGATCTGGCCAAGGCCGGCTCCGCCCAGTTCTCCAACCAGCGGGTGCAGAAGTGGTGCTCCTTCCGCACAGTGCAGCCCTTCGCCGGGAGCAACGGCAACAACGTCACCGGGGCCTCCCTGGGAGGACTGGCGGAGACCAGCTCGGGCTATGTCTCGGCCTACAGCTACGACGGCGTGGCCCGCTCCGGGGACCGGAACGTCTACCTGGGCTACACCGCCAAGGGCAGCCTGAACACCACCACCGCCAAGGTCACCGCCTCCGCCGGGGCCACCACCCCCGTTCTGGCCCCCACCGGACTGGAGGGCGGGTACCTGCTGTGGAACGGCAAGAGCGGCTCCACCGTGAACGAAACCCTGTACTACACCAAGTACAGCGCCAGCGGCAAGGCCGGCTCCATTCAGACCGCCTCCGCGCCCCTGTCTGACTGCCAGCCCATCGTCTGGAACGGGAAGCTGGTCTGGTACGTGACGGACCGCTCCACCCCCGTGTTCTACACCCTGGACGCCTCCGGGGTGCAGCGCCAGAGCGCCAACGGCGCCGGAACCACCACGCCCACCGCCCCGGGCACAACTACGCCCACGGACCCGGGGACAAGCACCCCCGGCCAGCCCTCCCGGTTCTCTGACGTGCCCGCCAGCCACTGGGCCTACCCCTACGTGGAGGCCGCCGCAGCCAAGGGCATCGTGGACGGGGTGGGCAACGGCAAATTCAACCCCGACGGCACCATGACCTACGCGGAGTTCTGCGTCATGCTGGACAAGGCCTTCTTCTCCGAGGCAGTGGCCCAGTACGCCGCTCAGGCCAGCGGAAAGCCCTGGTACTGGCCCTATCTCACGGCGGCCTACCGCAGCGGCCTTGCCCCCTCCGCCAGCGCGGAGAGCTCCTTCCAGCGGGACTGGTCGGACATCGCCAACGTTAAGCTCAGCCGCTATGAGATGGCCCGCATCATCCAGCCCCTGCTCGACGTCCCCTCCAACAGCAGCCTTTTGACGGAGGCCTCCGCCAAGCTGAAGGACTGGAGCCAGATCCCCTCCGCCTACCGGCAGCCCGTGGCCGCCGCCCTCCACAGCGGCGTCATCGGGGGGACGGACACCGGGGCGTTTGCCGGCAGCAGCCAGATTACCCGGGCCCAGGCCTGCGTCATCCTGCTCAAGCTGCTGGAGGTGGGCTCTGCCCCCCATGCGCCGGAGCCGGAACCGGAGCCGGTGCCTGTCACCCTCACCATGAGCCCCAGCGCCCTCCGCCTTACAGAGGGGGAGACCGGCACGGTGAAGGCCGTCCTCTCCGGGGCAAGCGCCTCCATCTCCTACCGCAGCGCCAGCCCGGCTGTCGCCTCGGTGAACAGCAGCGGCGTTGTCACCGCCAGGTCCGCCGGGACCGCCACCATCACCGCCTCCGCCTCGGCGGGGGGCAGGACCTACACCGCCACCTGCGGCGTCACCGTGGAGGCTGCGCCTGTCCCCGACCCCACGCCCATACCGGCTCCCACGCCCACCCCTGATCCTGTGCCCGACCCCGGCCCAGGGAGCAGCAGCCAGAGCGGGGATGATACCCTGTTCGTCATGTCGAAGATCATCACCATCAGCACCAACCACTCCTGCCTGCTCACCGCCAGCCGGATGGATTCCCAGCGGCAGCTCTGGGGCGATATCTCCGGCGTCACCTGGACCAGCGAGTCCCCCGAACTGCTGACCGTTCGGAACAGCACGGTCTACTCCGGGAAACAGGCGGGCACCGGCTACGTCACCGCCCACTACAAGGGACAGACGGAGCGCATCGCCATCCGGGTCATCCCACAGGCGGACCAGATTGCCCTGAGCTGTCTCAGCCTGAACATGCGGGCTGACTCCTACGGCACCACCTCTCTCTACGTCTTCAACACCAGCAAGTTCTACGGCCAGGACTACACCATCCAGTGGAGCGTGGACGACCCCAGCATCCTCTCCCTGGAGGAGCGGGAGGTCAACGGCTACCCCAGCGTCCGCTTCACCGGCACGGGTGTTGCGGGCGACGCCCGCGTCACCTGCCGGGTCACCATGGCCGACGGCACCTGGGCGGAGGAGTACTGCTTCGTCCACACCCGGTAAGCACCAAAGAGCCCCGCCAAAAAAACGGCGGGGCTCTTTTTACGCCGGGCACTGCCGGCCCGTGTGGTCGATGGTGCAGGAGCCGGTCAGCAGAATCTGGGAGATGGGGACAAAGGTGTACCCCTCCTGAAGCAGGGTCTGCAAAATCGTGGGCAGGGCCTCCGGCGTGTGGAGGGCCGCGTTGTGGAACAGCACGATGGAGCCGGGCTGGACCTTCCCTGTGACCCGCTTGACAATCTCCGGGGCCTCCAGGTCCTTCCAGTCCAGGCTGTCCACGTCCCACTGGATGGGCTCCATGCCGATGGAGCGCACCGCGTTCACCGAGCTGTCGTCATAGTCCCCATAAGGCAGGCGCACCAGGGTGGGGCGGACTCCGGTGACCGACTCAATCTTGTCGTTGCAGGCGTTCAGGTCGGCCACCACCTCCTCCGACGACAGCTGGGGGTAGTGGGCGTGGGTGTTGGAGTGGTTCATCACCTCGTGCCCCGCGTCGTGGAGGGCCTTCACCGACTCGGGGTATTTGTCCACCCACTCTCCCACCACGAAGAAGGTGGCCTTTACCTGAAACTGGTCCAAAATGTCAATGAGCTGCTGGGTGTCCTCGTTGCCCCAGGCGGCGTCGAAGCTGATGGACACCAGCTTCTGGTCCCGCTGGACGCAGTAGATGGGCAGCTGGCGGGTGGCCGCCGCCGCCCCCACCGCCGACGGGTAGTTGACCACATAGAACATGGCCGCCGCCAGACACAGACAGGCGGCGGTGGTCCACCACCGCTTCTGCACCACGAACACCCGGAAATTGTCCTTCGCCCTTCGCATCGCTTACCATCTCCCCATTTGAAATCAAGGGCCGCCGCCTGACTTCTGTGCCGGCGGCGGCCTGCCTGTCTTCAATCTATGCGGAGACAGCCCGAAAAAGACGGTCAAAAGGGAGTCACCCGGATATTCAGGTCCACCGGCCCCTGGATGCCCGCCACCCGGCCGGCGTCGGTGTACTGCCACATGTGAAAGTCGTACTGGAAGTCGTGGGAGGGGCCGTACTCCGCCAGCCAGAAGGGGTACTGAGCCACCCCCTCCAAGTCGTAATGTAAGTAGGCGATCTGCCGGTTGAAGTAAATCATGGGGGCGTAGCCGGCCTGCTCCACCTCCTGGCAGAAGGCGTTGGCCGCCTGGGTGAGGACGGCGCTGGACAGGCCGTCGGTCCGGGCCCTGTCGTTGGGGATGTTCTCCCAGTCGAAGACCACCGGGCCGGTGAAGCCGTACCCCTCCAGCAGCTTCAGCAGGAACCGGGCCTCGGCCCGGCCCTCCTGGGCGGAGACGGCCTGGGAAAAGAAGTAGACCCCCACCTCCAGCCCGGCGTCCAGGGCCCCCTGGATGTTCCGGCGGAACTGGGTGTCCTCAAACAGGCCCCCGCTGCCGTAGTACCGGCCCCCCGCCCGGATCATGGCGAAGGAAATCCCGTCCGCCGCCACCTTTTTCCAGTCGATGGTCCCGTTGTGGTAGGACACATCCACCCCCAGGTCGGCAGTGCTGCCGGTGTAGGTCATCCGGTCCCCCCGCCGCACAAAGCGCTCCGGGTCCAGGGTACAGGCGGGCACCACCTCCAGCCGGTCCAGGGCGTATTTCTCAAAGAGGAAGCGGCGTCCGTGGCCCTGGACCCGCCACAGGATGGCGCTCAGCTCCGCCCGGGTGATGGCGCTGTCCGGCTGGAAGAGGCACTGCCCCTCCACGTCGGTCCCCGCCACGATGCCCTCCCGGTACAGGGCGGTGACAAGGCCGTCCTTCACGTCGGCAAAGGGGCTCTTGCCCCCGGAGGCCTCCAGCCCCAGGGCCTGGGCCGCCAGCCGGGCCAGAAGCAGCCGGGGAGCGGGGGCCTCCGGGTCGGCGGTCTGCTGCCGGGTCAGCCACCCCCGCTTCACCGCGTACCGGAGATAGCCCGCAGCATAGTGCTCGCCCGGCCGGGCAGCTTGCTCCTTGCAGCCCGCCGCCTTCAGCACCATGAGCACCGCGTCCCCCGTGCGTACCGCGTCCTGGGGGCCGAAATGGCTGCTGTCATAGCCGGCAATCACCCCCTTGTGGTTCAGAACGGACACATAAGGGTAGTACCAGGCCCCTTGCCTCACGTCGGAGAAGGGGGAGGTATAGCCCTGGGGCACGGCGGGCAGTCCCGCCGCCGCCGACGGGACAAGCAGAGCGGCGGCCGCCGCCGCGGGCAGAAGGCTCCGAAGGAGCCGCTGTAGCGCTGGGTACATGACTGGGGTCCTCTCTTTCGTATGGATTTCCCCCATTATACGGGAAAAAGACCCCCTGTTTCAATGGAAATTGGAGGGAACGGAGGAACTCCGGCCCACCGCGGCCGCTCTCTAAAAACAAAAATCCTTCTGAAAGCACAGCTTGATTGCCTTGATTTTTTCTGTATCCGATATGACCCCGTCGTCCTCAAAGGTGATGCACTCGATGGTGTCCAGCCGCTGGCGCAGCTCCCGGTGCATGGCCCGTTCAAAGCTCTCCATGTCAAAGCCGGTGACTTTCAGCTCAATCCGCCCTCTCAGCAGATGGTTTAACAGTGTCCGTTCAAACAAAGTCATTGCCGTTTCCTCCTGACCTGCATTCCGAAAGATTGACCGCTGCACGTTTCGTTCTTTTGCTTCCGCCCCCTCCGGGGGCGGAAGCGCAGCGTTTGTGTGTGCAAAGCGTTCAAGTACATTGTTTCTTTACAAAATGATATACACTATGTGGTGCATAAATCTTACACTATTTGACACACAATGTAAAGTACAAATTGTATTGCAGGTGAGAGTGTGGCTAGAAAATTTAAAATTCCAGCGGTTCCGCGAAGCACGCCGAAAAACATTCGCTTCCCCAACGACGTCATTGAGGCGGTTGAGCTTGCCATCCGCGGCACAGACTCCTCCTTTTCCGCCTTCGTCATCGCCGCCACAAGGTGGGCCCTGGAGAGCTTGCAGGAGCAGGAACAGGAGGAGCCTCCCGCCACCTGAAGCGCCCTGCTCCGTGTACCGGGGGGGGGAGGGCTTCCTCTCTCCGGGAAAATTTTGTTCTTCAGGTATAACTGCCCAGGAGCCTGTCCAAACTAGGCTCTGGAGGTGGTTTTTTGAAAAACCAAGGTTTCTTGCAGAGGCTTGGCGACTTTGTGCTGGGAAAGGGCTTTTACATAGTCCTTTTCCTGTGTGTCGCCACAATAGGAATTTCGGGCTATTATCTGATTCGCAGCATGACCGGCGCCGCCGACCCCTATGAGGCGGCCGGGGGGAACGCCTCGGTGGTTCTTCCCGATTCGGAGGGCAACGGCCCCGACCCGGAGGGCACCCCGCCCTCCGTTCAGGGGGGCGTCCAGCGGGAGCCCTCCTCCCAGACCACGCTGCCGGTCCAGCCGGCGCAGCCGCAGCCGGAAACGCCGGTCCAGCCGTCTCCGGCCCAGCCGGACGACCCGGAGCCGGTCAAGGAGCCGGTGGAGAACACCCCCAAGGCCCCTGCCGTCTATGTCTGGCCGGTAGAGGGGGCCGTCCTGCGGGATTACAGCGTGGAGACCCTGGCGCTGGACCCCACGCTGGGGGACTGGCGGACCCACGGCGGGGTGGACATCGCCGCCGCCCTGGACGCCCAGGTGCTGGCGCTGAGCGCCGGAACGGTGATTGAGGTCTATGAGGACGGTCTGATGGGCTCCACCGTGGTCATCGACCACGGGGAGGGGCTGACCACCACCTACTGCGGTCTGTCCGGCCAGGTGCCGGTGGAGGCCGGCACGCTGGTGGAGGCCGGGGACGTCATCGGCCTTGTGGGGAGCTCCGCCATCGCCGAGAGCGGGCTGGAGCCCCATCTGCACCTGGAGGCCGCCATCAACGGCAACCGGGTGGACCCCATGGAGTACCTGCCGGAGCGGTAAACGAGAACGCCTCCCTCGAAAAGAGGGAGGCGTTTTTGCGTCCAGTCAGGGCAGCAGAGTGTCCCGGATATTTTCCGCGAAAGCGGACAGGCGCGCTTCGATGCCGGGCAGGGCCAGGGCCTCGCCGGGGTTGTTGGCCGTCTCCAGCAGGGCAAAATTTTTGGGGAGGTAGAAGGACTTGTTCATATTCATGGCGGCAATCAGCTGCCGGGCCAGAATATCTCCCCCGGAGTACCCGGAGACCACAAGGGCAAAGAGGGCCTTGTCATAGAAGCGGGTCTGGCGGAACAGGGCAGTAAGCCGGTTGATAAAGGCGGTGAGGTTGGCTGACAGGGCGTCGTTGTAGTTGGGGCAGAGCATGACCACCCCGGCGCACCGGCGGACAGCGGGGTAGACCTCCTCCTGCATGACGCCGCCGTAGAAGCAGCCCCCCTGCTCCCCGAAGTGGAGGCACATGGTGTAGGGACAGCCGGAGCAGTCGGACAGGGTGCCGTTGCGCAGGCCGATTTCGGTGATGGAAAACCGTCCCTCCAGATGGCTGCGGACCCGCTCCCACAGGGCCATGGTGTTGGAGGCGGGATGGCTGGAGGCGTGGAGGACCAGCAGCTCGGCCTGGGCCTGCCGGGGGAAGGTCTCCTCCTCCAGGCGTTGTACCAGCTCCGCCGCCGCCCGGCGGTAGGCCCCCTTCACGTCCCCGCCCAGGTCCCGGGCCTGAACCCGGAAGTTGGCCAGCTCCCCCGCCCCCTCCACCAGGGGCCGGCCCAGAAAGGCACACCCCGCCCGGTTGGCAGCCAGAACCAGCTCCGCCGCCGCAGATTTTGTATACAGCGGGGACGTTCCGTCGGTCAGAATACCCGCCGTACACCCCTCCAGCAGAGCGGGCTCCCGGCGCAGACGGGCCAGCATACGGATGTACTCCAGATTGGTCCCCGCATCCCCCAGGGGCAGGGCGAAGAGCAGCTTCTGCCCGGTCAGCCCCTCCAGCGCCTCCGCGGTGCGGATTGTACGGACCTGCCGTCCGGCCAGGGCCTGCCGCAGCACGTCCTCCAGGCGAATCCCCGCCCAGCCCTGGTCGGCGGGGGGGTGGATAAGGGTAATCACAGGATCTCCTTCAGGTGCTCCGCCGCCTCCCGGATGTGGGCGAAGAGGGGGTCGGGGAGGCAGGGCAGCAGCTCGGTCTCCACACCGGCGGGGGTGAAGCGGTTCTTCACCCCCATATAGACCCCGTCCAGGAAGACGGAGCCACAGTGCCACGCCCCCCGGAGGGTGAGCAGCAGGGACAGGGCCCCAGAGGACAGGGCGGGGGCCACATAGGGCTTGAAGCCGATTTCCCGCATTTTCAGGTTGGCGGTGACGGTGAGGTGGGTCAGCTCCCGGGAGATCTCCTCGTCGTAGTGTTCGATGGAGTTGGCAATCCACAGCCCGGTGCCGTGGGGGCCGAAGGAGCGCCCCTCGGTGAGGAAGGAGGCCAGCCGGGAATCCCGCTTGGCGAAGTAGGCCGCCCGGGCGTTCATCACCCCCAGGCCGAAGCCCTGGACCTGCTCGGGCCGCAGGCCCCGGCCGTCCCACACGCCGTTGCCGTCCCGGTTGCTCTCCAGATAGGCGGTCTTGGCCAGGGGGTCCACCGGGTCGGACACGGCGCACCACAGGCCCTGGAAGCGCTTCTCCCGGGCCAGCCTGGCGTAGTGCGCCACAATTTTGGCGTTGTTTTCAAACTGATACATGCGCACGTCCTTCACCTGGGAGCCCACCGGCGGGATGCCCTTGGAGGCCACAAAGACGAACATGTCGCAGTCGAAGAGGTTTTCCGGGGAAACGACCTCCACCTCGGGAAATGCGCCGTAGTCCCAGGGCAGGCTGATCTGGCCCATCTCGAACTCCCACCGGGCGGTGATCTGCTCCGACAGGTCGCAGATGCCGATGGAGTCAATCACATCCCCCCCCAGCAGCTTCAGCCCGGTGAGCAGGGTGGAACCCACATCCCCGATGGCCAGCAGGTTCACCCGCTTCTTGCCCGCCCTGGGGGTCCAGGCCAGCACATCCTCCCAGCCGGGGCGGCTGGGGTTGACGGCGGTGAGGCGGCTCTCCGCGATGGCCTGCTCCACGCACTCGTCCACCATCAGGGGAATGGCGCGGCAGTCCGGCGGAGGCATCAGCGCCTCTCCCCAGGGGCCGGCGCTGTCCAGCGCGGGCAGGCGGGAGGCGTCCAGCACCTCCAGGCCGTGGCCGGCCAGCAGCTGCCCGGGGTGGTTCACCTTGAAGGACCCCCGGCCCAACTCCGCGTCCCCCGGGATCAGGGCGAACAGACGGCCCTCCGTCACCGGCGCAATCTCCGGGCCGAAGTCCTTCTCCGGTGTGAGGGAGACCAGATTTGCCCCCCTGTAATTGTAATAATACACGGAAAGTTCACTCCTTGTATGGTTATATATGCTTTGGCGGCTCCTACAGGTGCTTTTTGGACAGCTCCTTGCCGATAAACTCCCGGTCCTCCCGGATATGGCCGCCGGCCTGGAGGCAGAAGCAATCCAGCACCACGTCCAGGACGTAGAGCTGGGAGAGGAGGGCCTCGCCGGAGCCGAACTGGAGGGGGCGCTCCTCCGCGCCGGAGATGAGGACCACGTCGGCGAACTCGGCGGCGGGGGAGCGGGAAAAGCGGGTGACAAGAATCAGCCGGGCTCCCACCTGGCGGATGACGTCCACCGCGTCCATGATCTCCAGGGTGGCCCCGGAGTAGGAGAAGTAGACCACCACGTCCTCCGCGGTCAGGGTGGACAGGGCGATGGTCTGAAGGTGAGAGTCCTGGATGGTCTTGAACTTGGAGGAGGCCACAGAGAACTGGGCCCAGGCGATCTGGGCCACGGCGCAGTGGTTGCCCTGGCCCAGCAGAAGCACCTGCCCGGCCCGGAGCAGCAGCTCCACCGCCTGGTCCACCGCCTTGGGGTCCAGCATGGCCGACGAGCGGCGCAGGGCCTCCAGCTCCCGGTGATAGGCCTTGTCCATCACCTGGGCGGCGCTGTCCCCCGGCTGGGGCTCGGCTGCGCCGGAGGAAAAGCGCTGGCCGGGACGCAGGGTGTTGGCCCGGGCCAGCTCAATCTTAAAGTCGTGAAAGCCCGCCAGCTTCAGCTTCCGGCAGAAGACGGACACGGTGGACACCGCCACGCTGCACTCGGCGCTCAGCTCGGTGATGCCCAGGTCCTGGCTCTCCCGCTGGTGGGTCAGCACATAGTCGGCAATCTTTTTTTCCGCGGCGGTAAAGGTCTCGTACTCAGCCAGCAGCTTGTCCAGAATATTCTGCTCCATGGGGCCTCCTCTGTTTGGCAGCTTGTTTGCAGCTTTTTTTCTATTGTAACTTTTTTTCCAGAAAAAGTCCATCTGTTTTTGCCCCATTGCCGAAATTTTTTGGGCAGGAGGGAGGGGGGGTGGAACGGGCGGATGATATCCGCCCCTGCACACGAACGGAGAAAGGAACCGGCAAAGCTCCGGGCAAATTTTTGCGCCGGGGGGTAAAAAAGTGGGTTTCTTTCCCTCCCGCTCTTTCCAAACAGCGGGATTTATGCTACACTTGAGAGGAAATGCACGCCCCGGTCCCGGGGTGAGAGAGGTGGGCTTATGATGAACGACAAACTGCTGCGGCAGCTGGACCGGGAGATTGCCGAGGCCCTGGTGGCCCGGCAGCTGGCGGCCATTCCCAGCCGGCGCGCCGCCCTGGAGCTGCTCTACACCCCCGGCTGGACGGCGGGGCTGGCCGCTCTGTTCCCCATCCGGGGGCGGCTGCGCTGTCTTACGGTGATGGAGCTGTGCGCCCCCATTGCGGAAAAGCTGGCCGGCGGCGCGCCGGAGGCGGGCTGGGGCCCCTTCTGTTATCAGTACATCTGCCGGCTGATGTACCCGGAGGGCGGCTTTGCCCCCCAGGCCGGCCAGTACGGCCCGGGCGCGGAATTCTGTCTGACCGTTCTCCAGGTGCTGCTGGACCACGAGCGCGCCGTCCTCCCCTTCGACCCCCTTGCCGATTTCCAGTTCCTGCGGGAGGAGGAGTACGCCTCCTGCGACACCGGCCGGGAGTACCGCCGCTTTCTGGAGGCCTGGCGGCGGGAGTACGTCTATGAGCTGATGCGCCTGGGGACGGAGGTCACCCCCTTCAGCACCCTGAGCCATGTGGCCGGCGTCCACTCCATCGCCATGACCGCCGCCCGGGGGCTGGCTGCGGCGGGGGTGGAGGTGGACCTGGCCCTGATCTCCGGCGCCGCCGCCGCCCACGACGTGGGCAAGTTCGGCTGCCGCCCCGGGGAGCGGGTGCCCTATCTCCACTACTACTACACCGACCAGTGGCTGGCCGCCCGGAAGATGGAGGGCATCAGCCACATTGCCTCCAACCACTCCACCTGGGACCTGGAGCTGGAGTCCCTGTCGGTGGAGTCCCTGCTGCTGATTTACGCCGACTTCCGCTCCAAATCGGCCCGGGACGAGCAGGGGAAGGAGATCACCATCCTCTATCCCCTGGACGAGTCCTTCCAGGTCATCCTGTCCAAGCTGGACAACGTGGACCGGCGCAAGCGCCGCCGGTACGAGCTGGTCTACGGCAAGCTCCACGACTTTGAGGACTACATGCGCCGCCTGGGGGTGGACGCGGACCTGACCGGCAACCCCCCGCCCCCCGCCTCGGAGAAGGACCCCGCCCTGATGAGCCCGGAGGAGACCCTGGACAGCCTGATTCTCCTGTCGGTGGAGCACAGCCTGCGCCTGATGCACATGCTGTCCAACGAGCAGAAGTTCGGCAACATCATCGAGGCCGCCCGCTCCGCCAAGAACTGGCAGCAGCTGCGGGCCTTCCTGGACATCTTCGAGGAGTACTTCACCTACCTGTCCGTCCGGCAGAAGACCCAGGCCCTGTCCTTCCTCTACGAGCTGCTGATGCACCGAGAGGGCGACATCCGCCGTCAGGCCGGCGCCCTGCTGGGCCAGATCATCGCCCTGTTCCACCTGGTCTATCAGAAGGAGATCCCCGCCGACGCCCAGCACGACCCGGCGGAGGAGGTCCCCTTTACCCTGTGGAGCCAGTATCTGGACATGATTATCTTCCCCGACCACAAGACCACCCAGCAGCAGCGCTCCCACATCAGCTACACCCTGAAGCTGGTCATCGACTCCATGCTCCAGCACGCCCGCCCCGGGGATATCCCCCGGTTCCTGGGGGCCCTGCTGCAATACTACGACCGGCCGGAGGCCACCTCTCCCGACACCGCCTTCACCCTGCTGGACGCCATCCGCTATCTGCCCCCCCGGTACTACGGGGACGAGGTCCGGGAAAAGCTGCTCACCTTCGCCAGCTACTTTGCCATCTCCAGCGAGCTGCGGCTGGTCACTGCCGCCCTGGAGTTTTTGCGGGAGGCCCAGCGCTCCCTGCCCAAGGACCACCCCCAGATGGAAAAAATTATCCGCATCGCCCGCTCCGCCCCCGCCGGGACCCTGACCACCATCTTCCTGAAGCACAAGATCCTGCGCCGGGCCGGGGCCGACGTGCAGGACCTGGAACAGACCCTGTACCACACCGACATCACCAGCGAGGTCTTCCTGGACAACCTGAAGATTGCCACCCCCTGGATTGTGAAGGTTGCCGGGGTGGAGCTGCTCCGGGACCAGGTGGAGCACGGGGTGCGGGACCACATCCTCCACATCGCCACCCACTTCTCCAACCTAGTGAAGGTGTCCGAGCGGGTGGTGGTCCGGCACAGCGCCGGCTCTGCCCTGGTGCGCATTCTGCCCCTGCTGCGCCGGGACCCGCGCAACGAGGTGGGGGTGGAGCTGGGCACGGGCCTGGAGATGGGCCAGTACGAGCTCTCCAAATACATCCCCGAATACCTGGGGGACGCAGCGCTGTACCTGCACCCCAGCGAGCTGGACGAGCAGGTGCTCTGGCTCAAGGGTCTGCTGGGCTCCCCCAGCAACTCCGCCGTGGCCGGGGCGCTGAACACCATCGCCCACCTGCTTCAGCACTACCCCTCCTACCAGAACCGGTTCTCCGAGTCAGAGGCCGCCTATGAGGCGCGGCGGCAGGAGCTGCTGGGCCTGCTGCTCCAGGGGCTGGCCCACTACCGGGAGGAGGTGCGGCAGGAGGCCCTGCTGGTCACGGGCAAGCTCCTGTTCGACAGCGCCGCCCTGGACATGGAGGAGAAGGCCCGCCTGTTCGCCCTGTGCTACCGGAAGCTGCTCTTCCTGCTGCGGGAGGCCCCGCCCCAGGACAGCCTGACCCTGTTCTACCGGGCCTCCGCCCTGGCCCACATCAACCGGTTCATCGCCCTGCGCCGGCTGGACCACGGCCCCTTCACCTTCGAGCCTCCCCGGAAAATTGCCTTCTTCCCCGGCACCTTCGACCCCTTCACCCTGTCCCACAAGGGCATTGTCCACGCCATCCGAGACCTGGGGTTCGAGGTCTATCTGGCCGTGGACGAGTTCTCCTGGTCCAAAAAGGCCCAGCCCCACCTGATCCGCCGGCAGATCGTCAATCTGTCCATCGCAGGGGACTTCCACGTCCACCTCTTCCCGGACGACATCCCGGTGAACATCGCCAACCCCGCCGATTTGCAGCGGCTGTGCGGGCTGTTCCCCGGACAGGAGGTCTACATCGTGGCGGGCAGCGACGTGGTGGTCAACGCCTCCTCCTACAAGGCGCCCCCTCAGCCCTTCTCCATCCACCAGATGAACCACGTCATCTTCCGCCGGGCGGGGGAGGCCGCGCTACCCCGGAATCTGCCCATCACCGGTCGGGTCATCCAGCTTCAGCTGCCCCCCCACCTGGAGGACATCAGCTCCACCCGCATCCGGGAGAATGTGGACATGAACCGGGATATCTCCAACTTCATCGACCCGGTGATTCAGGACTTTATCTATCAGAACGGCCTGTACCTGCGGGACAGCCAGGAGAAGCCCATGCTCTTTGCCGGCAACCTGGACTTCCAGTGGGCGCCGGCCCTGGACGACGCACTGGCCGACCAGCTGGCCGAGGCCTTCCCCAACCAGAAGGGGGCCCTGGAGGCCGCCCGGCGCTGGGGGGACCGGATTCTGGTGCTCCACAGCACCCAGGACGGGCGGAAGCTGGGCTTCTGCTGCTATCAGCCTCTGACCAGTTCCCAGCTCTTCCAGGCCATGGAGGACCAGGAGCTTGCCAACCGCATCCGCCTGCGCTCGGCGGGCAATGTGCTGTTCATCGCCGCGCTGGAGGCCGACGAGAGGGGCAGCTACCGGGACCTGCACCACCTGCTTTTGTGCGAGCTGCTGGCCTGGGCCCTGGAGGAGGAGTTTGCCTACGCTGTCTTCCAGCCCTGGGACCGGCAGATGACCCCGGAGCTGGACGTGCTGCTCTCCCGGGTGGGCTTCATCCCCCGGGAGGGGAACGCCCCCCTGCGGGAGGTGAACATGCAGGCCCCCACCGTTCTGATTCAGAATCTGGGCACCACCATCCAGGAGCCCCTGGCCCAGAACGCCCGGGTCCGCGCCGCCATCCGCCGCAGCCACGAGCGGCTCCAGCTGGCCATCGCCGGACTGTACCCCGGCTCGCTGGTGCTCACCCTGTCCTCTGACCTGATTCACCACCGCCTGCTGGAGAAAATCACCCACTACAACAACGTCCCCGACACCCCCACCCAGCCCCGGGTACTGGGGGAGAGCATGTGCGTCCCCTTCGGCAAGATGCTCCGGGGAAAGATTGTGCCCAACACCGTGACCAAAACCATCCACACCGACAAGGTGTTCACCCCCGACCTGACCCAGAGCACCCTGGAGGCCTTCCCCTATTACGCCTCCATCCCCAACCAGGTCCGCACCATCAAGTCCTTCAACCGGCCGGTGATTCTGGTGGACGACCTGATGCACCCCGGCTTCCGCTTCAAAACCCTGGGCCCCATCCTCCGCCAGGAGGGGGTGCCCGTCCAGGTGGTGCTGGTGGGGGTGCTGTCCGGCTATGGCAAGGACCTGATGCGCGCCTGGGACCAGCCGGTGGACAGCGTCTATTACCTGCCCCGGCTGCGCCAGTGGTTCATCGAGTCCACCCTGCACCCCTTTATCGGCGGCAACACCGTTCGGCGGCCCGCCTCTCCGGTGCCCGGGATGCTCCCCGGCATCAACCACATCCTGCCCTACGCCTCCCCCATCTACACCCAGGAGTGCGGCCGGGAGGCGGTGATGAACCTCTCCCGCGCCTGCCTGGAGTCCTCTCTGGACGTGATCTCCACCCTGGAACGGGAATACCGCCTGCTCTATGGCCGGAACCTGACCCTCTCCCGCCTGCCCGAGGCCGTCATCCTCCCCCTGTGCCCCGACAAGGGACCCTGCCTGCGCTACGACCCCAACCTGTCCGCCTCCGTCTATCTGAAAAACGATCTGGAGCAGCTCATGCGGCAGTACCAGTGACCGCCCCGCCCCCCTTGGCCTCGCCGGCCGGGCGTTCCTTTCTTGAAAGAAAGGAACCGAAAGAACTTTCTGTGTTCAGACCTTCTTTGACCCATAACCAAGCCCGCCCCGGGACGAGCGCCCGAAAAAACCTTGAAAAGAACGAAAAAAGCCCCCGTTTGGGGGCTTTTTTCTATCCTCTCTCCAGTTCCCGGACGATGGGAGCGACCTGGGACATCAAATTGTCGATATCCTCGAACATGGTGCTTTTCGTGGTGCCCAAGCGGCTGGCGGCGTCGATATGCCGGACGACCTCCTGGTACTGGCCCTTGATCTGGTCAAAGAACTGGCAGATGGCCTGAAGCTCCTGCTGAGAGGTGGCAATCACGGCGGCAATCTCGGACTGGACGGCCACAGCCCCCTCCGCGGCGGCGGTGATCTGGTGGAAGCTCTCGTCCGTCTGGCCGACGATGACCGCGTCCTGGCTCAGGGTCTGCTGCGCGCCCTGGATGCTGCTGCTCAGCTGGCTGGCCCGGTCCTCCACATCGGCCACGCCGCTGTTCACCTCGCCGGAGAGCTCTTTGATTTCCTTGGCCAGCTGCTTGACCTGGGCGGCCACCACGGCGAAGCCCCGGCCTTCCACCCCGGCCCGGGCGGCCTCGATGGAGGCGTTGATGGCCAGCAGGTTGGTCTGGTCGGCGATGGAGACGATCTTCCCCATGCACTGCTGGATTCCCTTGATGGCCGCCTGGAGCAGGGAGAAGATCCCCGCCATCTCGTCAAAGGACAGCTGCACCTGTCCAGAGGTCTGGGCCAGGGCCCCCATCAGACTCCGGGCGCCGTCCACGGTCTGGGCCACCTCGCTGCGGACGGCGCTGAACTGCTCCGCCGTCTGGTTGATGTTGGAGAAGGACTGACCCAGCTCCTGAAGCTTGGACTGGAAGTGCTCCGCCTCGTTCACCACCCCGGAGAAGGCGGCTCCCACCTGGCTCAGCTCCCGGAGGGAGGCGACCTCTTTCTGCACCAGCTCCTTGTGGTACTCCTTCAGACTGCCGATAATATATGTAATGGGATAGAGGCCCGGCTCCTCCTTGCTCTGGACGGGCCTGGCACGGCGCTTGTCTGCAAACAGCATCTGGATATCCCCCCTTATTCAAAGACCACGCAGGTCATGGACTGGTTGACAAAGCGGTTGTTGTAGTGCTCGCCGTACCCCACAAAGCCGGCGTGGCTGCCCAGGCTGGCCATCTCCCGCAGGTAGTCCTGCATATAGCCCTGCTCGGAGAAGAGCTTATAGCGGAACAGGCAGTTCACCGAAAAAACGGCCGAGCGGCGGGGGAAGTCGGCGCAGATCTGCTCGATGGTCTGCCGGGTGATGGCTCTGTAGTCCCCCAGCTCCAGCAGCAGCAGCACGTCAGAGTCGTTGACCTGCCGGAAGCAGGCCAGGGCGTTTCCGTTGACCTCTTTGATGGAGATGATGCAGGTGTCGTCCCCGTTCAGCCTTCCGAAGGGGTTCTGGAAGGTGCGGGTCAGGATCTCCTGGTCGGTGACATGGAGGATATCCTGATAGACCTGCTTGGCGGGCTTGCCGTTCAGCGAGCCCAGGGTGTAGTTGGCCCGGTCGGTGTCCGAGGCGATGAAACGGTAGTCCCCCAGCTGGTGATAGATATTCTCTTTATAGGTCTTCACCCGGCCCCCCAGGTTCCGAACCAGGGCATAGGCCACCCCGTCGGGATAGACGCGGCCGTTGACCGACACCTTCCCCTGGTCCCCGGTGCCCCCCACCAGAGGGATGCCCCGCTGGCGCAGGGCGGTGTGGATGGTGGTCAGCACACAGGCGTCATTTCCAGAACAGAAGTCGATACACACCGTGTCCCGGCTGGAGGCGTTCACCCGCTGCATATCCTGCTCCAGGCGGCGTATGTACTTCACCGGCATGGTGGACACCTGCTCCAGCACGTTGGCCGTGGCCGCCACTCCGTCAGAGAAGGCGATTACCCCCACGCCGTGCTCCACCACCTGGGTCTGGTAGCACATCCCGATACACCCGATGCTGGGCACCCCGGGGTAGAGCTTCTCCAGGGTCTGCACATGCTCCTCAAACTGGGTGTCGTTGGACAGCAGCATGATAAACTGCGGCTGATATAGGCCGCTTACCGCCTCCTGCAAGTTTCCGCGCCGGCTCATTCCAAAAAATTGTTTCACGCTTTTGTCTCCCTCCTGCAATGACTGCATTCGGTCAATTATACTTGAAAATCCCATGCCTGTCAATTCTATACAGGGGCATGGCGGCAAAAAATCCCTCGCCCCCCAATGGGGGCGGGGGGCGCGGGGCTATCGATACCGCTTCAGGGTGGCCCGGACGGCTCCGGGGCCGGCCAGCATTTCCCGGAGCATGTTCCCGATTTTCTCCGCCAAGCCGGCCCGGCGCAGGTCCACGCCGAACAGGACGGCGTTGGACAGGATGGGGGCCAGGACCTGGTCCGGGGCGGTTTCGGGGCGGCCCAACTCCACCCCGGCCAGCCGGGCCTGGAGGGCAGGGAGCATGGGGTCGCGGCTGCACTCCATGGCCGCGCCGGAGTCGTCCACCGCCAGCAGATAGCGCAACCAGCCGGCGATGGTCAGGGGGACGCAGGTCAGGCCGGCGGGGTCCAGGTCCGGCCGGGCCAGATAGCTTTGGATGGTCTGGCCGAAGCGGACGGCCATCTTCTGGCTGGTGTCGGTGGCAATGCGCTGGGGGGTGTCGGGCAGGAAGGGGTTGGGCAGGCGCTTGTCCAGCACCTCGCGCAGGAACCGCTCCGGGCTGAGGATTCCGGGGTCGGCCACAACGGGGAGGCCCTCCCGGCAGCCCAGGTTCTCCACCAGGGAGCGCAGCTCCGGGTCCGCCATCTCGGCGGCGATGGAGATGTACCCCAGCAGACAGCCAAAGACCGCCAGGGCGGTGTGCAGGGGGTTGAGACAGGTGTTGACCTTCATCCGTTCCGTCTTATTTACCGTGTCCCGGTCGGTCAGATACACCCCGGCCCGCTCCAGGGGGGGCCGTCCGTTGGGGAAGCGGTCCTCCACCACCAGGTACTGGGGCTTCTCGGCGTTGACAAAGGGGGCGATGAAGGTGTTCCGCCCGGTGACGATGGGGGCCATGTCCTCAATGCCCGCCCCGGCCAGGGCCTCTTCCACCGCCTTCGCCGGGCGGGGGGTGATCTTGTCGATCATGGTCCAGGGGAAGGAGACCTGCGTCTCGTCCTGGAGCCAGGCACAAAATGCGTCGGGTACGTGCCCCCGCCGCTGCCACTGCTTCGCCACGGTCAGCACACCGGTGCGCAGCCGCTCCCCGTTGTGGGAGCAGTTGTCCATGCTGACCATGGCCACGGGGGTCCCGCCGGCCCGGAACCGCTCCAGCAGAAGGGCGGCGGCAAGGCTCATGGTGTGGGTGCAGCGGTTGGGGCCCCGCTCCAGGTCGGCCTGGACGGCGGGGAGAAACTCCCCCTGAAGGTTTTGCAGGGCGTACCCCTTTTCCGTGATGGTGAAGCTCACCAGCTGGAGGGAGGGGGAGCGAAAAACGGCCCGCAGCGCCTCCATGTCCGCCGGAAAGGCGTCCCCCGCCCGCAGGCCCTGGGCGACGGAGGCGATGACCTCCTTCTGAAAAACGCCGTCGGGGAGCAGGCTGACCATCAGGGTCATGTTGTCGAAGGGGGTGTAAACCTTGTCGAGGATGTCAAAGTCGAAGGTGTCGGCGGCCACAATGCCCCGGTCCGCCAGCCCCTGGTTCAGCAGATCGTTTTGCAGCGCGGCGATATAGCCCCGGAAGAGGTTGCCCGCCCCGAAGTGGAGCCAGATGGGCTCCTTTTGCGTTCTGGCCTGCATGGCCTCCCAGTCAAACCGGGGCAGCGCCACGCCGGCCCGCTCCCAGGCCGCCCGCTCCTGAATCCCCTGATACGATAATTTCATACGTTCCTCCTTGTTGCGTTACCGGGCAGAAAGCCCAAAGATACAGCACCGTGCGAAGCGAAGCTGAACGTTCTTTTTGGCTACTTTTTCTTACAAGAAAAAGCAGCGCGCTCCAGGGTGTCCCAACAGCCCCACAGGTACATGATACCCATGGCCCGGTCGTACAGGCCATAGCCGGGGCGCACGGTCCCGGGACCCTCGCCCCACAGGTGGCGGCCGTGGTCCGGGCGGACGTAGCCCTGGTAACCGCAGTCGTGGTAAGCCCGCATGATGTCCACAATCCGGGTGTCGCCGTCGCAGTCCCGGTGGCTGGCCTCAGAGAAGTCCCCGTTGGGGAAGTGCTTCACGTTGCGGATGTGGGCAAAGGCGATGCGGTCACAGCAGGAGCGGATGATAGCGGGGACGTCGTTGTCCGGGCCGGCCCCCAGAGAGCCGGAGCACAGACACAGACAGCTGTGGGGGTCGTCCACCAGCTTCAGGAACCGGTGGATGGACTCCCGGTCCACCAGCAGGCGGGGGATGCCGAAGATGTCCCAGGGGGGGTCGTCCATGTGGATGGCCAGTTTGATGCCCGTCTCATGGCAGGTGGGCATCAGGGCCTCCAGAAAGTACTTCAGATTGTCCCACAGCCGCTCCTTGGTAACGGGCTTATATGCCTCGAAGAGGGCGTCCAGCCGGGCCATCCGCTCCGGCTCCCAGCCGGGGAAGGTCAGCCCATGGAGGTTTTCCAGGATATACCGGGCCATCTCCTTGTAATCCTGCTGGATTTTGCTCTTCTCGTAGTACAGCGCGGTGGAGCCGTCCCCCACGGGGTGGAACAGGTCCGTGCGGGTCCAGTCGAAGATGGGCATAAAGTTGTAGGTGACCACCTTCACGCCGAAGGGAGCCAGGTTGCGCAGGGTCTGCCGGTAGGCCTCGATATACTGGTCCCGGGTGGGCAGGCCGATCTTGATGTCGTCGTGGACGTTCACCGACTCCACCACGTCCATGTGAAAGCCGTATGCGTCCAACTGCCGCTTCACCGCGGCAATCTCCTCCGCCGGCCACACCTGGCCGGGCAGCTTGTCGTGCAGCGCCCAGACAATGCCCTGCACACCTGGAATCTGCTTGATGTCGGACAGCTTGATCTGGTCGTTGTCCGCGCCGTACCAGCGGAATGTCATGTTCATCGGGAATAATTCCTCCTTGCCGGGGCGGGGGAGAGCCCCCCGTTTCTGCCGGAGCGTCTTCTTACAGCATACCCAGAATCCGCAAAATTACGGCAGAGCGCCGGAGAATTTTTCGGATTGGATGCTGCGCCAGCCGCCATACTATAGAAGCGCTTCAAAATACAGACAGCTTTTTGCTCCCGCCCCCTCTGGCGGCGGGGACGGCTGACAGAACAGGGGAGGGTTTACCCATGAAAGAATTTATGGACCGGGACTTTTTGCTGGAGACACCCACCGCCCGGCAGCTCTACCACGACTGGGCCGCGGCCCTGCCCGTGGCGGACTACCACTGCCACATCTCCCCCCGGGAGATCGCCGAGGACCGCCGCTTTGACAATCTGGCGGAGATCTGGCTGGGGGGCGCTGGCCCTGACGGCGTCTGCTCCGGCGACCACTACAAGTGGCGGCTTATGCGCTCCAACGGGGTGAGCGAGGACTATGTCACCGGCAGCCAGCCCCCCTTTGCCCGCTTTCTGAAATTTGTCGAGGCCCTGGAGCTGGCCATCGGGAACCCCATGGTCCACTGGTGCAATCTGGAGCTGCGGCAGTTCTTCGGCTATGACCAGCCCCTGACTCCCCGGACCGCCCAGGCGTGCTGGGACTTCTGCAACGACAAGCTGCGCCATGACCCCGCGCTGACCGTGCGGGGCATCCTCCGAAAGGCCAATGTGGCCATGATCGGCACCACCGACGACCCCGCCGACTCCCTGGAGTGGCACGCAAAGCTCGCCGCCGACCCCACGCTGCCGGTGAAGGTGTACCCCTCCTTCCGGCCGGACCGGGCGCTCAACCTCCATCTGCCCGGCTTTGCCGCCTATATGGACCGGCTGGCCGCCAGCGCGGGCCGGCAGCGCCTGGACAGCGTGGAGCAGGTGTGCGCCGCCCTGACGCAGCGCCTGGAGTTCTTCGCCGGGCTGGGCTGCCGGGCCAGCGACCACGGCCTGGACAGCGTCCCCTTCCGCCCCTGCTCCATGGAACAGGCTGACGCCGCCTACCACAGGGCTCTGGAGGGAAAACCCCTGACCCGGGAGGAGCGGGAGGGCTATCAGACCACCCTCCTGCTCCACCTGGGGCGGGCCTACCGCCGGCTGGACATGGTGATGCAGCTGCACTACTCCTGCCTGCGAAACGTGAACGAGCGCATGTTTTCCCGGCTGGGCCCGGACACCGGCTTTGATATGATCGCCCAGAACGCCTGCGGCGGGGCCGTCGCCGGGCTGCTGTCCGCCCTGGACAAAGCGGACGCGTGCCCCAGGACTATCCTCTACTCCCTGAACCCGGCGGACAACCCCCTGCTGGACACCCTGCTGGGCTGCTTCCAGTCCGGGGAAATCCCCGGGAAAATCCAGCACGGCTCCGCCTGGTGGTTCAACGACACCAAAAACGGCATGGAGGAACAGCTGCGCTCTCTGGCCAGCCTTGGGGTGTTGGGCAACTTCGTGGGAATGCTCACCGACTCCCGCTCCTTCCTCAGCTACGCCCGCCACGACTACTTCCGGCGGATTTTCTGCAATCTGATCGGCGGCTGGGTGGAAAACGGGGAGTACCCCAACCACCCCGACGCCCTG
This sequence comes from Lawsonibacter sp., assembly GCA_022791995.1. GTDB lineage: Bacteria > Bacillota > Clostridia > Oscillospirales > Oscillospiraceae > Lawsonibacter. The sequence continues at coordinate 26,274 of JAAWAD010000070.1, forward strand.
CGCCGGATTGTGGAGGGGGTGTGCTTCCGCAACGCCGCCCGGTTCTTCCGCCTGTAGCCCCGGAAACACTCCCGCTCAGCCCCGCACAATTTTCTCTCGCCCACCCCTTGATTTTTGCCCGGGAATCCGGTATAATGCCCTTATCTGCTAGCCCCGCGCCAGCATACGCCGGTGTGATGGAATTGGTAGACGTGACGGACTCAAAATCCGTTGGGCTAATCCCCCGTGTGGGTTCGAGTCCCACCACCGGCACCACGTCGGAGCAAAGTCCGCTTTGCTCCGGCATTTTTTAATGCCATCCGCTCCGCCAGGCTGTCATTTAGGACCCTTGCATTTGCAGACAGTTCATGGTACACTACAGAAAAGGGCAGAGAAGGGGAGGAGGGGACCAGGATGGAGGAAAAGCTCTCAATGTTCGAGGTCAACCCGGTGATTGCGGCGGTAAAGGACGAGGGACAGCTGGAGCGGGCGCTTGCCTCAGACTGCGGCATTCTCTTCTTCCTTTTCGGCAGCATATGCAGCATTCCCGCCCTGGTGGAGCGGGCCAGGGCGGCGGGCAAGCTGGCCTTTGTCCACCTGGATCTGACCCAGGGGCTGTCCAGTAAGGAGGTTTCCGCCGACTTTGTCCGGGACTATGTCCACGCCGACGGGGTCATCAGCACCCGGCCCGCCCTGCTGCGCCGGGCCCGGGCCATCGGCCTTCTCACCGTGCTGCGGGTTTTTCTGGTGGACTCTCTGTCTCTGGCCAGTCTAGTCAAGCAGATTGACGCCTGCACCCCCGATTTGCTGGAGCTGATGCCCGGGGTCATGCCCAAAATCATCCGCCAGGTGTGCCGGACCACCCGGGTACCCGTCATCACGGGGGGGCTGGTTTCGGACAAGGAGGACGTGTTCAGCGCCCTGTCCGCCGGAGCCCAGTGCGTCTCCACCACCTGCGAGGCCCTGTGGCGGGACGTGTAGGGGATTCGCCGGGAATTTTTTCACAAAGCTGAACAAAGGGGCTTGATTTTTCGGGACATTTCTGCTACAATATGACCAGCTGAGTAGTTGCGAGAAGAGAGTGTAACGGCTTACAGCAGTGGCTGGAGTTGTTGCGCTCTTTTTTACAACGAAAATGGCGGAAAAATTTGGAAAAGAAGGAGACAGAGAACATGGAAACAAGACCTTATGTCGCATGGGACCTGATGAACCGCTTTATGGTGGACGCCTTTAAGGGCTACGGCGTGCCCGAGGAGGACGCCAAGATCTGTGCCGATGTTCTGCTGGAGTCGGACCGGCGGGGGATTGAGAGCCACGGCTGCAACCGGTTCAAGCCCATCTATCTGGACCGCATCAAGAACGGCACCCTGCTGCCCGTGACCAAGATGGACATTGTGAAGGACACCCCCACCACCGTGGTGATGGACGCCAACAACGGCATGGGCATGGTGGCCAGCTATCACATGATGGAAATGCTCATCGAGAAGGCGGCCAAGTACGGCATGGCCGGCGGCGCCATCTACAACTCCACCCACTACGGCATCGCCGGCTACTGGACCACCATGGCCGAAAAGGCGGGCATGATCGGCATCTCCGGCACCAACGCCCGGCCCTCCGTGGCCCCCACCTGGGGCGTGGAGCCCATGATGGGCACCAACCCCTTCACCTTCACCATCCCCACCGACGAGGAGTTCCCCTTCAACTTCGACTGCGCCACCTCCATCGTGCAAAACGGCAAGATTGAGTACTATGAGCGCATCGGTCACGAGGTCCCCGCCGGCCTGGTGGTCACCAAGGAGGGCGGCACCATGACCGACTCCGGCCAGATTCTGAAGGACATGCGGGCCGGCAAGTGCGCCCTGCTGTCCATCGGCGGCCTTGGCGAGGCCACCGGCGGCTTCAAGGGCTATGGCTTCACCACCATCGTGGAGATTCTCTCCGCCGCCCTGGCTGGAGGCCCCTTCATGAAGGCCCTCAGCGGCAAGGCCGACGACGGCAGCAACCAGTTCTATCGCCTGGGCCACTTCTTCTTCGTCATCAATCCGGAGTTCTTTATGGGTCTGGACACCTTCAAGAAGACCGCCGGCGACATCTGCCGCGGCCTGCGCGCCTCCGAGAAGGCCCCCGGCGCCGAGCGCATCTACACCGCCGGCGAGAAGGAGTGGGATGCCTGGCAGGAGCGGAAGGACAAGGGTGTGCCCATCAGCGACTCCGTGCAGAAGGAGATCATCGGCATCCGGGACGAGCTGGGCCTGGACTACCACTTCGACTTTGAGAAATAAGACCCGTTCCGCCTTCCGGGGGAGCTTCCCCGGAAATATGAATACAAACAGGAGGAATTGAAAAATGGATTACGCAAAGGAATCCCTGCGCCTCCACGGCGAGTGGAAGGGCAAGATCGAAGTTATCGCCACCGTCCCCGTGGCCACCAAGGACGACCTGTCTCTGGCCTACACCCCCGGCGTGGCCGAGCCCTGCCTGGAGATTCAGAAGGACGTCAACAAGAGCTATGAGCTCACCCGCCGGCACAACCTGTGCGCCGTCATCACCGACGGCACCGCCGTGCTGGGTCTGGGCGACATCGGCCCCGAGGCGGGTATGCCCGTGATGGAGGGCAAGTGCGTGCTGTTCAAGGCCTTCGGCGGCGTAGACGCCTTCCCTCTGTGCGTGAAGACCAAGGACGTGGACGAGTTTGTCAACGCGGTCTATCTGATGTCCGGCTCCTTCGGCGGCATCAACCTGGAGGACATCGCTGCCCCCCGCTGCTTCGAGATTGAGCGCAAGCTGAAGGAGAAGTGCGACATTCCCATCTTCCACGACGACCAGCACGGCACCGCCATC
>JAAWAD010000071.1 GCA_022791995.1 Lawsonibacter sp.
GAAGTGCCCACACTCACCGCATGCACCGCCACCGACCCCACCGACATAACCAACGACTCATACCGCGCCAACTGGACCTACCCCGCCAACGAACAAAATCCCTGCGCCGCTTTTGTTGTCTCGACAGGAATGCCCAAAGGGGGCGGGTGGGGTTCAGAGAGAGGTTCTGGGTCTTGGCCATCTTGATGGAGACAGGCTGAAACTCGCTTAAAAACTGGGCGCAGCAGAAGGGCTTGCCGCAGATGCCCAGGCCGCCCAGCATCTTGGCCTCGTCCCGGACGCCAATCTGCCGCAGCTCGATACGGGCCCGGAGGGTGCCCGCTAGGTCCTTTACCAGGGCCCGGAAGTCCACCCGGCCGTCGGAGGTGAAGAAGAAGAGGATCTTGTTCCCCTCAAAGCTGTACTCCACGTCCACCAGCTTCATGTCCAGGCCGTGCTCGGCAATCTTCTGCTGGCAGATGGCGAAGGCCTTTTTCTCCCGTTCCCGGTTGCGCTCCACCGTCTCCCAATCCTCCGGGGTGGCCGCCCGGACCACCGGGCGCAGGGGGGCGGTGAGCTCAATTTCGTCCACCATGGTGTTGGCCTGGCTGCACAGGGCGTACTCCGTCCCCCGCGAGGTCTCTACAATGACCCCGTCCCCCACCTGGAACTGCCGCCCCTCGGGGTTAAAATAGTACTGTTTTCCGCCGCTTTTAAAGCGGACACTGATAATTTCAATCATAATTTAACTCCATTTAACTCCTTTTGTCCCGCCGTCCCCGTCCCGGGCAAACATCCCGGCGCACAGCCACCCGGCCAGCTGCCCCGGGTTGGCGTTGAAGAGCAGGGCGGTGCGCAGCTGTCCGGTCAGCTCCGCCGCCCGCAGCACGCGGGGACGGCGCTCTCGGGCCAGCCGCCGGACCAGCTCTCCCTCCAGCCCGGCCAGAAGGGCGGACAGCTCGTCCCGGCTCTCCTTCTCCAGGGGGAGGGCGGCCTCCAGCAGGGCCCCCTCGCTGGCGGAGACCAGGGTGTCGGCCAGGGCCCGGACCCGGGTCTGCCGGGCCTCCTGACTGCCGCTGTCCTCCAGCCGGTCCACCGCCCGGCCCAGAATGCCCTGACAGGCCAGGGCGGCGCTCCGGCGTTCCTGGGGTGTTTTCTCAGGGAAGCGCCGGGCCAGCCACGCCTCGCACACTCCCAGGGGCACCGGGGCCAGGGAGAGCTCTTCGCACCGGGAGCGCACCGTCTGCAAAAGGCCATTCCCCTCCGCCAGCAGCAGAAAGGCGGCGTAAGGGGGGCCCTCCTCCAGCAGCTTGAGCATGGCGTTCTGGGCGGAGGGGTTCATCTCCTCCGCGTGGTGGATCAGGTAAATTTTCCGTGCCCCCTCGTTTGGCCGGACAAAGGCGTCGGAGCGCAGCGCCCGCACCTGGTCCACCAGGGGGGCCTTGTCCTCTCCCACCGTCTGCACGTCGGGGTGAATCCCCCGAAAAACCTTGCGGCACTGGGGACACTGGCCGCAGGGGCGGCGGGAGGCGGTACACTCCATTGCCGCCGCCAGCAGCCGGGCCAGGGTCCGCCGCCCGGAGCCAGCCGGCCCCCGGAGAATGTAGGCGTGGGACAGGCCCCGTCCCCCCTCCTGCCGGGAGAGCTGCTCTTTGATTCTGTCATTTCCTGCCAGCTGCGCCAGCTCCATCGGAATCCCTCCCCGCCACCTGCACTTCTGTCTGCATATTATACCCTATTTCCTGCAAATAGGCCAGCTCTTTTTTTCCAAAGACCTCTCCGGGAGCCACCACCGGCACCCCGGGGGGATACGGGGCCACCTGACAGGCGGAGATTTCCCCGGCGCAGTCCGCCAGCACCCGCCGCCGGCCGGGGGCGAAGAGGGCCTGCCGGGGGGACAGGACCCGCTCCGGCAGGGGCGGGGGCGGGACAGCCGGGCCTTCCCCCAGTTGGTCCCGGAGTTTCTCGAGGGCTTTCTCCAGCCGGTCGAGGTTCTCCCCCTCGTCCTGGGCGGTGCAGATAAGGACCACGTGGCCCCCGTCCTCCATCTCCGGGAAGACGCCCCGCTCCTCCAGGGCCCGGGCCAGGGCAGGGCCATTTTTCGCCTTCAGGGTCAGCCGGGTGGGGTCCAGAGACAGGCGGGAACGCTCCGTCAGGGCGGGGAAGCGACGGCGCAGCGCCGCCACCCGGCAGGCCACCCGGCGGTAGGCCTCGCCCCCCTCCCCTTCCATAAAGTCCCGGGCCAAGTCCATGGAGGCCAGGATGGGATAGGAGGGGCTGGAGGTGCCGTACACCGAGGCCATCTGCCGCACCTGCTCCGCCTCCAGGCCGTCGGTGAACAGCAGAGCCCCCTGCCCCAGGGCGGGCAGGGTCTTGTGGGCCGAGACCACCACCGCGTCCGCCCCCCAGAAGGGAGCCAGCCCCAGGAAGGGCAGATGGGCCCCGTGGGCTCCGTCCACCAGCAAGCGCCCCCCTCGGGCGTGGACCACCCGGGAAATGGCCCCGATATTGGATAACACCCCGGAATAGGTGGGTGAGGTTATACAAACTGTTTTCACATCCGGGTGCTCCTCCAGAGCCTTTTCCACCTGCTCCGGCGGAATGGACCCGGCCAGACTCTCTCCTGCCAGCCAGGGCCGCTCCAGAAAGACGGGCCGCAGATCCAGCAGCGCCAGGGCGTTGTACACCGCCCGGTGACAGCCCCGGTCCATCAGCAGCCCCTCCCCCGGCCGGCACAGCAGGGACAGCGCCGTGTGCAGCCCCATGGTGGACCCCCCGGTGAGGAACTGGCAGCCGGAAAACCCGAAGACCTCCGCCCACAGGGCCTGGGCCGCGTCGAAGGGCGCCCCTGCCTTGTACAGGTTCCCCGCCCCCGGAATTTCGGTCACGTCCAGCGCCGCCAGAGCCGCCAGCTCCTCCCCGGGCAGAAACCTCCCCTTGTGCCCCGGCATGTGAAACCGGGCCGGGTTCCCCGCGGCGTAGGCGCGCAGCATGTCGTAAATGGGTGTGGGCATGGAAAAACCTCCCTCTGTTTTTGTCCTATCCCTTTGGCCTCGCCGGCCGGGCGTTCCTTTCTTGAAAGACATAGAGCCCCTTAGCAAATACGAAATATGAGCTTAGGGGCTCTTAGTGCCGCGAAGCGGTAAGGAACCGAAAGAACTTTCAATTTTAAATTCGATCAGGAGAGCTCCCCCGCAAGGCCCCTTTTCGCCTGCGGGCGGGACGGGGCTCCCCCGCAAAAAAAGGCGGAAGGGAGAACCTTCCGCCTTCTGGATTATTTCTGGCCGGGGGAATAGGCAACCACCGTACGGCGGTTTGGCTCCACGCCGGTGGAATAGGTCGACACATTGGGAAAATCCTGGAGGGCGGTATGGATGACGTGGCGCTCATAGGCATTCATAGGCTCCAGCATCATATTCTTCCGGTAACGGACGGCCTTCTGGGCCATTTTCACCGCCAGGCGCTGGAGGGACTCCTCCCGTTTGGCGCGGTAGCCCTCAGCGTCCACATGGACCCGCACCCGTTTGGACTGGCCCCGGTTGACGCAGCAGCCGGTGAGCTGCTGAATGGCGTCCAGGGTCTCACCCCGGCGGCCGATGATGGCCCCCAGGTTCTGACCCTGGAGGACGGCCTTATACCCGCCCTGGCTGGTGGTAAAGACCTGGGGCGTGGCCTCCACCCCCATATGCTCCATTAGGCCGGTGAGGAAGGCGGAAATCTTCGCCGCCTTCTCGTCCTCCGGTCCGGCGGGGGTCAGCTGGATGGGTCCGGCGGGGCGGGCGGCGGGGATAATGACCTCGTCCCCCTCCTGAAGGCGGCCGGGGGCGGGGCGGGAACGGGCGGGCCGCTCCCGCCGCTCGGGGCGGGAGGACTCAGGCCGGGGGGCTCGGGGCCGGGACGGGGCGGGCTGCCAGCCCGGCTTGGCGGCCAGGATGGTCTCCTCCTGGGGGGCGAGGGCGGGCTGCGCCGGCGCCTCCTGCCGGGACGGAGCCGGTTTTTCCGCCTTCTCCGGTTTTTCCGGCTTTTCCACTCGCTCTGCCCGTTCCGCTCTCTCCGCCCGGGGCGGGGCGGGGCGTCTGGTGTGAGAGGGCTCCAGGCGGGTCTGCTGCTTGACCACAGAGACCAGCTCCTCGGTCATCAGGTCCTTTAGGGGCTTGGGCGCGCCGTTCTCCTCCTCATAGCTGACCCGCACTCTGGCGGGGTTGCTGCCAAAGCCCAGAAAGCCGGCCTTGGCCCGCTCGATAATCTCAATGGACACGTCGTCCCGCTCCAGCCCCAGCTGAATCAAAGCGGCGGAAATGGCGTCCTCTTCGGTACGGCCGGTGGTTTCAATCCACTTCATCATAGACTCAACTCTCCTTTTCCTCGGTCTCCGGGGCGGAGACGTCCTCCGGCTCCGGGGCAGGGGCAGTGCTGTCCAGCTCCGGGGCGGATTTCTCCTCCTCCGGGACAGGCTTCTTCTTCCGGTCTTTAGCGGCGGCCCGGGCCTGCTGGTCGGCGCGGATGACGTCGTTGGGGTCCCGATAGGGGGTCACGCCTCCGAAGCGGCCGGGGATATAGGCCCGGCCCCGGGCGTAGGCCCGGATGCCCTCCCGGCTGTCCTCCCGGTTGACCCCCTCCTGGTCGGGCTCGGCTTCCTTCTTTTTCAGGGCGGGCTTTTTCTTGCCCCGGGTCTTCTTCTCCTCCTCGATGCGGCGCTGCCGCTCCAGACGGGCCTCCTCCCGGCGGCGCTTCTCGTCCTCCTTCTCCTGGCGCTCCCGGGCCTCGGCGGCGGCGCGGGCGGCCTCATAGTCCTTTTTCAGCAGGCGGCCGCAGACCACCTCCTGAATCATGGTGACGAAATACTGGGCAATCCAGTACACCGACAGGCCGGCGGGAACGGTAAAGCCAATCCACAGGGACAGGAAGGGCATCATCCACATCATGGTCTTGTTGGTCCGGTCCATCTGCTCGTTTTTGGTCTGCTGGTTCATCTCGTTTGTGGCGAAGGAGACCTTCATAGACAGGAAGGAGACCACCACAGAGATGACGGGCAGCAGGGTCAGGCCGATGGAATTCCAGCTCAAGCCGTTGGTCCAGAACTTCCAGGTGGGGATGGCGGACAGGTCCAGGCCCAGGAAGGAGAAGTCCATGACAAACAGGTTGCTCTCCCCCACCAGGGCCTGGAGGGAGGGCAGATTCTCCCGGGTAATCAGAGAGGCCAGGTACATCTGGTTGTAGGCCCCTGTCTGGAACACAGAGGTCAGCTCTCCGCTGGCCACCTTTTCGGCCAGGTCGGTCATCATCTTCTCGGGCACCCAGCCGTTGGCCACCGCCACGCTCTGCCAGTCCAGCTGGCCGGCAATCAGCTCAATCTGGGCGGCGGTCAGATCCATGAAATAGGTCATGGGCTGCCGGATGATGTAGTACAGGCCGATGAGCACGATCATGGGGATCAGGGACCAGAGACAGCCCCCGTATGGGCTGACCTTCTCCCGCTCGTACAGCTTCTGCACCTCGATGCTGTAGCGCTCCCGGTCCTTGCCGTACTGCTTTTGCAGCTGCTGCATCTTTCCAGAGAGCATGTTCATCTGGATCATGCTCTTTTTGCCCTTCAGGGAGACGGGGAACAGGATCAGCTTGATGATGATGGCAAATAAAATCAGGGCCAGGCCATAGCTGCTGAAAAATTCATAAAAGAACAGCAGCAGCCAGGCAAAGGGTTTCAGGATAATACCCATGAATAACCTCCACGATGTCAAATCAGGATAGCCGCTTCTTTTCCGAAGCCGCTCCAGGCAGCGCCCTCAGGGCACCGGGTCGTATTGAATGGACGTCTGCCTGTGAAGGGGCTGACACCGCAGCACACGCCGCAGGGCCAGCCATCCCCCCTTCCAGGGACCGTATTTCTCCACCGCCTCCAGGGCGTATTGGGAGCAGGTGGGAAAAAACCGGCAGCACGGGGGACGCGCAGGGGAGATGGTCCGCTGATAGAAGCCAATCAGGGACAGCAGCGCCGTTTTCATTGGGGCCTGTCCCCCTTTCCGGCGGACGGAAGCAGGCCCAGCTTTTTCGCCTGCTGGTCAAAGCAGCGGCGCAGCTCGCTGGCCCGGCCATAGATGGCCCGGGTCCGGGCCACGATGACAACGTCATAGCCCCGGCGCAGCTCCTCCTCCCGCAGGCGGTACAGCTCCCGCAGGCGGCGGCGGGCCCGGTTGCGCTTGACCGCGTTGCCCAGCTTTACGCTGGCGGTGATGCCCAGCCGGTTCACCGGCCGGCCGGTCCTCCGGCAGTAGAGGACAAAATAGGGACAGACCACGCTCTTCCCCTTGGAATAAAGCCGGCGGAACTCGTGATTCTGTTTCAGCGAGACGGTATGCTTCACAAAAATCCTTCCCTCCCAGAAAGCACACACGGGGCGGGGGAATTGCTCCCACGCCCCTGCTGCGCGATCTATCCCTTGTGTCCGCTGCGCTGCACGCAAGCGTCTGCCGCCCCCCGTCAGTGGGTCAGACGGGCGCGGCCCTTGGCGCGGCGGCGGGCGAGCACCTTGCGGCCGTTGGCCGTGGCCATGCGCTTGCGGAAGCCGTGCTCCTTGGAGCGCTGGCGCTTCTTGGGCTGATAGGTACGAAGCATGTGGGACACCTCCTCTTCCGATTTCAAGCCGGCTTGCCCGGCTCAACAACAGCCCCCGCCCGGTCCGGGCTGTGGGCTGCGGTCTGCTCCTTCTCTGAAAAAGGGTGCAATATCCCCTCTTTCAGGCGTGTCCCCTATTATAAACGCAATCAAAGGCATATGTCAACCATCTTTTTTCTGAATCCGCGTTTTTCTGAAACACGCTTCCTCCACCCGCCGTCCGCCCGCAGGCGGAAAGTCCCCTTAGGCAAAGGGGCCTTACAGGGGAGCTCCTTCGCCCCGTGTGTAGGGGCGGCCCTTACATACATATCCATAACATGAAAAGTTCTTTCGGTTCCTTTCTTTCAAGAAAGGAACGCCAGGCCGGCGAGGCCCGGGACACAAAGGGAAATATTTTTCCTTCAATTTTCCAAAAAACGTTGCGGGACCTCTCCCTTTTTGATATAATAGATAAGATAGGAATGCCGTCTCTATAAGCCGCCTTCTCTGTCTCCAGGGGGGGCTTTTCTAAAGTGGAAAGGAGGAACTGGCTATGAATCCCGCCGCCGAAGTATGGGCCAGAGTGTTGGAGCTGATGGGGAAGGAGATGACCCCCACCACGCTGAACACCTGGTTCGACGACGCCAGCGCGGTCTCGATGGAGGCCGACCGGTTTGTTCTGTGCTCCCCCACCTCCTTCAAGCGGGACCTGATTGCGGCCCGGTATGTCCCCCGGATTCAGAACGCCCTGCGGGAGCTGTTCTCCTCGGATTTCGAGGTGGAGGTCGTCACCCAGGAGGAGCTGGGGGACCGGAAGCAGCCGGAGAAGGGGGACTTTCTCCCGGGGACGGAGGATTACACCTTCGACCGCTTTGTCGTGGGCTCCTCCAACAAGTTTGCCCACGCCGCGGCCCGGGCGGTGGCTGACAACCCGGGACAGAGCTACAACCCCCTGTTCATCTATGGGGACTCCGGCCTGGGCAAGACCCACCTGCTGTATGCCATCGCCCACGCCCTTCACGCCAGCAACCCCAGGCTCAAAATCATCTACATCAAGGGGGACACCTTCACCAACGAGCTGATTGCCGCCATCCGGGAGGGGCGCAACACCGAGTTCCGGGAGAAATACCGGGGGGCCGACGCCTTCCTTATGGACGACGTGCAGTTCATCGCCGGGCGGGAATCCTCCCAGGAGGAGATGTTCCACACCTTTAATACCCTGTACGAGCTGAAAAAACAGATCGTCTTCACCTCTGACCGGCCCCCCAAGGAGATGCTCCGGCTGGAGGACCGGCTGAAAACCCGGTTCGAATGGGGCCTGCTGGCCGACATCCAGCCCCCCGACTATGAGACCCGGGTGGCCATCATCAAAAACAAATCCATCCGCATGGGCATTGAGCTGCCCGACTTTCTCCTGCGCCTGATTGCCGAGAACATCACCGCCAACGTGCGGCAGATTGAGGGCACCATCAACAAAATTACCGCCTATCAGGATCTGATGGGGGACACCGTGAACAAGGACACCGTGGTCCGGGCGGTGAAGGACATCTTCAAGCAGCAGGCGGACATTGTGCCCACGGCGGAGATCATCATTGAAGAGGTCTGCAAGTTCTACAATCTGGAGCCCGCCGTTCTCCGGGGCCAGGGCCGGGGCAAGGACCTGTCCACCGCCCGGCAGATCGCCATGTACCAGATCCGGCGGATGACCAACCTCTCTTTGAAAGAGGTGGGCAAGGAGTTCAACGGCCGGGACCACTCCACCGTGCTCCACTCCATCGAGCGCATTGAGGAGCTGGTGAAAAACGACCCGGAAAAGGCGGAAATCATCAAGGATATCACCGCCAACATCAACAGCCGGTACGAGTGATGTTTCCACACGCGAATGTGGAATGTTTGTGGACGGCTGTGGAGAATTTTCTGTTTTCACAGGGCATGTGGAAAACCGCAGAAAACCTCCACACCCCCCTGTGGACCCGCCATCCCCTGGGGCCCAAGGCTTTCCGGGGACTTTCCACATTTTTTCCGCCTACTACTGTTACGACTAAGGTAATCTATTCCTTTCTCTCCGAAAGGCGGAGAGAGAGACAGGAGGTTTTCCCAAATGAAGTTTTCCTGCGAAAAGGCCCTGCTGTCCTCCGCAGTCTCCATCGCCTCCCGGGCTGTGGCCGCCAAGAGCTCCATCCCCGCCATGGAGGGTATCCTGGTGGAGGCCGGAGAGCAGCTGCGCCTCACCGGCTATAACCTGGAGACGGGCATCCGGGCCACTGTCCCCGCCGAGATCCGGGAGAGGGGCTCTCTGGTCCTGTCCGCCCGCCTGTTTGGAGAGATTGTCCGCAAGCTCCCCGACGACGTAGTGGTCTTCACCACCCAGGACTACACCGTGAACATTAAATGCGGCCTGGCCGAGTTCAACATCCTGGCCACCGACCCCGAGGAGTTCCCCGAGCTGCCCGCCGTGGACCAGCAAAACGCCCTGCGCCTGCCCCAGCCCGCCCTGCGCTCCATGATCAGCCAGACCCTCTTCGCCGTAAGCACCAACGAGAGCCGGCCCATTCACACCGGCTCCCTCTTCGAGGTGGAGGGGGACACCCTCACCGTGGTGTCGGTGGACGGGTACCGCCTGGCTCTGCGGCGGGAGACCTTTTTGGAAAAGCGGGGACAGGATACCTTCTCCTTTGTGGTCCCCGGCTCCGCCCTCAGCGAGGTGGAGCGCATCTGCTCCGGCGAGGAGGAGGTCTCCATTATTCAGGGCGCCCGGCACATCCTCTTCCAGACCGGGGACATCCTGCTGGTCTGCCGCCGCCTGGAGGGGGAGTTCCTGGCCTATCGGAACGCCATCCCCCGGAACAACCCTATCCAGGTGGAGTGCGTCTCCCGGTCTCTCCTGTCCTCCATCGACCGGGTCTCTCTTATCATCAGCGAGAAGCTGAAAAGCCCCCTGCGCTGCGTCTTTGGCGACGGGCAGGTCTCCATCACCACCAAAACAGCCGTGGGAGACGCCGCCGACCAGTGCCCCATCTCCGGCGACGGCCAGGGCCTGGAGATCGGCTTCAACAATAAATACCTGATGGACGCCCTCAAGGCCGCTCCCGCCGAAAAGCTCCGGCTGGAATTTACCTCCGGCGTCGCCCCCTGCGTCATCCTCCCCGCCGAGGGCGAGGAGAGCTTCGTCTATATGGTCCTCCCCGTCCGCCTGAAGGCGGGCTGAGCAGCAGCGTCCCTCCCCTGTCCCGCCCGCAGGCGCAAAGGCCCCTTTGCCAAAGGGGCCTTACGGGGGAGCTCCCCTGATAGAGTTTAAAAATGAAAGCTCTTTCGGTTCCTTTCTTGAAAGAAAGGAACAAAAAGGGTTTCACGTGGAACAGAGGGGTCTGCAAACGGTATTGACTTTTGGGAAATTGGAGAAAATGAAAATGGACACCCATGAGATACAAATTCACACCGAATACATCAAGCTCCAGGACCTGCTGAAGTTCGCCGGAGCGGTAGAGACCGGCGGCGACGCCAAGGGGATCATCCAGGAGGGCCGGGTCACGGTCAACGGGGACGTATGCACCATGCGGGGGAAGAAGCTGCGCCCCGGGGACCGGGCGGCGATTGACGGCGAGACGGAGCTGGTTGTCCGGTGAACATACTGGCGCTGGCGCTGGAGAATTTCCGCAACTACGCCGAACTGGAGGTCCACTTTGATCCCCGGGTGAACCTGATTTACGGGGACAACGCCCAGGGGAAGACCAACCTGCTGGAGGCCATCGCCTATCTGTCCGCCGCCCGGTCCCACCGGGCCCGGTACGACCGGGAGATGATCCGGCTGGAGAGCGCCGCCGCCCGCATTCTGGGGACGGTATCCAGCCGGGGGCGCCAGTTCCGTCTGGAGGCCCGGCTGCTCCGGGGCCAGGGGCGGCAGCTGAAATCCAACGGGGTGCGGCTGAAGACCGCCGGGGAGCTGGCGGGCATCCTCAACACTGTGCTCTTCTGCCCGGAGGACCTCCAGCTCATCCGGGAGGGGGCCGCCGCACGGAGGCGCTTCCTGGACGGGGCCATCTGCCAGCTGCGGCCCCGGTACGCCCAGGCCCTGGCGGAGTATGGCCGCCTGTACGAGCACAAGACCCGCATCCTACGGGACTGGCCGGACAATCCCTCCCTCCTCCAGACCCTGGACGACTTCAGCCTGCGCATGGCCCAGACCGGGGCCCTGCTGATTCACTACCGGGCCCACTTTGTCAAGCGCCTGCGGGCCAGCGCCCCCGCCATCCACGCCGACTTCTCCGGCGGACGGGAGACGCTGGGGCTGGACTATACCACCGTCTCCACCCTGGACGACCCCCTGGAACCCCCACAGAAGCTCCTCCCCCCCCTGCTGGAGCACCAGAGAACCCACCGTCAGGCGGAGCTGGACGCCCGGCAGTGTCTGTCCGGCCCCCACAAGGACGACCTGGCTGTCTCCATCAACGGCCAGTCCGCTAAAATCTACGGCTCCCAGGGCCAGACCCGCACCGCCGCCCTCTCCCTCAAGCTGGCCCAGCGGGAGATCTTTCAGGAGGAAACCGGCGAGTGGCCTGTCCTCCTGCTGGACGACGTCCTCTCTGAACTGGACGCCCGGCGGCAGGCCTTCGTCCTAAACCGTATCCGGGGTGGGCAGGTGTTCATCACCTGCTGCGAGGAGGAGAAGCTGGAGGGCCTGGAGGGAGGAAAAGCGTTCCATATTCAAAACGGGAGGCTGATGGAGTGATGAATTGGCACGATATCAAATATATCCTGGAATGTACGGCTGAAAATCTCGGTTTTCTCCTGCCGGTCCTTCTGCTGTCAGGGGCGGCCGCGTTTTGGGTTGGGCTGGCTGTCAGGGAAAGGGCGAAAAGCGCCGTGATGCGCTTGCTTCCCGTGGTCTTTGCGGAATTTGCCCTGTTTTTTGCTATGCTTCCTTACCTGGTCCGGTGGGCTGGTATACAATCCCTCACCTGGGGCTTTGGATATGAGGGAGGCTGGGGTTTTTACCTGCCGTTCTCCGCTATGATTGGGGTTTTGGCCGGGTATCTGCTGGCCTTGCGGAAGAAAGCGCAGGGACTGTGATGTATCTGCACCTGGGCCAGTCGGTGATGATCTCGGACCGGGACATCCTGGGGGTCTTCGATCTGGACAACGCCAGCTGGGCCTACAAGACCCGGGAGTTTCTGGAGCGGGCGGAGGCCGAGGGCCGGGCCATCTGGCTCACCGAGGATTTGCCCCGGTCCCTCGTCCTGGCGGACAGCCGCTGGGGCGAGCCGGTGGTGTATCTCTCCCCCCTCTCCCCCGCCGCCCTGGCCGGCCGGGCGGCGCGGGGCGGGCTGGAATGATGGAGCTTTTTCGCTCCGTGTGCAGGGGCCGGCGGGACCAATCAAAAAAGGAGGCTTACAATATGGATTCCATTGAATACCTGTGGAAGGATCGGAAGCGGTATTTCGGTCTTCCCCTCTCCTTCACCCGGTACCGCCTCAGCGAGGACCGGCTGTTCTGCGAGGTGGGGTTCCTGAATCTGAAGGCGGATGAGGTGCTGCTCTACCGGGTGCGGGACCTGGAGCTGACCATGACGCTGGGCCAGCGGATTTTCGGGGTGGGGACGGTGTGTGTCCACTCCACGGACAAGAGCATTCCCCACCTGGATTTGAAGAACATCCGGCAGCCCCGGCAGGTCAAGGAGCTGATCCACCGGAATGTGGAGGCCGCCAAGGACAAGCGCCGGATGCGGGCCACCGAGCTGATGGGGGCTGAGGGGGGCGGCTCACTCCACGAGACGGAGGAGACAGAGGACGAGGCGCTGGATTGAAGCGCCGGAGGAGCAAATTGAATGTACATCTGCGGGCGGAGGCAGTCCGGCCCGGCAGGATTTTACCATCGCGGAGGTAGCTATGTCTGAAGAACGAAACGGAATGAACGAGCTGAACACCACCCAGACCGACCACGAGTACGGCGGGTCTGAAATCCAGGTCCTGGAGGGCCTGGAGGCGGTGCGTAAGCGGCCCGGCATGTATATCGGCAACACGTCCGAGTCGGGGCTGCACCACCTGGTGTATGAAATCGTGGACAACTCCATCGACGAGGCCCTGGCCGGCCACTGCACGGATATTACCGTGACCATCAACCCGGGAAATACCATCACGGTGACGGACAACGGCCGGGGCATCCCGGTGGATATCCAGCCTCAGACGGGCCGGCCCGCCCTGGAGGTGGTCTTCACCGTCCTCCACGCCGGGGGCAAGTTCGGCGGCGGCGGGTACAAGGTATCCGGCGGCCTGCACGGAGTGGGGGCCAGCGTGGTGAACGCCCTGTCCGAGTGGCTGGAGGTCCAGGTCCACAAGAACGGGGAAATCTACGAGATGCGCTTTGCCCAAGGGAAAATTACCCAGGAGATGAAGGTGGTGGGCCGGACCAGCCGGACCGGGACAACCGTCACCTTCAAGCCCGACCCCACAATGTTCGAGACCCTGGAGTTCAGCTATGGCACCCTGCGCACCCGGATGCGGGAGGAGGCCTTCCTAAACGCCGGCCTGCGGATTCAGACCGTGGACCTGCGCCCCGGCCAGGAGCAGGAGGACGACATGTGCTACGAGGGGGGCATTCGGGAATTTGTCTCCTTCATCAACCGGAACAAGGACCCCCTCCACCCGGACGTCATCTATATGGCCGGGGCCCGGGAGGACTCCATGGCCGAAATCGCCCTGCAGTACAACGACAGCTATCAGGAGACCATGGCCTCCTTCGCCAACAATGTCCACACCGCCGAGGGCGGAATGCACGAGGAGGGCTTCCGCCGGGCGCTGACCACCGTGCTGAACGCCTACGGCAGGAAGATCAAGCTGCTCAAGGACGACGAGAAGGTCTCTGGCGAGGACTGCCGGGAGGGGCTGTCGGTGGTCATCTCCGTCAAGCTGACCGAGGCCCAGTTCGAGGGCCAGACCAAGACCAAGCTGGGCAACAGCGAAATGCGCACCCTGGTCAACGCCATCGTGTCGGAAAAGCTGGAGATCTACCTGGAGGAGAACCCCGCCGTGGGCCGGGCCATCCTGGAAAAGGCCCTGATGGCCAACCGGGCCCGGGAGGCCGCCCGGAAGGCCCGGGAGTCCGTGCGCCGGAAGACCGCCCTGGGAGGGGCGGCCATGCCCGACAAGCTGCGGGACTGCAACGAAGCCAACCCCGAGCTTACCGAGATTTACATCGTCGAGGGGGACTCCGCCGGCGGCTCGGCCACCCAGGGGCGGGACTCCCGCTTCCAGGCCATCCTGCCCCTTTGGGGAAAGATGCTGAACGTGGAAAA
>JAAWAD010000072.1 GCA_022791995.1 Lawsonibacter sp.
ATGTTCAAGCCGGTGCTGGGCCGATTCAAGGACTACATCGGCACCCCCAAGCCCAACATGTACCAGTCCCTCCACACCACCGTCATCGGCCGGGAGGGCATCCCCTTCGAGGTGCAGGTGCGCACCTGGGAGATGCACCAGACGGCGGAGTACGGCATCGCCGCCCACTGGAAGTACAAGCAGGGGATGGCCAACCGCCGGCTGGGCACCGAGCGGGACTTCGAGTGGGTGCGCAGGCTGCTGGAGAGCCAGCAGGACGCCGACGCGGAGGAGTTTGTCAGCTCCCTGAAGGTGGACATGTTCGCCGACGAGGTCTTCGTCTTCACCCCCAACGGGGACGTGGTCAATCTGCCCGCCGGAGCCACCCCCATCGACTTCGCCTACAGCATCCACTCCGCCGTGGGCAACAGCATGGTGGGCGCCCGGGTGAACGGCCGGATGGTCCCCTATGACCACCAGCTGTCCAACGGCGAGATTGTAGAGGTCCTCACCGCCAAAAATGCCAAGGGTCCCAGCCGGGACTGGCTGAACATCGCCAAATCCAACGAGGCCCGGAACAAAATCCGCCAGTGGTTTAAAAAGGAGCGCCGGGAGGAGAACATCGCCACCGGCCGGGCCTCCTTCGAGTCGGAGCTGAAGCGGGTGAAAATCCCCATGTCCGCCATCACCGCCGACGAGGTGCTGCCCCACATCCTCCACAAGGTGCGCTTTGGCACCCTGGACGAGCTGTATGCCTCCATCGGCTACGGGGGCACCACCGCCGCCAAGGCCGTGGCCCGGGTCAAGGACGAGATGCTGCGTCTGGGCCGGCTCCAAGCCGAGCGGGAGGCTGCCGCCCGGGCCGCAGGTGAGGGCGTCATCATGCCCGGCTCCCCCGCCCAGTCCTCCGGCCAGACCGTGCCCAAGCACTCTGACTCGGGCATCGTGGTGGAGGGCATGGGCAACTGTCTGGTCAAGTTTGCCAAATGCTGCACCCCCGTCCCCGGGGACCCGGTGGTGGGCTTTATCACCCGGGGCTACGGGGTCTCCGTCCACCGCCAGGACTGCCCCAACGCCGCCCCCCAGAACCGCAGGCCGGAGGAGGCCGACCGCTGGGTCAAGGTGGCCTGGGTGGAGGGCTCCCTGCCCGCCTATAAGACCGCCGTCGAGCTGTCCGCCAAGGACCGGGACGGCCTGACCCTGGACGTGGCGATGGCCCTGTCCGCCGCCAAGGTGAAGGTGGCCTCCCTGTCCGCCCGGGCCCTGCCCGACGGCCACGCCACTATCCACATCGTGGTGGAGGTCAAGGACCAGAAGGAGCTGAACGCCGTGGTCAACCGCCTGCACAATATCCAGGGGGTCTATTACGCCGCCCGGACGTCGGGGAAATAACAGGGGCCGCTCCCCCACCCCGCCGGATGCGGAAAAGAAAGGACGTTTTGTATGCGAGCAGTTGTAACCCGGGTCACCTCCGCCTCGGTGACCATCGGCGGGAAGGTGGAGGGGGCCATTGAAAAAGGCTTTCTGGTGCTGCTGGGGGTGGGCCCCCAGGACACCCAGGCCGCGTGTGACAAGCTGGCGGAGAAGGTGTGCAACCTGCGGGTTTTCGAGGACGAGAATGGCAAGATGAACCGGGACCTGTCCCAGGTGGGGGGCGCGCTGCTGGTGATCTCCCAGTTCACCCTGTACGCCGACACCTCCTCCCGCCGCCCCGGCTTCTCCCACGCGGCCAGGCCCGAGCTGGCCGTCCAGCTGTACGAGTGGTTCCTGGAACGGTGCCGCCAGCGGGGCTTCCAGGTGGAGCACGGCCAGTTCGGCGCGGACATGCAGGTTGCGTCGGTGAACGACGGGCCGGTGACCATTTTATTTGATACGGACAAGCCGTAAAGGAGGGCTTTGCATGGAAATCCGACCGCCCCACCCGGACTGGCCCTGGACCCTCAGCGAGAGCGGAACCATCCAGACGCGCTTTGTCTGGGCGGACATCGAGTACAATCTGGCCGAGCTGTACCCCAGCAGCGACAGCTTTCTTATCCTGGAGCAGAAGGACCCGGAGAACCCCAAAAACTACTGGTTCATCCAGAGTGCCATCGCCCTCCGGGGCCCCGAGAAGGACAACTACATTGTGGGCGTGGGCTGGAACGGGGCGGAGGGCCCGGTGCTGCTGGAGCGGTGCTATCACTGGAAGAAGCTGGACACGGTGATCGAAATTTTTGAGCGGGCCTTCCGGCGCGAGGCGCTGGATTTGACCGGCTACGAGAGCTTTTTCGACTGAACAAGGAGGAAACGCCATGAAAATCAGCGTCATGCAGGTGGGACCCATCCAGACCAACTGCTACATTCTGGAGGACGAGACCACGAAGAAGGCCGCCGTCATCGACCCTGGGGAGGAGGCCGGGCGGATTCTCGCCGCGGTGCAGGAGCAGGGCCTCCAGGTGGAGTATATTTTGCTGACCCACGGCCACTACGACCACACCACCGCCGTGCCCGAGCTCCACCAGGCCCTGCCCCAGGCGGACATCTACATCCACCAGTCTGATGCCAACGGGGCAGGGAACACCCTCTTCCCCCTGGCCGGACAGGTGGACGGGCTGAAGCTCTACGGCGAGGGGGACACCCTGCCCCTGGGCGCGCTCACCGTGGAGGTCCTGGAGACCCCGGGCCACTCCAAGGGCTCCGTCACCCTCAAGGTGGGGGACGCCCTGTTTACCGGCGACACCCTCTTTGCCGGGGACTGCGGGCGCACCGATCTGGCCGGGGGCAGCTATGAGGAGATCCTGAACTCCCTGGGGCGCCTGGGCCGCCTGGAGGGGAATTTTCACGTCCTCCCCGGCCACGGGCCCACCTCTGACCTGGACCGGGAGCGGAGAAGAAACCCCTACCTCCGGGAGGGAATGGCGCGGAACCCCTGACGGGAGCGCCCCCGTGCGTGCAGGGCCACGATTGATCGCGGCCGCCCGGTCCGCGTGTGGGACGGGGGAAGCGGGCCGCCGAAGGCCGATTCCCCCTTCAGGCGTGTGTGTAGGGGCCGCCCCCCTGGGCGGCCCGCCTGATAGGGCTCACAGACCTGTCCGGCGGAGCGCCGAGTCGTCGCGCCCTACACATGAGCCTACATATAAGAAGGAGGAACCTGTTATGACGATTCACATGGAAGAAGAGGTCATGGGCCTGTTTCTGGTCTGTGCCGGTCTGGTCTGGCTGGGAAAGGCGGCGCTGGGCTCGGCCTGTCTGCGCCGGCGGGGCCGCCTGGACGGGGCCTGGTTTGCCCATCTGGGCTGCGAGCTGCTGTCCCTGTATTTCCTGTGCCGGGTGCTGTTCCAGGGCCGGTCCCCCCTGTTCCCCGCCGGAGGCGGCATCCTCTCCATTGACAACTCGGTGAACATCGGGCTGTTCGGCGTATTCTGGGCGGCGGGGTGCCTTGCGCTGGTGTACGTGCTCCGGGGGCGGGCAGCCAGCCCGGAGGGGAACGGGTAGTCCATGAAGCTGTACTTTGAGATCTCCAACTACCCCTGGCAGCCGGAGCGGTACCGGTACGCGGCGGAGCAGATGCTGCTGACGCTGTTTCCCGAGGAGCGGCCGGAGTACCCGGAGGGGCCGCTGCCCCGGGACCTGGGCGGGGAGGAGAACGCGGTGATTTTCACCCTGCACCGGGGGACGAAGAAGACCAGCGTCAGCGCGCTGGTCTTCCGGCCCCAGGGACATTTCAACGGGGTGACTCGATTTGACAGCAAAAACCTGGACAACAGCCCGGAGATGGTGTATCATGTGGTGCAGCATGCGGTAAAGCGGGCCTTTTACAAGGCGGGCACCGCCCTTTTGGGCGCGGCCCCCCCCTGGGGGGCGCTGACCGGGGTCCGCCCGGTGAAGCTGCCCACCCGGGCGATGCAGGCCGGGGCCACTCCCGCCCAGGCCCGGCGGGAGCTGGAGCGGGAGTATTCCGTCTCCCCCGCCCGGGCGGCGCTGGCGGTGGACTGCGCCCAGGCCAGTCTGGCGGCGGGGCGCAGCCTTGGCCCCCGGGAGGTCTCGGTGTACGTCGGCATCCCCTTCTGCCCCACCCGGTGCATCTACTGCTCCTTTGTCAGCGCCGGCGTGGGCCGGACGCTGGGGCTGGTGGAGCCCTATCTGGAGGGCCTGCTGGCCGAGGTGGAGGAGACCGGGCGGATTTTGAAGCAGGCGGGGCTGACGGTCCGCTCCTTTTATATGGGCGGGGGCACCCCCACCACCCTGTCAGCCGGACAGCTGGGCCGGCTTCTGGACCGGTGCCGGGCCTGCCTGCCCCTGGAGGGCTGCGGGGAGTACACCGTGGAGGCCGGCCGGCCGGATACCATCACCGCCGAAAAGCTGGACGCCCTGCGCCGCCGGGGGGTGGACCGGGTGTCCATCAACCCCCAGAGTCTGGAAGGCCCGGTGCTAGAGGCCATCGGCCGGCGGCACACCCCGGAGGATATTTTTGCTGCCTGTACCCTGGCCCGGGCGGCGGGCTTTGCCTGCGTCAACATGGATCTGATTGCCGGCCTGCCCCGGGACTCCTTCCAGGGCTTCTGCCGCTCCCTGGAGGGGGTGCTGGCCCTGGCGCCGGAGAACATCACCGTCCACACCCTGGCCCTGAAAAAGGGCTCGGCCCTGATGGAGCGCCCCGGGGAGCTGCCCGGGGGAGAGGAGACCGGGCGGATGCTGGACTTCTCCCGGGAGCGGCTGGCCGGGGCGGGGTACCGCCCCTACTACCTGTACCGGCAGAAGTACATGTCCGGCGCGCTGGAGAACGTGGGCTGGGCCCGTCCGGGGCACGAGAGCCTGTATAACATCGTCATGATGGAGGAGCTGCACACCGTGGTCTCCCTGGGGGCGGGGGGCATGACCAAGCTTGTCGCGCCAGACACGATCACCCGCCTGTCCAACCCCAAATACCCCCAGGAGTATTTGAACAGCCTGGACCGGGTGCTGGAGCAGAAACGGCAGATTGCAGCCTTTTATTCCACATAAGAACCAAGGAAGGGGTCCTGTCCAATGGCATACCAGCTTCAAGAAATCAACCGGCGCGTCCAGTCCGACGTGATGGAGTTCCTGTCCGAGTGCGACCAGGCCTATGCCCAGCGGGTGTCCCTGGCGGTGGACAAGATTCTGGCCAACCTGGAGCGCAGCCCCATTGTGCTGCTGTCCGGCCCCTCCGGCTCGGGCAAGACCACCACGGCCCTGAAAATTGCCGAGGAGCTGCGCCGCCGGGGGGTGAACTCCCGGGCCGTTGCCATGGACAACTACTTCCTCACCCCGAACCCGAAGACGGTCCCCCGCACGCCAGAGGGCAGCGTGGACTTCGAGTCCCCCCTGTGCCTGGACATGGAGCTGCTGGACCAGCACTTCACCGCCCTGTCCCGGGGGGAGGAGATTCTCATCCCCAAGTTCGAGTTTGCCC
Source organism: Lawsonibacter sp. (assembly GCA_022791995.1). Classification (GTDB taxonomy): domain Bacteria; phylum Bacillota; class Clostridia; order Oscillospirales; family Oscillospiraceae; genus Lawsonibacter. The sequence goes on from JAAWAD010000072.1 coordinate 5,393, forward strand.
GGCAGATGCGCAATGACAGCACCGGAACCCCCCTCCGCCTGGAGAAAAACGAGATCGCCATCTTCGAGGGGATCCACGCCCTGAACGACGCCATCGCCGGCCGCCACCCCGAGGCCACCAAGCTGTACATCTCCGCCCGGTCCAACGTACACGAGGGCTCCATCCTCCGCTTTAAGGGCACCTGGATGCGCCTGACCCGCCGGGCCGTGCGGGACTTCAACTTCCGGGGCACCGGTGTGGCCGCCACGTTGGAGATGTGGGCCAACGTCCGCCGGGGGGAGAAGCTGTACATATCTCCCTTCAAGCAGAAGGCGGATATCATCTTCGACTCCTCCCTGCCCTACGAGGTGGCCGTCATGCGCAATTACGCCATGCCCATCCTCCAGGCCGTCCCCGAGGAGAACGCCCGCCTGGAGGAGCTGCTTCAGCTGATTGAGGCCTTCCAGTGGTTCGAGCCCATCGACCCCGCTCTGGTCCCCAAGGACTCTCTGCTGCGGGAGTTTATCGGCGGCGGCAGCTATAAGTATCATTAGAGCCCCGTCTCTTTTATCTGAAAAACTCGGAGTGATTTGATGTCCTATCAGCCCGCATACGATTCCCGGGATCCCCGGTACAAGAACCCTTACGGCGCGGTGTCCTCCGGCACAGCCGTGGAATTCACCCTCCGCCTGCCCCGCCTGGAGGGCTTTGCAAAGGTGATGCTTACCGCCGTGTTCGAGAGCCAGGAGGCGCGGACCGTCACCCTCCCCATGCCCTGGGTGGGCCTGGAGCTGGGTCGGGATCTGTTCCGGGCCGTTCTGGACACCGGGGATTATGTGGGGCTGGTGTGGTACTCTTTTACCGCCGAGACCTTCCGGGGGAAAAAACGGGAGCTGGGCCATCACCAGCTCACCGTCTATGACGGGAGCCAGACCGTTCCCACCTGGTTCGGCGAGGGAGTCACCTATCAGATTTTCCCCGACCGCTTCCGCCGCACCCGGATCCCCGACCCCGCCGGCATGGTGGGGGGGCGCACCGTCCACCAGGACTGGAACGAGACCCCGGAGTACCGCCCCGACCCCAGGGGAGAGATTCGGAACCGGGACTTCTTCGGCGGGGACCTCCGAGGGGTGCTGGAGAAGCTGGACTATCTGAAGGGGCTGGGGGTGGACACCCTCTACTTCAACCCCATTTTCGAGGCCGCGGAGAACCACCGCTACGGCACCGCCGACTACGACCGCATTGACCCCATGCTGGGCACCGGGCAGGACTTCACCCGCCTGTGCGGCGAGGCCCACAAGCGGGGAATGCGGGTGATGCTGGACGGGGTGTTCAACCACACCGGCTATGTCAGCCGCTACTTCAACGGGGACGGCTTCTACCCCGACGTGGGGGCCAGCCAGAGCTGGGACTCCCCCTACCGCCCCTGGTTCAACTTCATCCAGTGGCCCCGGCAGTACGAGAGCTGGTGGGGCATCTACTCCCTCCCCTCCGTGAACGAGGGGGACCCGAGCTACCGTGCCTTCATCTTCGACAGGGAGGACAGCGTGGTCCGCCGCTGGATACGGGCCGGCGCGGACGGCTGGCGGCTGGATGTGGCCGACGAGCTGCCCGACGACTTTGTCCAGGGGATTCACGAGGCCGTCCGGGCGGAGAAGGCCGACGGCGTGGTCATCGGCGAGGTGTGGGAGGACGGCTCCACCAAGATGGCCTACGGGGTCCGCCGGAAGCACATCCTGGGAAAACACTGCGACGGTCTGATGAATTACCCCCTGCGCACCGCCATTCTCAGCTACTTTCAGGGGGACGGGGCGGAGGGCTTTGTGGAGGCGATGGAGACCCTGCGGGAGAACTACCCCGCCTTCGCCTTCTACTCCTCCATGAACTCCCTGGGTACCCACGACACCCCCCGGATCCTCACCCTCCTGGGGGCCGGAGGGGAGTACCGGGACCAGTCCCGGGACTGGCGGGCCAGCTTCCGCCTGTCCCCCAAGCAGCGCCGCCGGGGCAAGGACCTGCTCCGGGCCGCCGCCCTGCTGCTGTTCTGCTTCCCCGGCTCCCCCACCGTCTACTATGGCGACGAGGCCGGTATGGAGGGCTTCGAGGACCCCTTCAACCGCCGCACCTACCCCTGGGGCCAGGAGGACCAGGAGCTGCTGGACTGGTTCCGCGCCCTGGGCGCCCTGCGCCGGGACCACCCCGCCCTGCGCCGGGGCGCTATCCGCTATGAGCTGGGAAAGGGTCCCCTGCTGGCCTTTACCCGCTCCGACGGGAAGGAGACCGTCCTGTGCGCCTTTAACGCCGGGGATGAGGCCGCCGCCCTGGAGCTGCCCTACCCCCGCTTGACCCCCCTGCTGGGCTGGACCCACATGGACCTGTGGGAGGAGAGTACAACCCTGGTCCTCCCCTCCCGCTCCGGCGCCGTCTTCCAGGTGGAGGGCGGCGGAATGGGCGGATGATATCCGCCCCTACACACGGACGGGGGTGCTCCTCACAGCCGGCCCAGCTCCATGCCCACGGAGAGGCCCGCCAGAAAGTGGGCGTTGCCGTAAATGTCGGCCAGGACGTCGCCGCCATCCTGTACCTGTTTGACCAGCTCTGCGGCCTGGGGGCCCATGCCGGCCAGATCCTCCAAGGCGTGGTCCACCATCTGCTGGTGGTCGGCCAGCTCGTCCTGATCGGCCAGGAGAAAAGCGTCTGCCTTGTATTTTGCGGCGTATTCGTATAGAATTCGGTATAGTGAACGCATAGGAAGTCCTCCTCGGAAAGTGAATGAACATACGCTTTTTCCTATAATAAGCGCTTTTTCATGCGTTGTCAAGAGGGTGGGATAAAAATGTCCGTTTTTTCAGATCGGCTGGTGCAGCTAAGAAAACAGCGCGGGATTTCTCAGGGGCTCGCTGCGGAAGGAATCCAATGCTCCAAGCGGGCCTATCAGAAATACGAGTACGAGGAATCAGAACCTCAGCTGTCCGTGCTGGTTCGTATCGCACAATTTTATGGGGTCTCGCTGGATTATCTGGCCGGCCTGACCGACACCCCTTGATAGAGGGGGGAATACAATTTTGTCCGCTTTTTCAGAACAGCTCTTATCTCTCAGGGAGCAAAAGAAACTCTCCCAAAAGGAGGCGGCCAAGGAAATCCAAATCGCCAGCCGCACGTATCAATATTACGAAGCCGGAGAACGGGAGCCCCAGCTGTCCGTTCTAATCCGTATCGCCCGATTTTACGGGGTGTCGCTGGACTACCTGGCTGGTCTGACGGACACCCCCTGAAAAAAGCCCTCGCCGGAAAAAGCCGGCGGGGGCTTGCCTTTTTGGGGAAAACAGGATACAATCAAACCCACGCGAAAGCCATACTGCGGGCCGGAGGGCCGGGAAGGATTTTTGGAATGAAGGAATTTCGAGGAAGTCAGAACTATGTGGCCTCAGAGGAGCTGCTTCGGGCGGCCAACATCGCCATGGTGCTCCAGAAGCCCCTGCTCATCAAGGGGGAGCCGGGCACGGGCAAGACCATGCTGGCCGAGGCCATTGCCGACGCGCTGGGGAAGAAGCTTATCATCTGGAACATCAAGTC
>JAAWAD010000073.1 GCA_022791995.1 Lawsonibacter sp.
AACTTCACCCAGAACGAGTCCTGCGGCAAGTGCGTCCCCTGCCGGGAGGGCACCCGCCGGATGCTGGAGATTCTCACCCGCATTGTAAACAATGAGGGCAGCATGGAGGACTTGGATCTGTTGGAGGAGCTGTCCGCCACCATCAGCGAGACGGCCCTGTGCGGTCTGGGCCAGTCGGCCTGCAAGCCGGTGCAGAGCACCCTGAAATATTTCCGGAACGAGTACCTGGCCCATGTGGTGGACAAGCACTGCCCTCACTGCAACGGCCGGAAGAAGGTCCTTCAGATTGACCCGGAGCTGTGCAAGGGCTGCGGCAAGTGTATGAAGCAGTGCCCCATGGAGGCCATCTCCGGCCAGATCAGGATGCCTCATGTCATTGACACGGAAAAGTGCATCAAGTGCGGCGCGTGCTGGGGCTGCTGTCCCTTCGGCGCCATTCGGGAGGAGTGAGCGATATGGCAAAGGGAATTATGTACATCGACGGCCAGCGGGTCCCCTTCGACGGGGAGACCAATGTGCTGTCCGTCATTCGGAAGGCCGGAATTGAGATGCCCACATTCTGCTACAACTCCGACCTGTCGGTCTATGGCGCCTGCCGGATGTGCGTGGTGGAGGACGAGCGGGGCAAGCTTGAGACCTCCTGCTCCATGCAGCCCCGGGACGGTCTGAAAATCCGCACCAACACCTCCCGACTGCTGAAGCACCGGCGGCTGATTCTGGAGCTGATGCTGGCCTCCCACAACTGCAACTGCACCATTTGCGAGAAAAGCGGCGACTGCCGCCTTCAGGAGCTGGCCATGCAGTTCGGTGTGCGGAGCATCCGTTTTCAGGACAACCGGGAGTGCGCCCCCTTTGACGACTCCAGCCCTGCGGTGGTCCGGGACCCTACCAAGTGCATCCTCTGCGGCGACTGTGTCCGGGTGTGTGAGGAGACTGTGGGCATGGGGATCCTCGACTTTGTCCAGCGGGGCTACCAGATGAAGGTGACGCCCGCCTTTGGCCGGAAGCTGTCCGAGACCAAGTGCATCAGCTGCGGCCAGTGCTCCGCTGTGTGCCCCACCGGAGCCATTACAGTTTACAACGAGATTGGCCGGGCCTGGCGGGCCATCCACAACCCGGAGAAGCGGGTGGTGGTCCAGATTGCTCCCGCCGTCCGGGTGGCGGTGGGGGAGGCCTTCGGTCTGCCCCCCGGAGCCAATGCCCTGGACCGGCTTGTGGCTGCCCTGCGCCTGATGGGGGTGGACGAGATCTATGACACCACCTTTGGCGCGGATTTCACCACAGTGGAGGAGTCCGCCGAGTTCCTGGAGCGGTTGGAGCGGGGCGGCCCCTTCCCCATGTTTACCTCCTGCTGCCCCGCTTGGGTGAAATACCTGGAGAACGAGAACCCCAAGTACCTCAAGCATATTTCCACCTGCAAGTCTCCGATGGAGATGTTTGCCTCCATTTTGAAGGATAAGTACAAGAAGAAGGATGCAGAGGATGGGCGGACCACCTTCCACATTGCCATCATGCCCTGCACCGCTAAGAAGATGGAGGCCGCCCGGCCTCAGTTTGCCCGGGATGGCGTACCCGATGTGGATCTGGTGCTCACCACCCAGGAAATTGTTAAGATGATCCAGGAGTCGGGTATTCAGCTGCCCAAGGTAGAGATGGAGTCGCTGGATATGCCCTTTGGTTTCGGCTCTGGGGCGGGGGTCATCTACGGCGCCACAGGCGGCGTGGCCGAGGCGGTGGTCCGCCACTGTCTGCCGGACAAGACGAAAAACTCCATGCGGGAGCTGAGCTTCTCCGGGCTGCGGGGCAGCCAGGGCGTCCGGGTGGCGGTGATTCGGGTAGGGGATCGGGATATCCACCTGGCGGTGGTCCACGGCCTGCGCAATGCCCAGAAACTGTTGGAGGAAATCGAGGCGGGGAATGCCTACTTCGATCTGGTGGAGGTCATGACCTGCCCCGGCGGCTGCGTGGGCGGTGCCGGTCAGCCCCACGGTCTGATGCAGGAGAAGCAGGAGCGCCGGGAGGGCTTGTATAATCTGGACCGCTCCGCGCCCTTCAAGCGGGCGGAGTACAACCCGGTGGTTGCCACTGTTCAGAGAGAGTACACACCGGAGCAGCTGCATGAGATGCTCCACACCACATATGGACCGAACCAGTAGAGCCTTGGTTCAATCTGTGCAGGCGTGCCTGTCCCTTTGGGGGAGGGCACGCCTGCGGTCTCTTGTGGGGACAAAAAGGACAGTGGGTGGAGTTTGAAATTTGTGAACGGTGTCGGTTGACTTTTTCGGGGGATTGCCGTATTCTAATAGTTATAGATTATAACTATTTGGAGACTGCCATGCACAGAGGTATGTTGATCTTCCTAAACAATGCGGGGCAGCTGTACCGCCGTATGCTTGTCCCAGTTCAGGAGGAGACAGGGCTGACCCAGGCGGAGCTGGATATTCTTTTGTTTCTTGCCAACAACCCGGGGTATGATACCGCTTCGGATATTGTGTCTGTGCGCCGTCTGGCCAAATCCAACGTGTCGGTGGGAATACGAAAGCTGGAGCAGAAGGGGCTGCTGCTGCGCCGGCTGGATGCCAGAGACCGGCGGATTGAGCACCTGGAGCTGACCTCTGCCGCCGCCGGGGCGGTGGAGCTGGGGCGGAAGAGCCAGGAGGCGTTCGGAGCTGCCTTGGTTCAGGGGCTCACTTTTGAGGAACGGCAGGAGCTGGAGCGCCTGATGGGCCAGATCCATCAGAATCTGGAGCAGATGTGGGACGAGACAAAATGAAACGGCAGACAAACGGGAGGGGAAAATGATGGAGGATAAAAACGCGCTTGGCACCGCGCCAGTGGGACGGCTGATGTGGAAGCTAGCTGTGCCTGCGGTAGCGGCTCAGCTGATTAACGCGCTGTACAATATTGTGGACCGAATGTACATTGGCCATATGGGAAGCGAGGGAGATCTGGCCCTGACGGGTCTGGGGGTTGCGTTTCCGATTTTGATGTTTATCTCTGCGCTCTCCGCGCTGGCTGGAATGGGAGGCGGCTCCCGGGCGGCGATCCGCATGGGGGAAGGGGACGTTCATGGGGCGGAGGCTATTTTAGGGGGCTGTACCGCGTTGCTTTTGGTGCTGGCGGCGGGGTCCACGGCTCTGTTTCAGGTGTTCCGTGAGCCGCTGCTGCTCCTTTTTGGGGCCAGCGAGTACACTCTGCCCTATGCCAGCGGCTACCTGTCGGTGTATCTGTGGGGGACTGTGTCCGTTCTGCTGGCGATGGGACTGAACAACTTCATCACCGCCCAGGGCTTCGCCTCCTTTTCTATGCTTACTGTGGTGATTGGAGCGGTGTGCAACATCCTTTTGGATCCAGTCTTCATTTTTGGTTTGGGGATGGGGGTACGGGGCGCGGCTCTGGCCACGGTTTTGTCCCAGACAGTATCTGCCCTCTGGGTGCTGGCGTTCCTGGTGGGAAAACGAACCCAGCTGAAGCTGCGGATCAGGCACCTTCGGCTGCGGGCCTCTATTTTGCTGCCGGTGGTGGCCATCGGTGTTTCCCCCTTCATTATGCAGTCCACAGAGAGCCTTGTGACGATCTCTTTTAACTCCTCTCTGCGCAGCTTCGGCGGAGATGTGTATGTAGGAGCCATGACCATCGCTTCCTCCGTAATGCAGGTGGGCACCATGCCCTTTATGGGGCTGGCCCAGGGGGCTCAGCCCATTATCGGCTTCAACTACGGGGCGGGAAACCTGGAGCGGGTGCGCCGGGCCTTTCGGCTGCTGTTTATGTGTGGACTGTTCTGTTCTATCACGGTCTTTGTCCTGGTGGAGCTGTTTCCGGGGGCGTTCATTGCAATCTTTAACAGAAAGCCCGAGTTGGTGGAGGCTGCCCGGCACACCCTGCGGGTCTACTTTGGCGGCATGTTTCTGATGGGGGTGCAGTTCTCATGCCAGCAGACCTTTGTGGCTCTGGGAGAGGCCAAGATCTCGCTGTTCCTGGCTCTGCTGCGAAAAATAATCCTGTTGATCCCTCTCATTTTTATCCTCCCCTGCTTTTTGTCGGACAAGGTTTTTGCGGTATGGCTGGCTGAGCCCATTGCGGACCTGTGTGCCGCGCTGACAACAGGGACCATTTTCTTCCTCCGCTTTCCCCGGATTCTCAAGCGCCGAGAGGCGCAGCTGAAAGAGAAGGACGGCGCAGCATAGTGCTGCGCCGTCCTTGCTGTTCCAGTAAAATGTGTGAAGCCGGTGTGTTCAGGATTTACAGGGCGGTTTTCAGCGCCTTAGCCAGCTGATCGGGGCAGGAAGTGGGCCGTCCGCCGCAGCGAATGCCCTCCAACCGGTGAATCGCCTCCTCCACAGGCATTCCCTTCAAAAGGGAGCTGAGCCCCTGAAGGTTGCCGTTGCACCCCCCCAATACCTGAACAGATTGGATGGTTCCATCCTCTACCTCGATTTGAAACAGCTGAGAGCAGACGCCCTTGGGTGTGTATGTGATCGTCAATGTGCATTTACCTCCTTGTCCGCAGGGCCTGTCCGGCTCTGCGGGATTTTTATGCAGAAAGAGCAGGTCTTAGTATAGCAGACATAGAGGGAAATGACAAGGGCTGAATCAGAGCTGCCCCATCTCCAGCTGGAGGCTGTCGGCGATCATCGCAATAAATTCGCTGTTGGTGGGTTTTCCCTTGGTGTTAGAAACGGTGTAGCCGAAGTACTTTTGCAGAGTTTCCAAATCACCCCGGTCCCAAGCTACCTCAATGGCGTGGCGGATAGCCCGCTCGACCCGGCTTGCGGTGGTGCCGAACCGTTTGGCAACCTCGGGATAGAGGACCTTTGTGACGGCGTTGATGACGTCCATGTCGTTGACTGCAATCAGAATGGCTTCCCGCAGGTACTGGTACCCCTTGATGTGGGCGGGGACGCCCACCTCGTGAATGATGGCAGTCACCTGAACCTCAAGGTTTCCTCTCTTGTCACGTTCCGGCTCCAGGCTGCTCCCCATGGTGAGCTGGCGCAGGCGCTCGCAGATGGTACTGGCCCGGCAGGGCTTGGTCATATAGTAATCCGCGCCCCCGGCGGCGGCGGAGTCCGCAATGCCGCCGCGGATGTAGCTGGAGACGATGAGGATTTTGGGGCAGCGGACCAGTTCCTTCACCTCCTCCAAGACCGTTAAGCCATCCATCCCCATCAGCACCAGGTCCATGACGACCACGTCTGGCTCCAGGTCCTGGACCATACGCACAAGCTCCTGCCCATCCTCTGTCTGTCCAACAACCAGAAGATCCTGCTCGTTGTTCAGTGTCTCCACAACGCTGTGGCGAAATTCCTCGCTGGTGTCTGCGACCAATGCCTTCTTCACTTTGTCCATGACAATTCCTCCATTCATTTCTAAAATTTGGTGGTTTTGCGTTTTTTCTCCTGCTTCTTGGAAGGTCTCCTATAATTTATCACATTCTGGCAATTTTTGCAAGATGCAAAGTGGCAAAATCTGTAATATTCTTTATTTAATTTCCGACGGAATTCGACAAAACAGGGAAATTATACTATATAGCATCACCCCCGACGATAAACGCCGGGGGTGACCGGTGTTTTACGAGGCCTGGTTTTTCAGGGCTCCAGATGACTGACGGAGCATGTTTTCCGCAAAAATGCCATATCCTCTGGAGGGGTCATTGACCAGCACATGGGTCACAGCTCCCACCAGCCGCCCGTCTTGAAGAATCGGGCTGCCGCTCATTCCCTGGACGATGCCGCCAGTAAGCTCCAGCAGTTCTGGGTCTGTGACCTGAACCATCAGGCTTCGTGTCCCATCACTGCCGCTGTCCTGGGCGATGTGCGTGATTTTTACATGAAATTCCTCAACCTCTTCTCCTCGAATGTTGGTCAGGATAGTGGCGTCTCCCTCCTGGACCTGGTCCCGGGAAGCCACGGGCACCGCCTTTTGGCCAGCGGGCAGACTATCCTCTGTCATCTGGCCAAAGATGCCCAGATTGGTGTTGGCGTACAGAGTTCCCAGATCACGAGTCAGGTCAAACTCGCCATGGAGCTCTCCGGGTTGGCCGCTGATTCCCTTTTTTACGCTGGCCACGCTGGCCTCCATAATACTGCCCGATTCCAGGGGCATAAGGGTTGCGGTGTCCACGTCGTTGATGCCGTGCCCTAGGGCGGCGAATACGCCGGTCTCCGGGTTGTAGAAGGTCAGGGTGCCAATACCGGCCATGGAGTCCCGCAGCCATACCCCCAACTGATAGACCCCCTTTTCGTTTTCCGCCGGGGCTGCCGTCAACTGGAGCTGACGCTGCCCCCGCACCGCCTGAATGGTAAGTGCTTCTCCGTCCTGCTGTGTGACCAGGGATTGGACCTCTTCAATGGTATCCACCTCGCTGCCATTGATGTGGGTAATCAGATCCCCCGCCTTCAGACCGCAGTCCCGGCCCGGGTAACGCTCCCCCTCCGGGGTCTCGACCGGAGACAGGCCAACCACCAACACACCGTCAGAAAACAGCTTGATGCCGACAGCGCGCCCCATGGGGATAACCTGTTCCGCCTCTCCTCCGCTCTGAGCGGGGGCAGCGGCGGTCAGACTGGGCAGCTCCAGCATAGCGGCGGCGGCAGGCTCCGCCGTCCAGTGCATCTCCGCGGTCAGACATAGGGCCAGCAGCAGGCCCAGCGCCAGTCCGTAGGCCAGGATGAGCGGTATTGGGCCTGCCTTTTGTTTTGGTTCTTGTTCCACTGTTCCACCCCCTTGTTTCAGTAAAAAACCTAGAACAGGTTCTTGTGCGGACAGACACACCATGGGAGCTGTCCGCCTCCTCATTATGAGCGGAACCGCAGGAATACAACCGTGGAGACCCCTTCCACCATTTCCAGCCCCCGGGCGGCTGGTCCCTGTCTGGCCTGCATTGGGTGGATATGACTGGGATGAGGTGAAAGGTATGGTATATTTTTAATCGATAGGGCATGGGGAAATTTGTTGAATTTAGCCGGTTCGTCAAATTTTTTTCTTTTTTTATTAAAAATTTCGGCTATTTTCTTGCAAAAATGGAAGTTTCTATAGGATTGCATCGGATTTTGCCATTTAAGGCAGAACGGATCGGAGCCTTGGTCAGTTGTGCGCCGACGGTCCGGCGGTGTCTGTGCTCAACTCCTCCGCCAGCTTTTTCAGCTCCCCCAGCGTGGACACAGAGATGGTGCTCTCCAGCAGGCGGAGCTGGGCCCGGGCGGGCATCTGGTCCCAGTAGGACAGGAGAACCGGGTCGTGGCCTACCACATCCTGGGGCAGTCGGAAATATTGTTTCATGGTGTATTTCTCCTTCATATATACAGAAAATCACGGTTTTTCGGATGTATTTTACCCGAAAGATGTAGATTTATGTAATTTTGCACAAAAAAGCCGCCGCAGAGCGTTTCTCTGCGGCGGCTTTTGGTGTGAGTCTGATTGGCTCAAGTATTGTCTTCCGGGGACTCGGTGGGCTCCTCGGTGGGGGCCTCAGCCTCGGATGTGGGGATCTCCTCCGGGGTGGGTTCCTCGTCACCGGTCTCCTTCAGCTCGGCAATGCGGGCGTTGTTGGTTTCGATGGCGGCTTTGGCAGCGGTGATCTTCTCGCAAGCGGCGGCGTAGCCCCCCTCGGGAGCGGCGCCGTGCTCAGCATAATACAGCTTGCCCAACTCGATATAAGCCTTTTTGATGGTATCCTCCTCGCCCATGTTGGCGGTTTTCAGCTTGGCGATCTCCGCCAGGCGCTTGGACTGGGCCACACCGGCCTGTGCCAAATCGGTGGCCTTATCCTTCAGGGTGTCAAAAAATCCCATGTGTCAGATTCCTCCTTCATGACATCGCGCGGTTTCCCGCCTCGTGTCTCCATTTTATCCTATTTCGCCCTGGGACGCAAGGACCTTCTGGGGGATTTAATCAATTTTTTAAAAAATTTGAAGGTTCCTTTCGCTTTCAGACCGACTGGACAGTTCAAAGTAGGCCCTGAAGCAGAATCACCAGAATCAGCACAGGAAGGGTAAATTGGAAGTAGGGCTTCAAGCACCGGGGCAGCTTCAGGCCGGTGCCGGTGTTGGCCTCGGTCAGGTAATTGTCGAAGCCCCAGCCCCACTTAGTTACACAGAACAGCAGGTAAACCAGAGAGCCCAGAGGAAGGAGTAGGTTGCTGACTAAAAAGTCCTCGCTGTCCAGCACGTCCCGCCCGCCGATAAGGCGGAGATCCTGCCACAGGTTGTAGCCCAGGACACAGGGCATACTGGCGACAAGGATCAAAACGCAGTGTACCGCCACTGCCTTTTTTCGGCTCCAGCCGAAGTTGTCGATGGCGCTGGACAGCAGGTTTTCAAAGACAGCAATGAGGGTGGAAAAGCTAGCGAAGGTCATAAACAGAAAAAACAGGGCGCCCCAGAGCCGTCCTCCGGCCATTCCGCCGAAAACCTTGGGCAAGGTAAGGAAGATCAGGTCGGGTCCAGCGTCCGGCTGAACGCCGAAGCTGAAGCAAGCGGGGAAGATAATCAGTCCCGACATCAGGGCTACAAAGGTGTCCAGACCGCAGATGCGCACCGCCTCTCCCGTCAGGGTGTGCTCCTTGGACATGTAACTTCCGAAGATTTCCATGGCGGCAATTCCCAGGCTCAGGGTGAAAAAGGCCTGGTTCATGGCGGCGGTGATGACGCCGCCCAGACCGGCCTCCCGGGCCCGCTGAAGGCTGGGAAGGAGGTAAAACCGCACCCCCTCCGCCGCGCCGGGAAGGAGCAGGCTGTGGGCGGCCAGCAGTACAATCAGCCCCAGCAGCCCCAGCATCATGCCCTTGGTGATCCGCTCCAGCCCCTTTTGCAGGCCAAAACTGCACACCAGAAAGCCGGTCAGTACGGTAACGGCCATCCAGACTGTCATCTCGCCGGGGTTGGCCAGCATCGCGTGGAATACGCCGTCAATGGCGGTTCCCTCCAGGCCGTCAAAGGTTCCGGCGGCAAATTTGAAGAAATAGCCCAGCATCCAGCCGGATACGGTGGTATAGTACATCATCAGCAGACAGCACCCGGCAACACAGAACCAGCCGTGGATGTGCCACAGGCTGCCCGCTGGCTCCAGGGCGCGGTAGCCCAGCACAGCGCTTTTGCGGCTGGCCCGTCCCACAGCCAGCTCCATGGTCAGCACGGGCACCCCCATCATGACCAGAAACAGCAGGTAAAACAGCACAAAGATTCCGCCGCCGTTGGCTCCGGCTACATAGGGAAATTTCCACACGTTTCCAATGCCGATGGCGCAGCCGGCGCTGACCAGCAGGAAGCCCAGGCGGGAGTGGAAGCTTTCACGTTTCAAAATTGGTCCCCCTCTCTTTTGTTGGAGGTGCTATTATACACGATTTTCCAGAACAAGTCCAGTGTTTGCGCCCAATTTTGCAAATCCTCAAAATTATGTTGACAACCGGCGGCAGCTGTTCTATTATAATGGAACCTATGTTCTCGATCGGACCGGGGACAAAACGGGAGGAATTTCTGTGAAGCTGTTTGACACCCATGCCCACTATGACTCCGGGGCTTTCAACGCCGACCGGCGGGAGGTGCTGGCCTCCATGCCGGCAAAGGGCGTGGAGCTGATTTTGAATCCGGGCTGTGACCTGGCCTCTTCCGAGATGGCTATCGCCCTGGCGGAGGCGTTTCCCTTTTTGTACGCCGCTGTGGGGGTGCATCCCTCGGACTGCGCCGGCTTTACGGAGGATACCTGGAACAGCCTGTGGGCGCTGGCCACCCATCCTAAGGTGAAGGCGATTGGAGAGATTGGTCTAGACTACCACTGGAAGGACAACCCGCCCCCAGAGTTCCAGCAGGAGGTTTTTCACCGGCAGATGGATCTGGCCCAGAGCGCCGGCCGGCCTGTCATCGTTCACGACCGAGAGGCCCACCACGACTGTCTGGAGGTGGTCAAGGCGCACCCTGGGGTGACGGGGGTGTATCACTGCTATTCGGGCAGTCTGGAGGACGCCAAAACGCTGGTGAAGCTGGGGTGGATGCTCTCCTTTACCGGGGTCATCACCTATAAAAATGCCAGGAAATCTTTGGAAGTTGTAGATTGGCTGCCCATGGATCAGATCATGATTGAGACCGATTCCCCCTACCTGACGCCAGAGCCCTTCCGGGGGAAGCGGAACGATTCCGGGTATGTCTGCCGGGTGGCCGAGACCATTGCCCAGGTGAAGGGGATGGACACAGAGGAGGTCGCCCGGATCACCCTGGAAAACGGGAAGCAGTTCTTTGGGATTCTTTGATTTTGCCGGTGCAAAGAACGGGCGGTCTACTGCCGCCCCTGTGGAGGAATGCTGTTATGACCATTACCTATGAATACGAGGGGGCGCTGTACGTCAACCTCACCAACAAATGCAACTGTGCCTGTACCTTCTGCCTGCGTCAGGGGAAGGCGGAGGGCTCCATCTATACTGAGGACTCCCTGTGGCTTGAGCGGGAGCCCACCCGGCAGGAGGCCCTGGACAGCTTCCTCAGCCGGGATGTGTGTGCCTATCGGGAGATTGTTTTCTGCGGCTATGGAGAGCCCACTTACCGCATAGACGACCTGCTCTGGCTGGTGGACCGGCTGAAGGAGCGCTTCGGGGACCGGCTGCCCCCTGTGCGCATCAACACCAACGGCCACGCCAATCTCATCCACGGCCGGGATGTGTGCCCGGAGCTGAAGAATCGAATCGACACCCTGTCCATCTCGCTCAATGCCACCAGCGCCGCCGAGTATGTGGCCCTGTGCCGCCCTGCCCAGGGAGTGGCCGCCTACCAGGCGATGCTGGACTTTGCCGGGGAGGCCAGGGACTATGTGTCCCGTGTGGTTTTCACGGTGGTGGACAAGGACAAGACGCCCCAGGAACTGGACCGGTGCCGGGAGATTGCCCGGAAGCTGGGGGTGGAGCTGCGGATCCGCTCCTTTATTGACTCCTGACAGAAAGAACGGGGAAGGGGACGGTTGACCGTCCCCTTGGGTCACGCGGTGAGCTCCAGCTCCTCCAGAGCTTCCCGCTCGTTATCGGCGGAGAAGCAGAACCGCCCCGCCCAGTCGTAGACCTCCACATGCCCCCGTACCCATACGATGTTATATTCCATGGTTTCTGTCTCCTTTCTTGGATTGATTGTCTTCAGTATACCAGGAGATCAGTCCGATAAACCGGACTTTTGATGCCCCGGAACATATTTTTGGAACAGGGAGGTGCCGGTATGGAGCCCATTTTCTACACGGTGGAGGCCATCCAAGGCGATTATGCCCAGCTTCTGTCCGACGGAGGTCTGGAGCACAGCGTAACCATGTTTCTTCTGCCCGAGGGGACCGATGTGGGCAGCCGTCTGAAGCTGGAGAATTTTTTGTGGACCCTGGAGTAAGTGCCAGCCCTTTTGCACATCCTATGAAAAATGTGCAAGGGGGCGACCGGAATGGAAGAAAAAAAGGAGAGGCCGGCGGAGGAAAGCCAGGAAAGTCTGGAGGAGGAGAACCTTCAGCCCATCACGGATCTGGGCTCTTCGATCATTCGGACGGAGCATGGGACCATCCATGTTCTGACCATTGTGGGGCAGATAGAGGGCCACCAGCTGCTGCCCCCTACCAGCAAAAGCACCAAGTATGAGCATGTCCTGCCGCTGCTGGCCATGGTGGAGGAGAGCGACCAGATTGACGGCCTGCTCATTCTGCTGAACAACGGAGGTGGCGATGTGGAAGCGGGGCTGGCGATTTCAGAGCTGATTGCCTCCATGTCCAAGCCAACCGTCTCTCTGGTGCTGGGGGGGAGCCACTCCATCGGAGTTCCCTTGGCGGTGTCGGCCAAAAAGTCCTTCATCGCGCCCTCCGCCGCCATGACCATTCACCCGGTGCGCCTGAATGGTCTGGTCATTGGCGTGCCCCAGACCTTCTACTACTTCGAGCGGATTCAGGAGCGGATCATCCAGTTCATCACCGCCAACAGCGGCATCAAGCGGGAGGCCTTGACCAAGCTGATGCTCCAGACCGGGGAGCTGGCCGCTGACGTGGGCAGTGTCATCTATGGGGAGGAGGCGGTGGAGCTGGGCCTCATCGACCGCATCGGCGGCCTGGCGGATGCCTTGGCCTGCCTCCATGAGATGATGCAGGCCTATCGGAAATAAGAACCTGTATTCACAACCTCAAACGACCGTCCGGGCGGGTTTTCCCAGCCATACTGGGTTAAATTTTCTTGCAATACATCCAGTATTCCTGCGAAAATTTGCCTTGTCTGGCTGTGAACTCCCTCGCCCATCCGGCATTTTCGGTTATGAATACAGGTTCTAAGGGGCGGTCTTTGGGCCGTCCTGGCAAGGCTTCCGTGGAAAAGGGCTGGAATTGGGGCGGAAGATGTGGTACAATGGACCAGAGGAAGCATTTGTCATAAACCCCCGGCCACTGGGATAGAATGGGGGTATCCTTTCCTCTGCGTGATTGGAGGTACATACTGTGACCTATCTGATGTCTGCCGTTCTGGGCTTTGTCCAGGGCGTGGCCGAGTTCCTGCCCATCTCCAGCTCCGGGCACCTGACCCTGCTCCAGCACTTTTTTGGCATGGCTGAGCCGGATAACCTGTTCAATGTCCTGCTCCACTTTGCCACCCTTCTGGCGGTGTGTGTCTACTACTTCCAGGATGTGCTGGAGATGGTGGAGGAGTTTTTCCGAATGCTGGTGGATATGTTCTCACGGCGGCCGGCCAAGGGCCGCCCGCCCGAGGCCCGGCGGCTGGTGCTGCTGCTGATTGTGGGAACGCTTCCGCTGTTTCTGGTGGTGCTGATTAAGGATAAGGTGGAGGCCCTGGGGGGCAGCCCCGCCTTTGTCAGCTGCGCGCTGCTGGTCACCGGCTGCATTCTCTTTTTGTCTGACCGGATGGGAGGGGGGCGGAAAAATGCCCGGAGCGCTACCCTTCAGGATGTGCTTTTGGTGGGAGTGGCCCAGGGCTTTGCCACCATCCCCGGCCTGTCCCGGTCGGGCTGCACCATCTCGGCCGGAATGGCGCTGGGCTTTGAGCGGCACTTTGCCGTCCGGTACTCCTTCCTGCTGTCCCTTCCCGCCGTGCTGGGGGCCACCCTGCTGGAGGTGAAGGATGTGGTGGAGATGGAGGGGGGCTTTCCCCTGGAGCTGCTGCCCCGGTATCTGCTGGGAATGGTGATTGCCGGCGTGGTGGGCTATTTCTCCATCCGGCTGGTGAATTTGCTGGCTGACCGGGGGAAATTTGGGGCGTTTGCCTTCTATTGCTGGGGAGCGGGTGTCCTCTCCCTGATTCTGGTCCTGATGAAGGTTACATTCCTCCCTGCCGCGCCGACGGTATAAGAACCTGTGGAAAGGAACGAGGAAAATCATGGCAACAACACAAAGGAAAACAGGCGGGAAGCGCACCTCCGGGAAGCGGGCGGCCCCTTCCCGGGCCAAGAGCGCCCCGAAAGGACCGCCCCAGGGACAGCCCTTCCGCCGGGAGGCGGGGGCGGCGGTCTGTCTGCTGCTGGCGGTGTTCACCTTCTTCGGCTGGTTTCGGATGAAGGCGATTTTTATTGACTTTTTCTGTTCCCTTCTCCGGGGGCTGATCGGGTACGGCTTTTGGCTCACGCCGCCTGCCTTTCTGTTGGCCGCCTGGATTCTGGCCTTTCACCGGGGACGGCCTGTGGCTGTGCGGGTTACATGTGCCCTGCTGCTCCCCCTGACCTTTGCCGGTCTGTTCCATGGCCTGCTGTGCCCGGCTCTGCCCTGGGACGGATACCTGATGGGCTCTCTGTGGGAGAGCGGCCAGGTGATGAAATCCGGCGGCTTGGCGGGGGGAGTTCTGGCCCAGAGCTTTGTGTCCCTGTTCACCGTGATGGGCTGCTCGGTGGTTTTCGGCATGGCAGCTATTTTGATGGGACTGGCTGCCTTCGACCGCTCCTTGATTGACATTGCCGACTGGATCTTCAACCGCCCGGAGTACGATTATGAGCCAGAGCCCCAGCGGGAACAGAAGCCGAAGGCCAAGCCAAGCCCCCGGCGGGAACCCGCCAAGCCCCACGGACGCGCTCCGTCCGCGCCGGAGCTCAAGCGTACCCACACCGCCATCGACATTCCGGTGGACGATGTGCCGCCGGTTCGGCAGGAGCCGGAGCCAGAGCCAGCGGAAAAGCGGAGCCTGTTTGACAAGAAGCCCCGGGTACCCACCCCGGATCAAGTGCTGATAAGCCGCCGGCCGGAGCCTGTGCCTGAACCCGAATCTGCTCCTGTGCTGGAGGAGGAATTGGAGCCGGAGGTGCCCGCGGCGTCCGCGGTTCTTGTGGAGGCGCCGGCTGCTCCGCCGCCACCCCTGCCAGAGCCGGAGCCGGAACCTGCGGCGCCCTCCAATGTGGTTCCCTTCCAGCCTCGCCCGGAGCCCGCTCCGAAGGCTGAGAAGCTCACCCTCCGCCAGGAGGCGGAGGAGGCTGCTGCCCAGATGGCCCAGGATATTCAGAGCACCATGACCCAGAACGCCGGGCCCTACCCCTATCCGCCCCTATCCCTCCTCCGGGAGGGGAGTGGAGACATTGGCGGGGAGGCTCTGGGAGAGCTGAGCGCCAACCAGCGCCGCCTGGGGGATACCCTCCACTCCTTTGGCATTGACGCCACCATCCACAATGTGGTCCGAGGCCCTTCTGTCACCCGGTATGAGCTGGAGCTGGACCAGGGAGTGCGGCTGAATAAGCTGACGAACCTCTCGGATGACATTGCCCTGGCTCTGGGGGCCCCTGGCGTCCGTGTGGCCGCCGTGCCCGGGAAGCAGTCCACTGTGGGCATTGAAGTGCCAAACCAGCTGGTCTCGCCGGTGAACATACGAGAGGTGCTGGCCTCGCCTGAGTTCCAGAATCACAAGTCCAAGGTGGCCTTTGCCGTGGGCAAGGACATCAATGGCAGCAATGTGGTGGGCAGTATCGCGGACCTGACCCACATGCTCATTGCGGGCACCACCGGCTCCGGAAAGTCGGTGTGTACCAACTCTCTGATTATCTCTTTGCTCTACAAAGCCGCTCCCGACGAGGTGCGCCTGATTATGGTGGACCCCAAAATGGTGGAGCTGGGGATTTACAACGGCATTCCCCACCTGCTGATTCCAGTGGTCACAGACCCCAAGAAAGCCGCCGGGGCTCTCCAGTGGGCGGTGAACGAAATGATGAAGCGCTATCAGGCCTTCTCGGAGCTGGGTGTGCGGGACCTGGCCTCCTACAACGCCCGGGCTGCCCAGACCGAGGGATTGTCCAAGCTGCCCTCCATCGTGGTGGTCATCGATGAGCTGGCCGACCTGATGCTGGTGGCTGCCAAGGAGGTGGAGGACTCCATCTGCCGGGTGGCTCAGATGGGCCGGGCCGCTGGAATGCACCTGGTCATCGCAACCCAGCGGCCCTCTGCTGACGTCATTACCGGCCTGATGAAGGCCAACATTCCCTCAAGAATTGCCTTTGCCGTAGCCTCCGCCATGGAATCCCGGATTATCCTGGACAATTCCGGGGCGGAAAAACTGGTGGGTCGGGGGGACATGCTCTACCAGCCACGGGGCAGTAAGCCGCAGCGCACACAGGGCTGCTTCATCTCTGACGACGAGGTGGCCGCCGTGGTGAGCTATGTGAAGCAGGGCAGCACCGCCCAGTACGACGACGCTGTCATGCGGGAGATTGAGCAGCGGACCGCGGAGAAGGACAAGGGCTCCAAGGGGGCCGGTGTCTCCGCCGAGGACGCCGGAGAGTATGACGAGCTGATTGACGCCGCTGCCGAGGTAGTAGTGGAGACTGGACAGGCCTCCGTCTCCATGCTCCAGCGCCGGCTGAAATTGGGCTACTCCCGGGCTGCCCGGCTGGTGGACCAGCTGGAGGACCGGGGTATTGTGGGCCCCTTTGAGGGCTCTAAGCCCCGGCAGTTGCTGATTACAAAGGAACAGTGGCAGGAGATGAAGTACCGCCAGGGAATTGACACTCCGCCCCTTCACCCTGCGGAGGAGGAGCCGCCCGCGCCGGAGGCGCTGGACCGGGCGGAGGAGGACACGCTGTAAAGGCGCTGTGTTCCGCTGCCTATGCAAATGGGGGGCCTTCGCTGCGGTGGTGCAGAAATTGAGGGCTTTTGCCCGGAGCTTGTCGAAATGTTTCATTTTTATTAAATTTGCCCAAAGCCCCTTTACAGAAATCCTCTTTTGAGGTAAACTAGGAGCAGTCAGGACAGGAGGTGATCCCGATGGATGATATGGAATACACCCGCAAGTTCAGCTTGGGCGACCAGCGGGACCTGGAGATTAAGACAATTTTGTCCACCGTCTACCAGTCCCTTCAGGAAAAGGGCTATAACCCCATCAACCAGATTGTGGGCTATATCCTGTCCGAGGACCCCACTTATATCACCAATCACAACAATGCTCGGGCTCTCATCCGCAGGGTGGACCGGGACGAGCTGCTCCAGACGCTGGTGAAATATTATCTGACCCACTGAGACCCATCCAAAAGCCGTCCAGCGCACAGCGCCGGACGGCTTTTTTCGCAGGGATACTGCAGTTCGCTATAGGAGGTATCGGCTATGACAGACCACAGCAAGAATATTTTGATTATCGGGGATATGCCAGGATACGGCAAGATGGGCCTGGCAGGGATGCTGCCCATCCTGTCCAATATGGGCCACAGCGTGTATAACCTGCCCACCGCTCTGGTGTCCAACAATTTCGACTATGGAACATTTTCCGTTCTGGACACCACGGATTACATGCAAAAGACCATTGCCGTGTGGCGGGAGCTGGGCTTTCAGTTCAACTGTATCACCACTGGATTTTTGGCCTCGGCGGCCCAGGTGGACATTCTTCGGGACTTTATTGCCAGCCAGAGGAGGGAGGACCTGCTGGTGGTCACAGACCCCATCATGGGGGACGAGGGGAAGCTGTATAACGGCTCTACCAGACAGACTGTGGAGAATATGCGCCGTCTGATTGGAGAAGCGGATGTGATTGTTCCCAATCTGACCGAGGCGGAGTTTTTGACCGGCCTGTGTGAGGGCGGGGAAACTCTATCTCAGGCTGAATCCCGTCAGGTGCTGGATGGTCTGCGGGCCTGTGGAGCCAAGTCGGTGGTGGTCACAAGTGGTCGGGAGACAGAGACCGGCCGCCATGTGGTGTGGGGCTATGACCACCGGCGGAAGGAGACCTTTACCATCCCTTACCGGTTTATCAAGGCCCACTTCCCGGGAACGGGGGACATTTTCGCATCCATCCTCACCGGGGAGTTGCTGAAAGGCAGACCCCTTCAGGCGTCGACCAAACGGGCTATGGACGTGATCGAGCAGCTGATTTTCCTGGAGCAGGATGTGGTAGAGCGGAACAATGGCATCCGCATTGAGCGCTTCCTGAGCGTACTGCGGGAGTGATCTGCCAGTAGGTATACCCTGCATAGGGTCCTTGCCCTGCCGTATATTGAAAGGAGTGCATCCCCGTGCCCTTTCCCCTGACCGATGAACAGAAAAGGATTGTAGAAGACCAGAGCGGTGAACTGTTGGTGTCCGCTGCCGCCGGCTCGGGAAAGACCCGGGTGCTGGTGGAGCGGCTGTTGGACCGGGTAGACCGGGAGGGGCTGGACATCGACCGCTTTCTGGTCATCACATATACCAAAGCGGCGGCGGCAGAGCTCCGGTCCCGCATCGCCCAGGAGCTGGCGGAGCGTATGGCCCACCGCCCCGGGGCCCGGCACCTGCGGCGTCAGACCGCCCTGGTGTATCAGGCCCAGATCTCGACCATCCACGCCTTCTGTGCTGCGCTCCTTCGGGAAAACGGCCATCTGCTGGATTTGGACCCGGACTTCCGCATGTGCGACGAGGGGGAAGCCAAGGTTCTCCTCCTCCAGACCCTGGAGGGGGTGCTGGACCGGCGATATGAGGGTCTGGAAGGGGACAGTTCTTTTGCTATTCTGGCGGATACCTTGGCCGTCGGGCGGGACGACAGCCGCCTGAGCGAAATCGCGGCGGATATCTTCCAGCGGGTCCAGAGCCACCCCGACCCGGTCCGGTGGCTGGAGGAGCAGAAGCGGCTCTGGGATCTGGAGGGGGTGACAGACCTGGCCCAGACGAGCTGGGGGGAGGTGCTGCTGGAGGACGCCCGGCGGCAGGCCGCCGGCTGCCGGGACCGGCTGGAGCTGGCCCTGGCACTGTCCGGGAAGGATGAGCTGTTGGAGCAGAACTACAGCCCGTCCATTTTGGCTTCGCTGGAGGGGGTAGAGGATTTTCTGAGGGCGGAGAGCTGGGATGCAGCTTATGCCTGCCTGCCCATTCCCTTTCCTGCCGCTGGACGAAAGCGAAAGCGGAGACAGGCCCTGCCTCCTATGGAGGAGGCTCAGGCGGATCAGACAGGGGAGCGGGTCAAGGCCATTCGCAGCTGGTGCAAAAAGAAGCTGGACAAGCTGGCTCCTCTGCTGGGAGGAGACAGCGCCTCTCTTCTGGAAGAGCTGTCCCTGTCCCGCCCCGCTGTTCAGGCACTTCTGGATCTGGTGCTGGACCTTCAGGCCGCCTTTTCGGCGGAGAAGCGGCGTCGGAATCTGGTGGACTTCTCTGATTTGGAGCATCTGGCTGTGCGGCTGCTGACCGACGCGCAGGGCAATCCCACCCCCCTGGCGGAGAGCTGGGGGGCCCGGTTCCACGAGGTGCTGGTGGATGAGTATCAGGATACCAACCAGGTCCAGAATGCCATTTTTCACGCCATCTCTCAGGGGGGGCGGCGGCTGTTCCAGGTAGGGGACGTGAAGCAGTCCATTTACCGCTTCCGGCTGGCCGACCCCGGCATTTTTCTGGACAAGTACCGCCGTTACCCCGACGGGGAGGGGGCGCTGGAGGGGGCGGCCCGGCGGCGGATTCTCTCAAAAAACTTTCGTTCCCGCCCTCAGGTGCTGGAGGGGTGCAACGATCTGTTTCGCTCCGTGATGTCCCGAGAGTTTGGAGAGGTGGACTACACCGACGATCAGGCTCTGGTGCCAGGGAAGCGCTTCCCGGTTCAGGAGGGACCCGACCCCTATGCCCTGGAGCTGGACTGTCTGGATCTGTCCTTTTTGGGGGAGCAGCAGGGAGAGAAGGAGGACAAGGACCTTTTGGAAGCTCGCTTTGCCGCCCGACGCGTCAGTGAGCTGCTTGCTGCTCCCCTGATGGTCACGGAGGGAGAGAGGCAGCGTCCCCTCCGTCCCTCTGACGTCATGATTCTGATGCGCAGCCCAAGCTCCGTTCTCCACCACTACCTCCGGGCCCTGGGAGAGGAGGGCATTCCCTGGTCCGCCCTGGAGGGGGGGGACCTGCTGAACACCACCGAGGTAAATGTGGCCCTGTCTATTTTGCGCATTGTGGACAATCCACGCCAGGATGTGGCCCTGATTGCTGCCCTGTGTTCCCCGGTGTACGGCTTTTCCGGGGATAAGCTGGCCCTCCTCCGGGCCCAGGCAGAGGGGGATTTCTATGCCGCCCTGGTCCGGGCTGCCCAGGAGGGCGACCAGGAGTGTCAAAGCTTTTTGGAGGAGCTGGCCGCCCTGCGCTTCGGCGCGGGGGACAGGACCTGCCGGCAGCTGATCTGGTATATCTATGAGAAGACCAACCTGCTGGGGATCTTTGGGGCCATGGACGGCGGAGCGGAGCGGCAGGGCAACCTGCTGTCCCTTTATGCCATCGCCGGGGCTCTGGAGAAGGCGGGGTGCCGGTCCCTGTTCCAGTTCCTCCTGCGCCTGGACCGGATGCGCAGCACCGGGGCCCGGCTGACGGTTCCAGGACCCAGCCAGGGCGAGGAAGGGGTGTCCATCCTGACCATCCACCGGTCCAAGGGGCTGGAAAAGCCGGTGGTGTTGGTCTGCGGTCTGTCCCGGCGGATGAACCGGGATGATTTCCAGCGACCGGTGCTCTTCCACCCCCAGTTGGGGGTGGGGCCCAAGGGGCTGGACCGGGATCGCATGATCGAGTACTCCACTCCGGCCCGCCGGGCGGTTGCCCGGAGGATGGAGCGGGAGATGATGGCGGAGGAGCTGCGCTTGTTGTACGTGGCCATGACCCGGGCCCAGGAGAAGCTGATTCTGACCCTGTCCCTCCCGGAGGGAGGGCGGGTCCTGGAGCGATTGGGAGAGGTCTTCTCTGTTCCGCCGAGCCCCATGGTCCTGGAGAGCCAGCAGAATGTGGGCCAGTGGATTCTGCTCCACGCCCTGGCACGGCCGGAGGCCGGCGCCCTGCGGGAGTTGGCCGGTCTGTCCCTGACGCAGGGAGGGAAGTATGGTCCCCCCTGGGATATCCGCTGGGTGAAGGGGCTGTCCCTGACCCAGGCGGAAAGTGCCCAGGGCCGTTTTGCGGAGCTGACTCAGGATGGGCCGGAGGAGCTGGAGGCTCTGGTGAAGAAGCTGGCCTGGACCTATCCTCACCCGTCGGGGGCCAGCATTCCTTCCAAGCTTACCGCTACCCAGATCAAGGGGCGTACCCTGGACCGGGAGGCCGCCGAGGAGGCTGCTGTCCAGCCGGGAGCCCGCCCCCCCATCCGCCGCCCCGATTTTATGCTTCAGGAGCGGGGCCTGACCCCTGCCCAGCGGGGGACGGCCATCCATCTGGCCATGCAGTACATCCCCCTGGAGGGGGATCACAGCCCCCGGGGCGTTCGGGCGCAGCTGGACCGCCTGGTGGAGATGGGCTTTCTCACCCGCCTCCAGAGGGAAGCGGTGGACCCCAGGCAGATTTCCGCCTTCTTCACCAGCCCACTGGGCCAGGCGATGACCGCCTCCCCGGTGTGCCGCCGGGAGTTCAAATTCTCCCTCCTGGTCCCTGCCCGGGACTACTTCCCGGAGGGGGAGTTCGGCGAGATGGTGCTGCTCCAAGGGGTGGTGGACGTCTGGTTTGAGGACAAGGGGGGGCTCACCGTGGTGGACTTTAAAAGTGACCGGATATCTACTGGCGGAGAGCTGGCCCGGAGCCAGGAGTATCGTTCCCAGATGATGGCCTATGGCCGGGCGCTGTCTGCCATTCTGGGCCGCCCGGTGAACCGAATGGTTCTGTGGTTTTTTGCCACTGGTCAGGGGGTGGAGGTGGGGCCTGCATGAGCGGGCCTATCTCCGGTGCTCTGGCTCCTTTTCCACCAGAATAATGTCCTCCCCAAAGCGACGCACGGTGGTCCAGGGGATGTACCAGTCCTCCTCCCGGCCCAGCAGGCCGAAAAACCGCCGCCGCCCGGGTACCACCAGAGCGCTTACCTGTCCCGTCTCCAAATCGACCTCCAGGTCGCCCACATAGCCAAACCGGCTGCCGTCGGCCACGCTGATGACCTCCTTGTACCGAAGATCTGCAATCCTTGTTTCCATGGTTCCGCCTCCTCTTTGGGATACTTTATGCGAGGAGGGGCGCGTCCTATGAAGGGATCCGTCCCGTTTCGCCGCTTGGGACGGTACAGCGGTGAGAGTGGTTTGCGTTCCCGGAGCGGCTCCAGGCGCGGGCCAGAACAGACCAGAAGGTCACCACGCCCACCCAGCCCAGACCGGTGGCCAGGGCCACGGCGGGCAGGCCCAGTGCAGGGGCCAGCAGCCAGGAGACGACAGCCCGGAAGGTGATGTGCCCCGCTGCTCCGATGACGGTGAGATTTACCCGGCCAAGCCCCTCAAAGAAGCCGGCCAGAGCGCTGCCCAAAAAGTTAAAAAGGTAGAAGCAGGCCACAAGACGCAGGTAACCTGCCGCGGCATCCAGACTGTCGCCTCCCTGGCCAGGCAGCACCAGGGACAGCAGGGGGGAGGCGGCAAGGATCATTCCCAGGGAGACCGCCACGCCAAACCAGGCCAGCAGCCGCCGGCCCTGACGCAGCCCCTGGAACACCCGCTCCCGGTCTCCGGCTCCTGTGTTCTGGCCGATGAAGACCGCCATGGCAGAGGCCCCGCTGTCTCCGAAGGAGTTGGCAAAGCCTTCAATCCGGGTGGCGGCGGTGTAAGCGGCGATGGAGGCCTCGCCCAGGCCGTTCACTGTCCGCTGGACAGCCAGCTTGCCGATATAGAGGCTGGCCATATGGAGGGCGGATACAAAGCTGTAATGGGCGGTGCGCCGGAGAAGAGGGCCGTCGTACCGCATATCGCCCCGGTGGAACATGAGCTGGGGGAAGCGCCGGGCCAGATAACCCAGACACAGGCCGGTGGCCAGGGCCTGGGAGACGACTGTGGCCCAGGCGGCTCCCGCCACGTCCAGATAGGGGATCAAAGCCAGATCCAGCCCCAGATTGACCGCCATAGAGACCATAAGGAAGAGAAGGGCGGCCTGGGTGTTGCCCACGGCCCAGAGAACAGCGGCACTGAGCTGGTAGGAAAAGGCTGCCGGGAATCCCAGAAAAATGACGGTCAGGTAGGGGTGGGCGTAAAGGCAGACGGATTCCGGCGTCTGGAGCAGGGAAAGCAGAGGATCCAGGAGAAGCAGTCCCGCTCCGGTCAGCCCCAGGGACAGTAGCAGCCCAAAGAGAGCGGCCAGGAAGAAGTCCCGGCGGAAGGCGGGGCCATCCTCTGCCCCGTAGAGCTGGGACAGCAGTACCCCCACCCCGGAGCAGCCCCCGCTGATGAGGAAGAGGAACAGATTCATCACCGCCCCTGCCACCCCCAGGGCGGCAAAGGCGCTCTCTCCCACGATCCGGCCTACAAGGACGGCGTCCACGGTGTTGTACAGCTGCTGCATGATGTTGCCCGCCAGCATGGGCAGAGCCAGGGCAATCAGCTGCCGGCGGATGGGGCCCTGGGTTAAGGCTGTGGTGTTCATGGGAAGAGACCTCCTGTGTTGTGGATGTGCTCCCAGTATAGCGGCGGGGCGCGGCCTTGTAAAATGCCGTTTTTTTCGATTAAATATAATACAAATATTATATTAAGGAGGTGAAATATGACCTATCAATCCATAGAGGTGTTTCTGGCCGTGGTCCGGGCGGGAAGCCTGTCTGGAGCGGCCCAAGCCCTGTATGTCACACAGCCCGCTGTCAGCCGCCAGATCCGGGCCCTGGAGGAGGAGCTGGGCTGTCCCCTGTTGGTTCGAGGCCGAGGCGTGCGGCAGGTAGAGCTTACCGACCAGGGACAGGACTTTGTTCAGGTGGCGGAGAAGTGGCGCCAGGTATGGCAGGAGACCCGGGAGGTGGCCAGCCGGGACCGGGACCGGACGCTGAACGCTGCCTCGGTGGGCAGTGTAAGCACCTATCTGCTCTCCCCGGTGTTTCGGGCCTTTTTAGAGGAGGAGCCAGGGCGGGCCCTGACCTTCCACAGCTGCCACTCAGTGGACGCATACGAGTACATGGCCCAGGGGCTGGCGGACATTGCGTTTATCTCGGACAGTATGTACCACCCCCAGGTGGAGACCGTCCCCGCCTTCCGGGAGCCTATGGTCCTGGTCACGGCGCCAGACAGCCCGCTGCCCCGGCAGGTCCACCCCTCCCGGCTGGACCCGGCCCGAGAGCTGCGCCTGCCCTGGAATCCAGAGTACGATTTGTGGCACTCCTTCTGGTTCAGCAGCGGGGCCCAGCCCCGGGCGGTGCTGGACCAGATGTCCCTGCTGGAGGACTTTTTCAGCTGGGAGGGGAGCTGGGCGGACAGTTGGGCAATCGCGCCCGCCATGGTGGCCCGGGCCCTTCAGGAGAAACGGGGGCTGGCTGTCCGCCGGCTGGAGGAGGGGCCCCCGGACGAGATCATCTACTACCTGCTGGGCCGGCGGCGAAAGCCCGCCCTCACCCGGGCCTTTCTGGGCTGTCTGCACCGGGAGCTGGAGCGGCAGCCGGAGATCGAGTCCTACCTGTCCGTTTGATTTTGGTGATCGCGGCAGTTCAGGCGCAAGCCTTCAAAATTTTATTAATGCAGCTTTTTTTCTTGCCAGCTCATTCCAAAAAAGGTATAATGGGAAGCGGCTATCAATCCTACCCGCATTGCGGCAAGAGAGGAGATAACAAATATGTGGTTTGACCAAGCGGTGATCTATCAAATTTACCCCCTGGGTCTGTGCGGCGCGCCAGCGGACAACGATGGGGTGCGGACCCCTCGCATCCGGCGGCTGCTGGACTGGGTGGAACACATCAAGCAGACCGGGGTGGACACGGTGCTGCTGAATCCGGTGTTCGACAGTGACCGCCACGGCTATGACACCCGGGATTATTTCCATGTGGACCCTCGTCTGGGGGAAGACGAGGATCTGGCTCAGGTGTGTAAGGCCTTCCATGACGCGGGCCTGCGGGTGATGCTGGACGGGGTGTTCAACCATGTGGGCCGGGGCTTCTGGGCCTTCCGGGACGTGCGGGAGAAGCGCTGGGACAGCCCCTATAAGGACTGGTTTCACCTCAACTTCGACGGCAACACGAACTACAATGACGGTTTCTGGTACGAGGGCTGGGAGGGCCACAACGAGCTGGTCAAGCTGAATCTGTGGAATCCGGCGGTGGTACAGCACCAGTTTGACGCCATCCGCTCCTGGGTGGAGCGGTTCGGCATTGACGGCCTGCGCCTGGATGTGGCCTACTGTCTGCCCCCCGAGTACCTGAAGCAGCTGCGCTCCTTCGCCAACTCCCTCAAGCCCGACTTTGTCCTCATGGGGGAGACCCTCCACGGGGACTACAACCGCTGGATGGGGGACGAGCTGTGCCACTCCGTGACCAACTACGAGTGCTACAAGGGCCTGTGGTCCAGCTTCAACTCCATGAACATGTTCGAGATTGGCCACTCCCTGGCCCGTCAGTTCGGCCCAGAGCAGTGGACCCTGTACAAGGGGAAACACCTGCTGTCCTTCCTGGACAACCACGATGTGACCCGCATTGCCTCCCAGCTCATCAATCCGGCCCATCTGCCCCTGGCCTACGCTGTTGCCTTTGGGATGCCCGGGGTGCCGGCCATCTACTGCGGCAGCGAGTGGGGCATTCAGGGAAAGAAGCAGGAGGGAGACGCCGCATTGCGCCCAACCTTGGAGAGGCCGGAGTGGAACGAGCTCACGGCCTGGATTGCCAAGCTGGCCCAGGCGAAAAAGGGCAGCACTGCCCTGTGCTATGGCGGGTACCGGAATGTGGTGCTCACCAATAAGCAGATTATTTTTGAGCGCGCCTGTGACAGCGAGCGGGTGCTGGTGGCGCTGAACATCGACGGCCAGCCCTACACAGCCCACTTTGACGCTGGCTGCGGCCGGGCAGTGGATTTGATTACCGGAACGCCCCATGACTTCGGCGGCGGCTCCGAGCTGCCCCCCTACAGCGCCTTCTTCTGGCGGACGGAGCGCTGATGTCCGCTTGGCTTTGGCGGGCCCTGGCCATCTATCTGGCCGCTGTCAATCTGGCTGCCCTTCTGCTGATGGGGCTGGACAAGGGGCTGGCCCGCCGGCGCCGGCGGCGGATTCCAGAGAAAACCTTGTTTCTCCCGGCCCTGCTGGGAGGCGGGCTGGGAGGAACGCTGGGGATGCGGCTCTTCCACCATAAGACCCGGCACTGGTATTTTCGGTACGGCTTCCCCCTGCTGCTTGCCTTACAGCTGTTGCTGGCTGTCTGGCTGGCGCTTCGCCTCGGGGCTTGGAGCGGGATTTTGTAAGAGGAGGGACATGCCGATGAATAAGCGGGTCACAATCCGGGATGTGGCAGAGCGCGCAGGGGTGTCCATCAGCACAGTGCATCAGGCGCTGAACGGGAAGCCGGGGGTGAGCGAGGCGACCCGGGCCCAGATCCGCAGGATTGCCGGGGAGATGGGCTATCAGCCCAATGCGATGGCCTCCGGGCTGAAGCGGCGTACCCAGCGGGTGGTAGCGCTGCTGCCCGGAGAGGGGGGGAAGAACCGCTACTACTACCCTCCTCTGTGGAGCGGTATCCGGGACTATCTGAACAGTGCTGCCGACCTGAATGTAGACTGTACAGAGCTCCCCTACGGCGGGGATCCGGCGGTTTCCGCCTCGCTCCGAGTGGATGAGGTCCGGGCTCTGCTGGCAGACGGACAGGTGGACGGCCTGCTGACTGTGGGGCATATGGACGCCTTTACCCAGGCGGAATGGGACGGCATCGAAAAAAGGGGCGTTCCTGTGGTGCAAATTGGCAATGACAACGCAAAAAGCCACAGTATGTGCTGTGTACAACCGGACTACCGCGTCATTGGCCGCACCATGGCAGAGCTGCTTCTGGGGCACATCCCCTCCTATGGCAGCATTCTGATGTGTGCCGGAAACCCAAGCTGGAAGCAGCATTCTCTGATTGTGCGGGGCTTTGAGGAGTATATGGAGGAGGACGGGGCCCGAAACAAGCTGTACAAAAGCTTTGCCTGGAGCATCGGGGAGGAGTCTCAGCGCGAGATTACCTATCTGTTGTCCCAGCCTGACATTGCGGCTTGCTGTAGTGTGCTCTCCCAGGGCAGCGTGATGATGGTCCAGGCCCTGCGGGAGACCGGTAAGGCTGGACAGGTGTTTGCGGTGGGCAGCGACCTGTTTGAGGAGAACATCGCCAGCTTGCGGGCACGGATCCTGACCAGCATCATTCAAAAGAACCCATACGCCCAGGGGTATCTGGGCATCAAGACACTGGTGGAGGCGCTGACCCAGGGGAAGCAGCCCAAGCAGCAGACCATTTATGTGGGCTCGGAGGTGGTTTTTCGGAGCAACGTGGTGATGTATGACCACGGAAACTTCCGCAGTCTGCTGATTTAAAAAAGTCTTACAGGCCTGTGGCCTGTAAGACTTTTTTTGCGCTCAAAGCTCCAGCTTACGGTAGCTGCGGCAGCTCTTTTCGATCAGGTCCCAGTCCAGCTCCGCTCCCACGCCAGGGCCCTGCGGCACATGAATGATGCCCTTTTCGTCAATGGGGAGCATTCCTTTCATGGGCAGGGTGTAATTTTCCTCCGGCACGAAATACTCGAAGTATTCACAGTTCTTGATAGCGCAGCTGACGTGCAGATTGACCAAATCCATATAGTTCATGGTGGTGGTGTGGATTTCGCAGTTCAGGCCGAAGGCCTCCGCCATGTGGGCGATTTTCAGGGTGCCGGTGATGCCGTCCTTCCAGCTGACATCAGCCCGCACAATATCGGCGGCGTGCTGAGCGATTACCTGGGCTACCCCCCAGTGGCAGCCCCGGGTGGTTTCCGTGTCGGCGATGGGGATATCCAGTGTACGGCACAGCTCGGTGTATTTGTAGAGCTCAAAATCCCGGAAGGGTTCCTCGAACCACTTGTAGCCCAGGCGCTCCAGCTGGCGGCCCACTGTGATGGCCTCGTTCAGAGTGTAGTCCCCCACCGGGTCAGTCATCAGCAGGTATTCGGGGCCGACGGCGTCCCGGATCGCCTGATGAACCTCCATATCAAAGGAGACAGGGCCGCCTGGATGGGCCTTGTAGCCGGGAATGCCCCGATTTTTATAGTACACAGCCTCGTCCACGTACTCCTGAACGGTGCCATGGAAGTTGCCGCTGGCATAGACAGGCAGGCTGTCCCGATAGGCGCCGATGTACTTGTACAGGGGGAGGTTGGCCTCCTTGGCGCAGATATCCCAGAGGGCTACATCCACCGGGCCGGGGAGGAAAACGGGGAAGAAGGCCTCGTGCCGGTCGATGGTCCACAGCTCCTGGAAGATGGCCTCTCGGTCGTGGGGGTCCCGGCCCAGAACCACGGGGCCGATGCTCTCCTGAAGGTATGCCTCGCTGACCGCGCCGCTGCGGGCAGCCATACAGGTGGATACGCCCTCGATTCCAGTGTCGGTGGTGAGCTTGATTGCGATAACATCCCAGCCCATCTTTGCTCCGCCCTGCCGCTTTTCGTCGAACAGGCAGCGACCGCGCTCCACCCACCAGGTCTCAAATTTGACAATTTTCATAAAGTGCCTCCTTAATGTTGTCTGTAGATTAAGAACATAAAAAACGTTTTTGTCCAATTATACCGGAAAGAGGAGAGAAAGTAAAGAGGCAACAAAATTTCGCCTTTAAAATCGTCAATATAGAAAAAACGGTTCGGTGAAAATTGGCGAGTCATACAAAAATATTCACCGAACAAAGAGAACAACGGGAGAATTGTTGACACTAATTCCGAACTGTGGTAAAGTAAAGCAAAAGCATAACAAAAACGTTTTTTGTTGTGTGGCGGCGGAGCTTCCCCGCCGCAGAGCAGAACAGATATCTGTTTTTAAGGAGGAAAACATCTATGAAAAAGCTTGTTTCTTGCGCACTTGCTCTCGCCATGACGCTGTCTCTGGCCGCCTGCGGCGGCAACAGCGGCGGAACCAGTACCCCTGCCACTGGCTCTGGAAGCCAGCAGGGCGGCGCAGCCAACTCCGGCGCCCCTGCCAGCTCCAGCTCTGGGGATCCAGAGGGATGGTCCGGCACCGACTACACCTTTACCTGGAACGAGGTAAACGGCGACGATTACGGCGCCACCCAGGGGGCCTATGCCTTCCGGGACGCCATTGAGGAGCTGTCCGGCGGCCACATTAAAATGGAAATTTACACCAACGGCACCCTGGGCTCTGAGGCCGAGTCCATGCAGGGCATCCAGATGGGCACTCTGGATATGTTCCGCGGCAACGCCTCCTCTCTGCCCAACTACGGCGCGGAGATCATCGGCTCCACCGGTCTGCCCTACGTCTTTAAGGACATGGAGCAGTTCCAGGCCGTGGCCGAGAGCAGCCTGGGCGACGAGCTGCTTCAGAGCGTTGAGGATGCCAACTGCGGCTATGTGGCTCTGGGTTGGCTGGTTGAGGGCCCCCGCAGCATGTTTATCACCCCTGCGGTGTATGAGCGGCTGGGCAAGCCCACCGAGTTCACCATCGACCTGATGAGCGGTCTGAAGGTCCGCGTGCCTGAAACGGACCTGATGATCAACACCATGGACGCCCTGGGCGCCTCCGCCACCGCTATCGCCTACTCTGAGCTGTATACCTCCCTCCAGTCCGGCGTGGTGGACGCCGCGGAGAACGGCGTGACCTCTTACATGAGCAACTCCTTCAACGAGGTGGCCCCCTACTTCATCACCGACGCCCACACCTTTGGCTGCGGCGTGATTCTGATGAACGCCAACAAGTGGAACGCCCTGAACGACACTGAGAAGGGCTGGATGCAGCAGGCCGCTCTGGCCGCTCGCACCGCCTGCTATGAGTACAACCAGACCCAGGAGCAGGCCTGCTTTGACTCCTTCGGCGAGAAGGGCATCACCTTGCTGGAGGTCACCGATATCGAGAAGTGGCAGGAGGCCTGTGCCCCGCTGTATGCCCAGCAGAGCCAGGAGATCCAAGACATTATCGCCCGCATCCAAGGCGGCAACTATTGATTGTAAGGCACCGCTGAAGAGATAAAAGGAAGTGTGCAGGGCGGGCTCTCCGGTTCGTCAGAGCCGAAGAGCCCGCCTCAGTTTTTGGGAAAGGGATGGGTTATGGAAGCCTTGAATCGGGTCTGGTGTATGCTGGACAAAATTGTTTTCACAATCGTCAAGCACGTCTGTGTGGTTATTCTGGGTGTGCTGGTGACGGTGGTCTTTTATATCTTTTTTGGGCGCTATGTGCTGGGAAAGGGTCCCATGTGGGGTGAGCCTCTCTCCCTCTTCTGCCTGGTCTGGATGAGTGTGCTGGGCAGCGCCATGGTGGTCCGGGAGGACGCTCACCTGCGTGTGACCATGTTCGATGCGAAGATGAGCAAGGGAGCTCTGCTGGGCACGGATATTCTGTCCTCCCTGTGCATTGGCGTATTCGGCGTGTTCCTTATCATTTACGGCTGGCAGCTGACCATGAATGCAGCCAGCAACAATATGGCTGGTATCAATATTCCCTATGCCTACATGTACGTTTCTCTGCCGGTTACTGGTGTACTGTACCTCCTGGCCTTGGTTGAGGCGTGGAGAAGACGGTTGACAAACGAAAGGAAGCAGGTGAAAGAATGACAACCACAACCATCGCCACCGCCATGCTGGTGGTTCTCTTCCTTGGTCTGGTGCTGCTGCGGGTGCCTGTGGTCTACGCCATCGGCATTGCGTCACTGGTGGACTTCTTCTATCTGGGCATCAACCCCATGCAGATGGCCTTGAAATTTGTCAGCAACCTGAACTCCTACACCCTGCTGGCGGTTCCCTTCTTCATCCTGATGGGTGAGTTGATGAGCCGGGGCGGCATCTCCGAGCGACTTATCGTCTTCTCTCGGGAGCTGGTGGGATGGATTCGCGGCGGCCTGGCCATGGTAAACATCGTGGCCTCGGTCTTCTTCGGCGGCATCTCCGGCTCCTCCTCCGCCGACTGTGCCTCCATCGGTCCCATTCTGATTCCCATGATGGAGAAGGAGGGGTATGACCGGGACTTCTCCACCTGTGTCACGATGGCCAGCTCGGTTCAGGGGATCCTGATTCCGCCCAGCCAGAACATGGTGATTTTTACCCTGGCTGCCGCCGGTGTGGCTAGCGTCTCCATCGGCAAGCTGTTTATGGCCGGCTATGTCCCTGGCCTAATGTTGGCCGCTGTGCTGATGATTTATAGCTACTATGTGTCGAAGAAGAAGAACTATCCCGTCAGCAACAGCTTTCATCTGGGCCGCTGCCTTCGGGCCCTGGGCGGAGCTATCTGGGGCCTGCTGGCCGTTCTGATTGTGGTAGTGGGCGTGGTGGCCGGTGTCTTTACCACCACTGAGTCGGCCAGCTCCGCCGTCATCTGGAGCATGGTTGTGGGCCTATTCATCTACAGAGGCTTTAAAATCCGGGATATCCCCGAAATTTTCCACGACGTGGTGATGATGCTGGGTAAGATTCTGATTTTGCTGGGTGTGTCCGGCGCCTTCAGCTATCTGCTGACCTATCTGCGCATTCCTGAGAAGGTCTCTGGTTTTGTGTTCAGTCTGACAGACAGCAAGATTCTGATTCTTCTGATGATTAACGTCCTGCTGCTGGTGCTGGGCTGCTTCATCGAGATGGCCTGCTGCATTCTGATGATTACGCCTGTCATCCTTCCCATCTGGATGGATCTGGGACTGAGCCCCATCCACCTGGGTGTGGTGATGATTCTCAATTTGGGCATCGGCCTGATTACCCCGCCGGTAGGCTCTACCCTGTTCATTGGATCGGCGGTCTCTCACGAGCCCATTGAAAAGCTGAGTAAGGCTATGCTGCCCTTCTATGCAGTTATGGTTGTGACAGTTCTGATTCTGACCTTCTTCCCGCAGTGCTTCATGTGGCTGCCCAACCTGATGTTTGGCGCATGAACGAAGAGGTAATATTGTCCCTGGGAGCCCGGCTGCGGCTGGCCGGCGGGCCGGAGAGGACGAAAGGAATGGTTTTGATCTGCCCCGGGGGCGGGTACAGCTGGCTCTCTCCCCGGGAGGCCGATCCGGTGGCCCGTGCCTTCCAGGCGGGGGGATGGTCGGCGGCGGTGCTGTATTACACCGTCCGAAGCGGAGCAGATCAGCCCCCTCTGGGGGATTTGCCGGCTCGCCAGGTGGCCCAAGCGGCCAACTGGATCCGGAAGAAATACCCGGATGAGAGGCTGGTTCTGTGCGGCTTCAGCGCTGGCGGACACCTGGCCGCCAGCTATGCCGCCCGCTGGTCCCAGCTGGGCGGACTCCGCCCGGACGGGCTGATTTTGGGGTATCCGGTGATTACGGCGGGAACGTACACCCACCGGGGGACGATGGAGTCCCTGGCCGGCGACAGAAACCCGTCCGCCTATGGCATAGAAGGGCAGGTCACAGGACAGATGCCCCCGGTTTTCCTCTGGCACACCGTCACCGACCCGGAGGTGCCGGTACAGAACAGTCTGCTTCTGGCCGGCGCCCTGAGCCAGGCAGGCGTACCCTATGAGCTGCACCTCTACCCACGCGGCGTCCATGGCTTGTCCCTGGCCACGCCGGAGGTGGAGGAGCTGGAAAAGAGCCGCTTTGCGGACGAGCATATTGCGGGCTGGTTTTCCCTGTGCCTTACGTGGTTGGACAGCCTGCTGACAGAATAGAAGGAGTGATGATTTATGGCAATGTGGCACAGCGATACAGAGATGTTTGCCCTGATGAAGGAGAAGCTCTACACCCCTGTGGTGGGGGATATTTTGGACCAGATGGGCTACAAGCACCAGTTCCTGCCGGCCTCCATCCGGCCCCTGGCCAGTCAGGTGCCCACCGCCCCCTTTAAAAATCCGGGGGAGCAGACGGACAACCGCCTGAAGGTGGCGGGCTATGCCTGTACCGTGCTGGAAAACGACGTGTTTGAATACCAGGACGCCAAGCCCTTCGGCTATATGACCGAGGCCCTGGACGACCTGAAGCCCAACGAGATCTACATCGCCACCGGGGCCCACAACAGTGCCCTGTGGGGCGAGCTGCTCACCGCCAGCGCCAAAGCCCGGGGGGCCGTGGGGGCGGTGCTGGACGGCTATACCCGGGATACCCCTCAGGTCATTGAGCAGAATTTCCCTGTGTTTTGTTCGGGTACCTGGGCCCAGGATTCTTCGGTGCGCACCTATGTGTTCCAGTGGCGCTGCCCCATTGAGATCGGTCAGGTGACCATCCACAATGGAGACATCATCTTTGGCGACATTGACGGGGTGCTCATTATCCCCCAGAATGCTGCCCAGGAGGTCATTGAAAAGGCGCTTATTAAGGCGGAGACGGAGAAGACCATGCGCAAGGCCATTGAGGACGGGATGTTTGTGACGGAGGCCTTTGCCAAGTTTGGCGTACTGTAGGGCGGCGGACGATGGAAGAGAAGCAAACTGCATTCCAGATTGCGCTGGAGGACAATGTGGCCACCGCGCTGACCCCCCTGAAGCCAGGCCCGGTCACTCTCCTGGGGGATGCCGTCGTGCCGGTTGTTCAGGCGTCTGCTGAGGTTCCCCTGGGCCACAAGATTGCTCTGCGAGACATCCGGGCCGGGGAGGATATCCTGAAATACGGCGTGGTCATCGGCCGCGCCACAGCGGACGTCCCGGCGGGCAGCTGGGTCCACCTCCATGTGATGGGCAGCGTCTATGACCAGCGCAGCAGTCATCTGGACGTGAACACCGGTGCGCCCAAGGACACCCAGTATGAATAGGGGGGCAGCCAGATGGAACAGAATTGGAAAAGTCTGACCTGGCAGGGCTATGCCCGCCAAAATGGTACAAAGGGTATCCGAAATCGGGTGCTGGTGATCTACACGGTGAAATGCGCCGAGTTCGTGGCCCAAAAGATTGTGGCTGAGAGCGGCAGCGGCGATGTGGAGCTGCTGGGCTTTGACGGCTGCACCGACAACCAATATGCGGTCAATCTGCTCATCAGCTTTATCCGCCACCCCAACGTGGGAGCGGTGCTGGCGGTGGGGCTGGGCTGCGAGTATGTTCAGCCGGAGTGGCTGGCCGAGCTGGCCGTCCAGGAGGGC
This sequence comes from Lawsonibacter sp., assembly GCA_022791995.1. Taxonomy (GTDB): domain Bacteria; phylum Bacillota; class Clostridia; order Oscillospirales; family Oscillospiraceae; genus Lawsonibacter. Next base: position 33,264 of record JAAWAD010000073.1, read on the forward strand.
AAGAGCGCCGGCTGGATGTTCATTCAGAACGAGGGGGGGACTCTCCCCAGCATTGAGAAGGGGCGCGCCTGGGTCCGTCAGGCGCTGGAGGAGCTGAAGCACACCCCCCGGGTGCCCATGACCATGGCCGATCTGGTGGTGGGCGCGGAGTGCGGCGGCAGCGACTACACCAGCGGTCTGGCGGGCAACGTGGCGGTGGGCCGCTTCTATGACAAGCTGGTGGATGCCGGGGGCACCGCTATTTTTGAGGAAATTGTAGAGGCTGTCGGCCTGGATGGCCTGCTGACCAGCCGCGCCGCCAGCGAGCAGGCCCGAGAAGAGATCCAGTACACCTATAACAAGGCCCTGGAGTACTGCAAAAGCGTGCGCCAGTACTCCGTAAGCCCGGGCAACTTCGCCGGGGGACTGTCCACCATCGAGGAGAAGAGCATGGGCGCCGTGGTGAAGAGCGGTTCCCGTCCCATCCAGGGGGTGCTGAAGGTTTCTGTCTCTCCGCCCCGGCCAGGTCTGTGGCTGCTGGACTCCACCCCGGACCCCCACTGGATGCAGTTCGGTATCACCAACCCCAACGACAACGAGGGGCTGATGGATCTGGCCAGCTGCGGGGCGCACATCGTCTTCCTGGTCACCGGCCGGGGGAACGTGGTGGGCAGCGCCGTGGCTCCCTGCATCAAAATCACCGGCAACCATGCCACGTATACCCACATGGAGGGGGACATGGACTTTGACGCCAGCCCGGTGCTCCGAGGGCTGTGCAGCCAGGACGAGCTGGCGGAGCAGCTGGCGGAGATGACCGCCGCCGTGGCCTCCGGGACGCCTTCCAAGAGCGAGGCCCTGGGCCACCGGGAGTTTTACATTCCCTATAAATATCAAGATAAGCAGGTTGGACGCCCCTGTGAAACGCAGGGGGACAGTCCAGGTGTATAAGGAGGAAATGAGAAGATGGCTGCTTTTTCCAAGGAGCAGATGGAGCAATTTTCCATGCAGAAGTGGTATGACCTGTCCGGTCAGACCGCCGTGGTCACTGGCGGCGCCACAGGGCTGGGGCTGGCAATCACCCGCTGTCTGGTCTCTGCGGGGGCTAAGGCAGTGGTACTCAGCCGGAACGCCGAGCAGGCCGCCCAGGCGCTGGCCGAGTTTGGGGACCGGGCTGTGTTTTATCCTCTTGACGTGGCCGATACCAGCAAGACCCAGTCGGTGGTGGATCAGATTCTGGCTGAGCAGGGACCGGTGAGCATCCTGGTCAACAACGCCGGCAACCACTGCAAAAAATTTGTCTGGGACATGTCGGTGGAGGAATATCAGAGTGTACTGGATGTGCATCTGGTGGGGGCGTTTGCCCTGACCAAGGCGCTGGTGCCCCAGATGAAGGAGCTGGGCCGGGGACGCATTCTCTTCCAGGCCAGCATGACCAGCTATATTGGTCAGCCCCAGGTGTCGGGCTATGCCACCGCTAAGGCGGGGTATCTGGGCCTGATTCACACCCTGACCGCCGAGCTGGCCGAGTATGGCATCACGGTGAACGCCATCGCGCCGGGCTGGATTGATACCCCCATGTTCCATAAGGCGACAGACAACGATCCCCCCCGTCTGGCCAAAATTATGGGCCGCATCCCCGCCAAGGCGGTGGGAGATCCCATGGATGTGGGCATGTGCGCAGCCTTCGTGTGCAGCGACGCCGCCCGGTACATCAGCGGCACCTGTATCCCGGTGGACGGGGGTGCGCTGATCGGCTTCTGATCGGATTGCGGGCTCTCCCAGAGAGGACCCATTTTGTGAAAGGGGATCACCATGAAGAATACATTCAGTGAGGAGCTGTTTTTGACCAATGAAACCGGCCGGATGCTCTACCACAAGTACGCCGAGCACCTGCCGATTATCGACTACCACTGCCACCTCCAGCCCAGCGAGATTCTGGAGAACAAGGAGTTTGAGGACCTGGGAGAGATGTGGCTCCGGGGCGACCACTATAAGTGGCGCTGTATGCGGGCCTTCGGCATTGAAGAGAAGTATATCACCGGCGACGCCAGCTACTATGAAAAATACATGCGCTTTGCCGAAATTCTGCCCCAGCTGGCGGGCAACCCCATCTACATCTGGTGCGCCCTGGAGCTCAAGCGGTATTTTGATATCGACGAGCCCCTCACCGCGGAGAACGCCCAGGCCATCTATGATCGGACCTGTGCTCTCATTGCCGAGAAGCACATGACCCGCCGGTGGTGCATGGAGCACAGCGATGTGCGCCTGGTCTCCACCACCGAGGACCCCACCGACGACCTGGCCTGCCATAAGGCCCTGCAAAAGGAGAACCTGTCCACCCGGGTCATCACCGCCTTCCGCCCGGATAAGGCCATGTTCTGCGCCAATTCGGACTTTGACGCCTACCTGGGCAAGCTGGCCAGGGCGGCGGAGCAACCCATCCACAGCTTCTCCGACCTCCTAACCGCCCTGGAGAAGCGGCTGCAATATTTCCAGCAGGTCACCGGGACCACGGTCAGCGACGACGGAATCCCCTATTTCGCCTGGGCGGACTACACCCAGGAGCAGGTGGAGGCCATTTTTGCCAAGGCCCGCCGGGGCGAGGCCCTCACCCGGCAGGAGATTGACCAGTATCAGAGCGCGTTCCTTTTTGAGATGGGGCGGATTTACAACAGGAATAACTATGTGATGCAGCTGCATATCGGCACCTATCTGGATGCCAACACCAGCCGGGTGCAGGCGATTGGCCAGTCCACCGGCTTCGACTGCACCGACGACGCCACCGCGGTGAAGAGCGTGGGCACGCTGCTGGACCGGCTGACGGCCGTCGGGGAGCTGCCCAAGACCATTCTCTATCCCCTGGATGGCACCAAGATAGAGGCGTGGGCTGTGCTGGCCGCCGGCTTCTGCGACAGCGGAACCCGGGCTAAGGTGCAGCTGGGGGCTCCCTGGTGGTTCAACGACCAGGCCTTCGGCATCCAGCGCCAGTTTGAGGCCTGCGCCAATCTGTACCCCGTCAGCCTGTCCGTGGGAATGCTCACTGACAGCCGCAGCTTCCTCTCCTACCCCCGCCACGAGCTGTACCGCCGTGTGCTGTGCAGCTACCTGGGCAGTCTGGTGGAGCGTGGCGAGTACTTCTCCGGCGAGGCAGAGCTGAAAAAGCTGATTGAGAATGTCTGTTTTGACAATGTGAATCAGTTCTTCGGATTTCAGGTGCAGCGATAAAGGAGCGGAAATAGAATGGCAGAGTTGACTGGAAAGGCCGGAATTGTAACCGGCGGAAGCAGCGGCATCGGTTTCCAGATTGCCAACGTGCTGGCCCAGGCCGGCGCGGTGGTGTACGTTATCAGCCGCACCGGGCGGCCTAAGGAGGGTGTGGGAGAGAGCGCCCCCGGCGTGGTCCATCTGGCGGGGGACATCGGAGACCGGAGCGGCATGGAGAAGCAAGTGGCGCAGCTGGCCGGAAAGCACGGCGGCGTGCTGGATTTCCTGGTGAACAACGCGGGCGTCAGCCACAAGTGCCGGGCAGAGGATTTTCCGATGGAAAAGTTTGACCAGATCATGCAGGTCAACGTGCGCAGCCTCTTCGAGATGAGCGTCGTCTGCTACCCCTACCTGAAAAAGAGCCCGGGCCGGGGCCGCATTGTCAACATCACCAGCATGAGCGCCCACCTGGGCTTCTCGGAGGTGGTGCCCTACTGTGCCAGTAAGGGCGCAGTGCTGGCCATGACCCGCGCCCTTGCGGTGGAGTGGGCCAGCGATAACCTGTGTGTCAACAGCATTGCCCCCGGCTGGTTCCGCAGCAAGATGAACGAGCAGGTGGTGGACGCCCAGCGGGAGACCAAGATCCTGGGCCGGATGCCCTTCCACGCCTATGGGGATACCCGGGATTTGGGGGCCATGGCGAAATTCCTGTGTGGCGATGGTGCTGCCTATATCACCGGCCAGGACTTCGCCGTGGACGGCGGCGCACTGGCTTTCGGGTACTGAGGCTTCTGTTCTGCACTCTAGAGCAGTCAGCTGGAACGCTGGCTGCTCCTTTTTGTAGAACGAAAAGGAGGGGACGGGCAGAAGCCCGTCCCCTTTTCTGTATTGATTTAGCAGATTGGCACGATCCAGCCGTGGGGGTCCGCGATGCGGCCCCACTGAATTCCGGTGAGCTCATCGTAGAGCTTTTGGGTAATCTCACCAATCTGGTTGCCGCTGACAATGACCTTTTTGCTGCCCATCGCCAGCTCTCCGATGGGAGAGACCACGGCGGCGGTTCCGGTGCCCCAGGCCTCCTCCAGGGTGCCATCCTCGGCGGCCTGGAAGAGCTCCTCGGCGGAGATGCGCCGCTCCTCCACGGCGTAGCCCCAGTCCTTGAGCAGCTGGATGCAGGAGCGGCGGGTGATGCCGTCCAGCACAGAGCCATTCAGATCGGGGGTGAGGATTTTTCCAGCGATTTTGAACATGACGTTCATAGAGCCCACTTCTTCAATATACTTGCGGTGGACGCCATCCAGCCACAGCACCTGGCTGTAGCCGCTCTTCTCAGCCAGGTCGCTGGCCCGGAGAGAGGCGGCATAATTGCCGCCGGTTTTGGCCATGCCAGTGCCGCCCTTCACAGCCCGGACATCCTGGTCCTCCACATAGATTTTCACCGGATCCAGGCCCTCGGGATAGTAAGCCCCCACCGGGCACACCACCACAATATACTGGACATGGTGGGAGGCGTGGACGCCCAGCGCGGCATCTAGGCCGATCATGAAGGGGCGGATATACAGGGAAGTGTCCTTGGCGCTGGGGACCCAGTCCTGCTCCAGCTTCACCAGCTCGGTGATACCGGCCAGGGCCAGCTCCTGGGGGATCTGGGGCAGGCACAGACGCTGGGCGGACTGGTTCATCCGCTCAATATTGCAGTCAGGCCGGAACAGCTGAATGGAACCGCTCTCGGTGCGGTAGGCCTTCAGGCCCTCGAAAATCTCCTCGGCGTAGTGGAGCACCTTGGCGGCAGGGTCGATAGCCAGGGGGCCGTAGGGGATGATTCGGGGGTCGTGCCAGCCCTGGTCCTCGTCATAGTCCACGATGAACATGTGGTCGGTCATGGCCTTGCCAAACACCAGCTTGGAGGGGTCGGGCTTCTCCTTCAACGCTGTGGCCCGGGTAATTTTGATCTCTTCCATGGTTTGCTTCCTCCTAACATTTTCTGGGAAAAATTGTTGGCGTCCTATCCGTATCTTCCCCTCTGGGAGAAGAAAAGCCTGCGGAATGGGGGGCGCCCCCATTATATCAGCCTTTCCGTTAGGATGCAACCGGTTTTTCCCAGAATAGACCAGACTTCTGCATAAAATACTGCCCGCCGCCTTGTGTCCGCTTCCCCTCTCTGCTATAATGGGGTGGCAGGGATAAAAACACAGGGCGGTTGGTAGTCCGCCCGCGGGTTTGCGCGCTCCCGTCAGTAGCCCTCCCTCCCGGGTCGTCCCTTCCCTGACACACGCATGGGAGGAAATTGCATATGGAACATGGCAGAAGCAGCTTCACCGTGACCTTTCAGTCCCCCTTTTGGGTGGGGCTGGCGGAGCGCTGGGGGGAGGAGGGCTATCAGGCGGCCCGGGTGGTCTTCGGCCCGGAGCCCACCGATCCCCAGGTGTACCAGTGGCTGGAGCGGGAGTGGTGCCAGCTCCCCTTCACCGCCCCGGCGGCGGGGGAGAGCCCCAAACCGGATTCGGTCAGCCCCAAGCGCCGCCAGCGGGAAGCCCCCCGGGCTCTGTCCAGGACAAGCACCCAATCCCAGGCGGCGCTGAGCCGCCAGCGGGAGGCAGACGGTCTGGCCCGTCAGACCCGCCGCCGGGACGAGAAGCGGGAAGCGGAGGAACAGAAGTTTCGCCTCCGCCAGGAGAAAAAGCGCGAAAAGAAGCGAGGCCATTAAAGAACCGCCCGGACTTTTGTGGAGTCCGGGCGGCTCTTTAATGTGGTTAGTTCCTCCGGTTGCCCAGGAAGCGGAGCAGGTAGAGGAACATGTTCAGGAAGTCCAGGTACAGCTGGAGGGCGGAGAAGATGGACGCCTTGGCCAGCATGTCAGGATAACCGGCATAGTAGCTGTAGTAGGCCTTGATCTTCTGGGTGTCGTAGGCGGTGTAGGCCAGGAAGATGGCGATGCCAACCAGACATACAATCTGGTCAAAAACCTGGAACCAGGGGATGATCCAGGTGAGCAGGCCAAAAACAATGAGGAAAATCAGGCCGGAGAACAAAATGGTGCGCAGGCTGGACAGGTCCCGGTGGGTCAGATAGCCATAGGCGGCCAGAGCGGCGAAGTAGACAGCAGTGGCCAGGAAGCAGAATACCGCAAGGCCCAGGCCATAGACCGCCAGATAGACCGAGCAGGTCAAGCCGAACAGGAAGGAGAAGCCCACAAACAGAGCAACCGCACTGCCCACCCGCATTTTCTCAATGCGCCGGGCCATGGTGAAGGACATCACCAGAGTGGCAATCAGGATGACCCAGTGGAGCTGGGCGGCCAGATAGACAGCTCCGGTGAACCAGCTGCCCACCGCTACAGTAAAGGTAATCATCAGTCCCAAAACCATCCAGAGGAAGGTTTTGGCTGTGTACTGACCAATGGAGTCCACCTGTCGCTGCATACTGTTATCAAATTCATAGGGGTTAAAGCTCATAAAAAACGCTCCTTTCAAGGTTTTTAGGGACATGTTGCGCCGCTGTTATGTGGCGTGATCGCTGGTGTGAAACTGCTTCAGGTTGCCGATTTTTGCGCTGCGGCGGTCCAGCTCCTCCGTCACCGCCTCCAGAGGGATGTTCTGCTGAACCATCAGCACCGTCAGATGGTAGAGCAGATCGGAAATTTCTCCCACTGTGTCGGCCTGCACGCCGTTTTTGGCGGCAATGACCGTTTCGGTACACTCCTCTCCCACCTTCTTCAGAATTTTGTCCAGGCCCTTGTCGAAAAGGTAACAGGTGTAAGACCCCTCCTGGGGAGTTTCGCGGCGGTTCTGTACCACCTGATACAGCCGCTGCCAGACGTTGTGCATGAGAATCGCTCCAATCCTTGATTATGATTTTATTCTAGCACAATCTCATTGAAAAAGCAACTGTCCGCTCCGGTGTGGCAGGTGGGGCCGTCGGGCAGGCAGAGATAGAGCAGGGTATCGGTGTCACAGTCGGTAAAAATCCGCTGAATGTGGAGGAAATTTCCTGAGGTAGCCCCCTTGTTCCACAGCTCCTGACGGCTGCGGCTCCAGAACCAGGCGGTTCTGGTTTGCAGGGTCAGCTCCACCGCCTCCCGGTTGGTAAAGCCCAGCATAAGAACCTGTTTGGTCCGAGCGTGCTGGATAATGACAGGGATCAGCTCCGCCTTTTGAAACAGAAGGGACAGGTCAAGCATGGCGTTCCCCCCTCACTGGGATGCCCCGGCTGCGCAGATAGTCCTTCACCTGGGGGACCGTAAGCTCGCCGAAGTGGAACAGAGAGGCTGCAAGAGCGGCGTCACAGCCGGTCTCCTGAAAGACCTGGGCGAAGTGTTCCAGGCTGCCGCAGCCCCCGGAGGCGATGACCGGAATGGAGACCGCCTGGGTGACGGCCCGGGTCATGGCCAGGTCGAAGCCCGCCTTGGTGCCGTCGGCGTCCATGGAGGTGAGAAGAATCTCCCCCGCGCCCAGAGCCTCGCCCTGCCGGGCCCACTCCACCGCGTCCAGACCGGTGGGGTTCCGGCCCCCGGCGGTGACGACCTCGAAGGAGCCGTTGGGCCGCTTCCGGGCGTCGATGGCCAGCACCACGCACTGCGCTCCAAACTGCGCAGCGGCCCGGGAGATCAGGGTGGGATCCTTGACCGCGGCGGAGTTGACAGAGATCTTATCGGCTCCCGCCCGGAGCAGCCGCTGGAAATCCTCCAGAGTGCGAATGCCACCTCCCACTGTCAGAGGGACGAAGACCTGGGCGGCGGTGCGCTCCACCACGCCGGCCACAGTGTCCCGGGCGTCGCTGGTGGCGGTGATGTCCAGAAAGACGATCTCGTCCGCCCCCTGTCGGCTGTAAAAAGCGGCCAGCTCCACCGGGTCCCCTGCGTCCCGGATATTGACAAAGTTGACCCCCTTGACCACCCGGCCGTCCCGCACGTCCAGACAGGGGATAATGCGTTTTGCCAGCATTTCGGCTTCCCCGCTTCCTATGATAGAGTAGAGGGCGGTTCTCAGCAAAGCATAGACCGCCAACGCTCCTATTATACCGCCGGCGGTCCTGCAAATCAAGCTGTCACTTGCAAAAAATACAGAAATTGCTATAATGGAGGGGGCCGAGGCCGTAGTATATTGTGGCGCCGGGCTTGTGCAGAGCTTCAAGATATGTCGGAAGGGCTTTTCCTCCGGCTGGATTTGTGCTACACTGTTTGCAAATGATAAAAAGAGGGAGGGGGAGTTCTGTGACCCGGACGAAGAATGATTTTTCCCAGGGGAGCATCCCCCGCAACATTTTGTCGCTGGCTCTGCCCATGACGGCGGCCCAGCTGGTGAATGTGCTGTACAGCGTGGTGGACCGCATCTATCTGGGCCAGCTGCCAGGAACGGGGCATCTGGCCCTCACGGGCCTGGGGGTCACCCTGCCGGTGGTGTCCATCCTCATGGGACTTGCCAACTTGTGCGGCATGGGGGGCGGTCCCCTGTGCTCCATCTGCCGGGGCCGGGGGGACAACGAGGAGGCCGAGCGGGTGATGGGCAACGCCTTTGTTCTGCTGCTTCTGCTGGGAACGGGGGCCACCGCTTTTTTCCTGGCACTGAAGGAGCCGATTTTGTATCTCTTCGGGGCCAGCGATGCTACCTTCCCCTATGCCAATGACTATATGACCATCTACCTGTGCGGGACCCTCTTTGTTATGGTCAGCCTGGGGATGAATCCCTTTATCAACTCTCAGGGCTTTGGCCATATTGGCATGATGACCGTGGTGCTGGGGGCGGCGGCGAATATTCTTCTGGATCCGGTGTTCATCTTTGGACTGCGTATGGGGGTGAAGGGGGCCGCTCTGGCGACGGTGATATCCCAGGGGCTGTCCGCGGTCTGGGTCCTCTGGTTTTTGATAGGGAACCAGGCCATCCTGCGGCTGCGGCTGTCCTGCCTGCGGCTGAACGGGCGGCGGACCTGGAAGATTGTCTCTCTGGGACTGTCCGGGTTCTGCATGAATATGACCAACAGTCTGGTGCAGGTAGTGTGCAACGCCACGCTTCAGACCTACGGCGGAGACCTGTATGTGGGCATCATGACCATCCTCAATTCCCTGCGGGAGGTCTTCTCCATGCCCGTCCACGGCTTGACCAACGGCTCTCAGCCGGTGGCGGGCTACAATTATGGGGCGGGGCTGTACAGCCGGGTGCGGGAGTCGATCCGGTTCAGTGTAACCGTGACAGTGGTCTACACCACCCTGTTCTGGGCGGCGGTGATGGCCCTTCCTGGGACGCTGATCTGGATCTTCAACCGGGAGCCAGAGGTCATTGCGGCAGGCATCCCCGCCATGCGCATCTACTTCGGTCTGTTCATCCCCTGGTCCTTTCAGATTGCCGGACAGGGCGTCTTTGTGGGTTTGGGGCGGTCCAAACAGGCGGTGTTCTTTGCCCTGCTGCGGAAGGCGGTGATCAATGTCCCGCTGACGGTGCTGCTCCCTGTCTGGATGGGGACCAACGGGGTCTTTGTGGCGGAGGCGGTGTCTCAGCTGGTGGGTGGTGTGGCCTGCTTTACCACCATGTACTTCACCGTCTACCGGCCTCTGGGAAAGCTGAGGGATGGAGAGCCCCTGCCAAGTATTTAATGTATTTAAGATATGAAAGATGAAAACCGTTGATTTGGAACGATTTTGATAAAGGAGAACCCAATGAGCGATTTATTTGAAAAATCCATTCAAACCCTGGAGCTGCCCCGGGTACTGGAGTTGCTGTCCGCTTGCGCTGTGACAGAGGAGGGCAAGGAGCGCTGCCTGACGCTGCGCCCCATGACTGACCTGGACGACGTGGAGCGGGCCCAGAAGGAGACCACAGCGGCAGTGAAGATGCTGGTCCTTCGCGGCAGCCCCGGCTTTGGCGGCATACGCCCGGTAGGGCCCAGCCTTCAGCGGGCGGATCTGGGGGGCGTGCTGTCCACCCGGGAGCTGCTGGACATCGCGTCCGTTTTGCGGGCGGCCCGAAGCGCCGGGGACTATGGAGCGGGGGAGGAGAAGACGCCCATCTCCCACCTGTTCCAGGCCTTGACGCCCAACAAGTTTCTGGAGGAGTCCATCACCGGGGCCATTCTGGGGGAGGAGGAGATCGCCGATTCCGCCAGCCCGGAGCTGGCCTCGATTCGCCGGCACATCCGGGCCGCGGAGTCCAAGGTGCGGGACATTTTGCAGCGGCTGATCTCCTCCAACCAGTCCAAGTACCTTCAGGAGGCCATCATCACCCAGCGGGGAGACCGGTATGTGGTGCCGGTCAAGTCAGAGCACAAGAATGCCATCCCCGGTCTGGTCCACGATGTGTCTTCCTCCGGGGCCACCTTCTTCATCGAGCCCGAGGGAGTGGTGAAGGCAAACAACGAGCTGCGGGAGCTGGCCGCCCAGGAGAGACGGGAAATTGAGCGTATCCTGGCCGAGCTGTCTGCCCAGTGCGCTGCGCACAAGGAGGACATTGCGGAGAACTACCAGCTTCTCATCTGGCTGGACGCCATTTTTGCCCGGGCTCAGCTTTCCCTGAAGCTGGAGTGTACCGAGCCCAGATTGTCCCGGAAAGGGGTTCAGCTCCGGGGGGTACGGCACCCCCTGCTGGACAAGCGAAAGGCGGTGGCCAACGACCTGGAGCTGGGGGAGCGGTTTGACACCCTGGTCATCACCGGCCCCAACACCGGTGGCAAGACGGTGACCCTGAAAACCCTGGGTCTGGTTACTCTGATGGCCCAGTGCGGCCTCCATATCCCCGCCAAGGACGACTCTGCTGTCCGGGTATTCCGGCGGGTGCTGGCCGATATCGGGGATGAGCAGTCCATCGCCCAGTCCCTGTCCACCTTCTCCTCCCACATGACCAACATTGTGGGGATTTTGCAGGAGGCAGACAGCGAAGCCCTGATCCTCTTTGACGAGCTGGGGGCGGGCACCGACCCGGTGGAGGGGGCCGCTCTGGCCGCTTCCATCATTGAATCCGCCCGGGGCCTGGGGGCTCAGGTGGCCGCTACAACCCACTATGCGGAGTTAAAGGTATACGCCATGTCCACCCAGGGGGTGGAGAACGCCTCCTGCGAGTTCAATGTGGACACCCTGGCGCCTACCTACCGGCTGGTATTGGGCATTCCGGGAAAGTCCAACGCCTTTGCCATCTCCCGGCGGCTGGGGCTGCCTGAGTATATCATCGAGAAGGCCGCCGCCCGTCTGGACGCGGAGAACGTCCGGTTTGAGGATGTGCTGACCCGTCTGGACCAGCAGCGCCAGGAGATGGAGCGGGAGCGGGACGAGGCCCGTCAGCTGAAGCTGGAAATGGAGCAGTCCGCCCGGAAGGCCCGGGAGTACCGCCAGAGACTGGAGGAGGAGCGGGCGAAGATGGTAGAAAAGGCCCAGGCCGAGGCCCGGGCGATCATCGACGAGGCCCGGGCGGCCAGCGACCTGGCCCTGTCCGAGCTGAAGGAGATGAAAAAGCGGCAGGATAAGCTGGATTGGCAGCAGGTGAACGACAGCCGGGCACAGGCACGCCATCTGCTGAACGAGGCCGAGCGGGCCATTGGAGGCCCCGTTCAGGAGGTAGAGGCCCCGCCGCCCACCCGCCCCGCCCAGGTGGGGGACACGGTAGAGCTGGTGTCTATGGGCACCAAGGCTACCGTTCTCTCGGTGAACAAGGACGGCTCCCTTCAGCTCCAGGCTGGAATTCTGAAGATTTCCGCCAAGCAGGAGGAGGTCCGGGTGGTGGAGGGGGAGACCCAGAGCCAGAAGGAGACCCGCCGGATCATTGCCCGGGCGGAGCGCACCATCCGCACCGCCGCCGTCCCCTCCCAGCTGGACCTGCGGGGGATGATGACCGACGAGGCCATTGCAGTGCTGGAGCACTTTCTGGACACCGCCATGATGGGCAAGCTGGAGACTGTGACCATCATCCACGGCAAAGGCACCGGCGCGGTGCGCAGCGCCGTGCGGACCTACTTGAAGCGCAGCCGCTATGTAAAAGCCTTCCGTCCCGGCCGCTATGGCGAGGGGGAGGATGGCGTCACAGTGGCGGAGCTGAAATGATACCAGGCTCGCTGCGGCGCTGACCGCGCCTGTTTTCCCATACGGACAGGCTGTTTCCGGGCAAGAAACGACGGTTTTTGGAAAAATGAGAACAAAGGACCTTGGGATGGCCGTAATTTTTGTTGAAAAATCCTGTAATATTTGTGGAAAATAACATTGACGTGAGACCGATAAATCTGGTATGCTTAAAGCACAATACGTTGAGGCGGAGGTACGCGAAATGTATAGTCAGGAAGCAGTTGTAAATAACCAGGTCGGTCTGCACGCCAGACCCGCAACCTTTTTCATCCAGAAGGCCAACGAGTTCAAGAGCTCCATCTGGGTCGAAAAGGAGGAGCGCAAGGTCAATGCAAAAAGCCTGCTGGGCGTCCTGTCCCTTGGCATTGTAAAGGGCACTCCCATCAAGCTGATTGCCGACGGCCCCGATGAGAAGGATGCGGTAGAGGCGCTGTACAAGATGATCTCCTCTGATTTTTCCGAGTAATCCAATCCGAAGAAAAGGCGCCGTACACCGGCGCCTTTTTTGATATTTTCACAGCAGGAGGATGCCCATGACCTTTGATGAATTGAAGGAAAAGGCCCACAGCCTGCCCCTGAAGCCCGGCGTATACATCATGCAGGACGCCGGGAGCACCGTTATCTATGTGGGAAAGGCCAAGGCACTGAAAAACCGGGTGTCCCAGTACTTTCAGGACTCTGCCGGCCACACGGAGAAGACGCGGGCTATGATAAGTCAGATCGACCACTTCGATGTCATCATTGCCGACAGCGAGTTCGAGGCGCTGGTGCTGGAGTGTGCCCTTATCAAGCGGCACCAGCCCCGGTACAACATCCTTTTAAAGGACAGCAAGGGATACCCCTACATCCGTCTGTCCAAGGAGGCCTACCCCCGGTTTTCTCTGGCGGCGAAGCCGGCAGAGGACGGAGCCCGGTACTTCGGGCCCTATGCCGGTCGGCGAGAGACCCAGGGGATCATTGACGCGCTGCGCTCGGCCCTGCGTCTGCCCGCCTGCAACAAAAAGTTCCCGCGGGATATTGGAAAGGAGCGGCCCTGCCTCAACTTTCACATGGGCAAATGCGACGGCTACTGCCGCAGTGACGCCATGGCAGAGGACCATGCCCAGGCAGTTGCTCAGGCGGTCAGCCTGCTGGAGGGCCGCTTTCGGGAGGTGCAGGCAGAGCTCACCGCCGAGATGGAGCGGGCGGCGGAGGAGCTGCGGTTTGAGGGGGCGGCCCAGCTTCGGGACCGGCTCCGGGCCATTGAGCTGTTGGGCAAGCGGCAGAAGGTGATCGCCGGGTCATTGGCGGACACCGATGTCACCGGTTTTTTCCGGGGGACAGCCAAGAGCTGCTTTGTGGTCCTCCACTATGTGGAGGGGGAGCTGGCGGCCAAGGATTTTGACCTGCTGGACACCCCGATGGAGGAGGACCAGGGGGCGGTTCTGTCCTCCCTGGTGCGGGAGTACTATGTGGACCGGACACGTCTGCCCAAGCAGATCCTGCTGCCCTGGGAGCTGCCCGACCAGGTGCCTCTCACCCGGATGCTGTCGGAGCAGACGGGCCATCGGGTCGAGCTGGTCACGCCCCAGCGGGGGGCCAAGATGGATCTGATCAGGCTGGCCAACCGGAACGCCCAGGAGGAGGTCCTTCGGGCCACCACCCGGGAGGAGCGGCAGAACAAGCTGCTGGAGGTCCTGGGCCGTATGCTGGCCCTGGAGAGGGCGCCCGGACGGATGGAATCCTTTGATATTTCCAACACGGGAAGTAGCGATATCGTGGCCTCTATGGTGGTCTATGTGGACGGCAGGCCCCTGAAGCGGGACTACCGCCGCTTCAAGCTGAAGGACATGAAGGGTCCCGACGACTATGCCTCCATGGAGCAGGTGCTCATCCGGCGGTTCCGCCGGTATCTGGACGGGGACGAGAAGTTTGCAGAGAAGCCGGACCTCCTTCTCATTGACGGGGGGCACGAGCATGTGAAGGTGGCGGCCCGGGTGCTGGCGGAGCTGGGGCTGGACATCCCCGCCTATGGCATGGTGAAGGACGACCGCCACCGCACCCGGGCCCTGGTCCACCCCGACGGCCGGGAGATCGGCATTCAGGCTGTCCCGGCGGTGTTCGCCCTCATTGGACAGATTCAGGAGGAGACCCACCGGTTTGCCATCGAATACCACCGCCAGCTCCAGGCGGGGCATGTAAAGGTCTCGACCCTGGATAGCATACCGGGGGTGGGAGAGAAGCGCCGCACCCAGCTGCTGAAGCACTTCAAGACCCTGAAGGCCATCAAAGCAGCTACGCTGGAGGAGCTCCAGGCCGCGGTGCCCCGGAATACCGCCCAGGCGGTGTATCAGTATTTCCACCGTGAAACGTGAGGGAGGGCCTCGCCGCCGAAAGAGGCATCTCGTTTTGTCGGAAATTTTTCGGGATTTTTTTTTCAAAAGTCGTTGCAAAATGTGACCGGGTGTGGTATACTTCTAAGTACCAAAGGTCTTTCCTGGAAAGGAGCTACCCTATGAAACACAAAATGAAGTGGATGCCCCTGGTACTGGCGGTATGTCTGCTGTGCGCCTGTGCTCCGGCCCAGCCCGGGGAGAGTGGGGCGGAGGAGACCATCTATGTGGACCAGGTGGTCATGGAGGAGATTTCCCTGGAGGACGAGGCGGTCCCCCTAGCTGCCTCCCCTGTGGCCCAGGACACAATGCTGCTTCCAGTGGCGTCGGGCACCGTAGTGAAGCGGACTGACCGGGCGGTCATTGACTACTCCAACGTGGCTGACGGCTATGTGATGGTTCAGTTTACCGCCTCCACCGACAAGCCCCTCCGGGTTCAGATTGTGGGCCCCACTACCACCTATGTATATTTTCTCACCGCGGGGCAGTGGACCACCTTCCCCATGTCTGACGGCAATGGGACTTATAAGGTCAATGTGCTGGAGGGGACATCCAGCGGCAAGTACGCCCTGGTCTGTTCTGAGAGCATTTCTGTCACGCTGAGCAACGAGTTCGCCCCCTTTATCCGTCCAAATCAGTATGTGGACTACAGCGGAGCCACGAATACCCTTCAGAAGGCAGAGGAGTTGACTCGGGGGCTCACGGACCCTCTGGCCAAGGTGGAGAAGGTCTATGACTTTGTGGTGAACAACCTGACCTACGATACCCAGAAGGCGTCCTCGGTGAAAAGCGGATACTTGCCCGCTCTGGACAGTGTGCTTGCCTCCAAGAAGGGCATCTGCTTTGATTACGCCGCTCTGATGGCCGGAATGCTCCGCAGCCAGGGGGTTCCCTGCAAGCTGGTGGTGGGCTATGCCGGTACTGCGTACCACGCCTGGATCAGCGTCTGGACAGAGGACCAGGGCTGGGTGGACGGCGTTATTTTCTTCGACGGCTCTGTGTGGCAGCGGATGGATCCCACCTTTGCCTCCTCGGGAAAGAGCAGCGAAGCTATTATGAAGTATATTGGGGACGGAAGCAACTACACAGCCAAACAGTTCTATTGACAGCGGCCTGATCATTTCGGTCTGTGCCTCGCCTTGGAGGAGGCGGAGCATTGGAGCGAAATTGGACGAAAAAGTAAACGCCTGAAAATGAGTCGGTGGATTTTCCACGGGCTCATTTCGGGCGAATAGGAGGTTCCGATGAAAAAAACGATTTCCAGCGAAGAGATCGCCTCTCTGACCCTAGAGCTGTCCCTTTTGCTCCACGCCGGTGTGGGGATGGGGGACGCCCTCTCGCTGCTGGGGGAGGACTGCGCCCCGGAGCATAAGGCTATGCTGACCGATCTGTCAGACCAGGTGGACGGGGGGGAGCTGCTGTCCGCCGCTCTGCGGAGCACCGACCGGTTCCCTGCCTATGTCTGCGGTTTGGTAGAGGTGGGAGAGCAGACCGGACGTACAGAGGAGGCCCTGTCCGCTTTGTCCCGGTATTACGAGGAGCGGGTACGGCTGGCCCGGCGGGTGCGCAGCGCGCTGCTGTATCCCGCCGTCATGCTGGGCTTGATGCTGGTGGTGATTGGGGTGCTGCTGGTGAAGGTGCTGCCCATTTTTGACGATGTATATGCCTCTCTGGGCGGGCGTCTGTCCGGGGTGGCGGGGGGCCTGCTGGCTCTGGGCCGGCAGCTGGACCGGATGATGCCTGTTCTGTGGGGCCTGCTGGCTGTGCTGGCCCTGTTTGCCCTGGCCTTTGCGGCCTCTCAAACCTTCCGGGATAAGGTCTCTGCCTGGTTTGCCCGGGTGTGGGGAGACCGAGGGGTTGCCCGCAGCCTGAATACCGCCCGGCTGGCTCAGGCTATGGCTATGGGAATGGCCAGCGGCCTGCCCCTGGAGGAGGCGGTTGTCCTGTCCGCCAATCTGATGGAGGATGTGCCCGCTGCCAAGGGGCGCTGCATGGACTGCGGTACCCGCCTGGGAGAGGGGGAGCCTCTCGGTAGTGCGCTGAAAGAGAGCGGCCTGCTGCCGGCTAACCACTGCCGCCTGCTGGAGCTGGGGCAGCGCAGCGGCGCGGGAGATACCTCCATGGCCAAGATTGCCCAGGATTTGACCGAGGAGAGCGAGGCTGGCCTGGAGTCGGTGGTCAGCCGGGTGGAGCCCGCCCTGGTGCTGGTGTGTTCCCTGCTGGTGGGATTGGTTCTGCTGTCGGTGATGCTGCCTCTTATGCACATCATGGCGGCCATTGGGTGAGGGTATGAGAAGACGAAAAAGCGGGCTGTGGCCCCTGCTCCGGGGTCTGCTGCTGCCCCTGGCGGCTGTGCTGATCCTGGTGGGCTTTTCCACGGCCCTGGACAGCCTGGATGCGGGGAGGGCGGAGGAGAACCAGCGGCAGCTGGAGGAGACGCTGCGCCGGGGCTGTCTGGCCTGTTACGCCGCCGAGGGGGTCTATCCACCCAGTCTGGAGTACTTAGAGGAGCACTATGGCATACAGATTGACCAGAAGCGGTATACCGTCCGGTATACGGTTTATGGAGGAAATCTGCTGCCTGACATCACTGTGTTGGAGAATCAGCCATGAGGAGACGGAGTGTGCAATCCCATACCGATGGTTTGGCGGCCCTGTTGCTTTTTGGGATCTTTGCCGTCTGTGTGCTGGCAGTGCTGCTTACCGGGGCGGACGCCTACCGGCACCTGACCCAGCGGGATCAGGCGGCCTACAGCCGCCGGACCTGTGTCCAGTATGTGGCAACCCGCGTCCGGCAAGCCGACCGCCAGGGCTTTATTTCTGTCGTTCCCTTCGGCCAGGGGGAGGCCCTGGTGCTGCGAGAGGATGAGGCCTTTGAGACTAAGCTGTACTGCCAGGACGGCTGGCTGATGGAGCTGTATACCTATGCAGGGGCGGATATGGCCCCGGAGGATGGTACGCCCCTGATGGAGGCCGCCGCCCTGTCCTTGGCGCTGGAGGACGGACTGCTGACGGTGGAGGTCACCACCTCCGCCGGAGAGACGGATACCCTGTGCCTGAGCCTGCGCAGCAGCGCCCCGGAGTCCGTTGATACCCCGCAGCCATCCCCGGCGGAGCCCGCCCCAATTCCGGGGCTTGGAGAGGGGGTGGCTCTGTGAAGAGCAAGGCGCCGCTTTCCCTGATGGAACAGATGGTGATGCTGGCCGTCTTCGCCCTAGCTGCTGCCCTGTGCCTCCAGGCATTTGTGAAATCAGATGCCATTTCCCGCCGAAGCCAGGCCCGGGACCGGGCCGTGGTCCTGAGCCAGACGGCGGCGGAGGTCCTCCAGCACTACAGCGGGGACCTGGACGAGACTGCGCGGTATCTGGGATGTACCGCAGGCGCGGAGGAGCTGCATGTCCAGTATGATGAGGATTGGAATGTGGTGGAGGGCGGAGCGTATCATTTGTATATCCGCTATGAGCGCTCGGATATTCCAGGCTGTGGATTGGCTGTTGTCCGGGTGATTGAGGGTAGCGGCGAGTGGGACGAGAAGAATACGCTGGTTGAACTGCCGGTGGCTTGGCAGGAGGTGCTGCCCTGATGGAACCGAAGAAAAACACTGGTTTTTCACCCCCCACCACGGGGGGCGTATCCCTGCTGGTGGTCTTTGCGGTGCTGTGCCTGACGGTGTTCGCCCTGCTCAGTCTGGCCACGGTCCAGGCAGACAGCCGCCTCAGCGAGGCATCTGCCCGGGCGGTGTCCGACTATTACGCCGCCGACTACGAGGCCCAGTGTATTCTGGCCCGGCTGCGGGCCGGTGAGCGCCCGGAGGGCGTGACATATTCTGGAAGCGGACTGCTGTATGCCCTGTACGCAGTTCCCATCTCGGATACCCAGGAGCTCCAGGTGTCGGTGATCCTACAGGGAATTGCGGACCGAGAGTACATCATCCAGCAATGGAAGGTGGCCTCCACCCAGGAGTGGGTGGCGGACGACGGCCTGGATTTGTGGGACGGCGGGCTGTTCTGATTTGACGTTCTGAGAAAAGAGATGTCCAGGGGAATCCTGCTGGAAAAAGGAGAGTGCGGCAATGGCACAGTTGATAGACTATTTGAAACGTTCTGTGGACGATCAGGCCTCTGACCTGTTTATTGTGGCGGGGGGGCAGGTGTGCGAAAAGCTGGAGCAGCACATGACCCCCATCAGTGAGGAGAAGGTGTTTCCCAAGGAGACCGAGGTGCTGATTCGAGAGCTCTATACCCTGGCAGACCGGCCGATGGAGCACTTTCTGAGCCGGGGGGATGACGACTTCTCCTTCTCGGTGCCCGGTCTGGCCCGGTTCCGGGTGAACGCCTACCGGCAGAGGGGCTCCCTGGCGGCGGTGGTTCGGGTGGTGGCCTTTGACATCCCCTCCTGGGAGAAGCTGCGCATTCCAGAGCAGGTGATGAATCTTGCCAATGTGTCCCACGGCATGGTGCTGGTCACTGGCACGGCGGGCAGCGGCAAATCTACCACCCAGGCCTGTATCCTGAACCAGATCAATGAGACCCGTGAGTGCCATATTATCACGCTCGAGGACCCCATCGAGTACCTGCACCGGAACAAGCGGAGCATCGTCAGCCAACGGGAGATTGCCATTGACACAGAAAATTACCTCTCCGCCCTCCGGTCCTGCCTGCGGCAGGCTCCCGATGTCATCCAGCTGGGGGAGATGCGGGACCCGGAGACCATCCATACCGCCATGACAGCGGCAGAGACGGGACATCTGCTGATTGCAACCCTTCACACCAAGGGGGCGGTGAACACCATTGACCGGATTGTGGATACCTTCCCCAGCGGCCAGCAGGATCAGATTCGGATGCAGCTTTGTATGGTGCTGCGCACGGTGGTGTCTCAGCAGCTGCTCCCTGGGGCTAAGGGGGATCTGGTCCCCGCCTTTGAGATTATGCAGATGAACAACGCCATCCGCAGCATGATTCGAGAGAATAAGACGCATCAGATCGACAATGCCATTGCCGCCGGCAGCAGCGAGGGTATGATGACCATGGACCAGTGCATCCTGTCCCGGTTCAAGGCCGGGCTGATTACAGCGGAGACCGCTTTGAACTTTGCGGACAACCCCGACCAGCTTCGCCGGCGCATGGGATGAGAAAAATACGCTGAAAAAGTGGGAATACAGCCTCACGGGCAGAGGCGGCAAGCAGCCGCCTCTGCCGTTTTTTGGCACATCCGGCGCGCAGGTGCTCATCTTGCATTGATATGTTTTGATAAAAATATATCTTTCTGTGATATATCTATGCAAAATGCCGTCCGAGATTTCCCGGGCGGTATTGCCTCCAGAAAACAGCAGGAGAACCCCGGATACGGGGCTCTCCTGCTGTTTTGCTTACTGGGGGTTGTTTTGAATCGCGTTCAGGGAGCGGATCATGGAGTAGTTGATGTGCAGAATGACCGTGTCCCGGATGTCGTGTTCATTTTCCCGGAGAAGGGCATCGATAATGGCACAGTGCTGAGCCAAATCATCCTCCCGGGCGTTGACAGCATTTTTTAGTGCGGCGTACATGGCCAGACGGGCCTGGATGAGCATCAGACGGTTGTACATTTCCATTAAAATCTTGTTGTCTGTGATGGAGATCAGGTAGGCGTGAAAGTCGATATCCAGCAGAAACCGGTCCAGGTCGGGGGCATCCGCCGACTGCTGGAAGCTCTGCTGGTACTGAATCAGCCGTCCCTTGGAGTAGAGGGTTTTGTACTCCTCAATGACGGTGGGCTCAATCAGCTTTCGGGTCTGATACAGGTCCTTGACGCTTTTCTCCGTCATCAGGGAGATGCGCATTCCCTTGCGGGGGAAGATGTCTACCATCCCCTCCTTTTGCAGCAGCAGCAGGGCCTCCCGCAGGGGGGTACGGCCAAATCCGGTCTCTTCCACCAGCAGCTTTTCGTTCAGCTCCTGCCCGGGCAGGTATTCGCAGCGCATAATTTTCTGATACAGATAGTCATAAGCCTGGTTTGCCATCGGGCGGATCTGTTTTTCGGGCATATTCTGCACCCTCTTTTCCGTTTTTCTGAGCGAACATCTCTCTGATCGAGGGGCCCAGTCAATTTATACAAATATCATACACAAAGTTTGGTGAAAAAGCAAGTGGGCAAAGGATAAAAATTGGTTGATTTATATTAGATGCGATGATATAATACCTGTGATATATCAAAGAAAACCCAGCATCCGAAAGGAAAGGAGCCGCATCCCTCATGAACACAGCAGATACCAAGCTAAAGGATATCCGCCTGTATCAGGCAATCAGCAAAATCAGTCAGCCCATTGCTGACTCCACCCATGACATCAGCAAGATCGCCTTCTACATCCTGGAGGTGGAGACCGCCGGCGGCGTGACCGGACAGGGCTACCTCCTCAGCTTCCACTACAGCCCCAACGCCATCGAGGGGGCGTTGAAGGACCTGCGCCGGTTCATCCTGGAACGGGACTACCATGTGTACGAGACTCTCCAGGTTCAGCGGGACTACGAGCAGGAAAGCGAGTATTTCGGGATTGTCGGTCTTCAGCGCTGGGCCCTGGCTACCCTGAATGTGGCCATGTGGGACGCCTGGAGCCGGACAAACGGCCAGCCCATCTACCGGATGTTCGGCTGTCACCGCAGGCCCATCCCCGTCTATGGCAGCGGCGGCTGGATCAGCTACAGCGACGAAGAGTTGGTGGACGAGGTGGTCAACTACAAGAAGCGGGGCTTCACCGCGGTGAAGATCAAGGTGGGCAGCCCGGACATGGAGCGGGATATCCGCCGGCTCCATCTGGTGCGGGAGGCCGTGGGCCCCCAGGTGAAGATTATGATGGACGCCAACCAGGGCATGGATGTGCCCAGCGCCGTCAAGCTCATCAGCCAGGTGGAGGATCTGGGCATCTTCTGGTTCGAGGAGCCGGTGGTGAACACCGACTTCGAGGGCTATGCCACCATCCACGCCAAGACGAAGATCAGCCTTGCCATGGGGGAGCGAGAGTACAGCACTGTAGCTCTGCGGGAGCTCATCGGACGCCGGGCCCTGGATCTGTGGCAGCCTGACCTGATCCGCCTGGGCGGAGTGGAGGCCTGGCGGGACAGCGCCGCTCTGGCCAACGCCTACAATATCCCTGTGCTGCCCCACTACTATAAGGACTATGATGTCCCCCTGCTGGCTACCGTGGCCAACCCCTACGGAGCGGAGAGCTTTGACTGGATCGACGCCATCATTGACCAGCCCATGACCATCGACAACGGCTTTGCCCTGCCCCGGGCGGGTGAGGGCTGGGGCTTCCGCTTCTTGCCCCAGGCCATGACCGAGGTAAAGTGAGGCGTTTTCATGGACACAATGCACGCCATAGTCATTGAGGCCCCGGGAAAGGCCGCCGTGCTGGAGCGCCCGATTCCCCAGCCCAAGGAGGGGGAGGCCCTGCTGAAAATGCTGGTGGGCGGGGTGTGCGGAAGCGATTTGGCCTCCTACCGGGGGCAGTCGGCCTATGTCAGCTACCCCCGCACCATCGGCCATGAGTTCGCCGCCCAGGTGGTGGAGACGCCCCCCAACGAGTTTGGCATCCGTCTGGGGATGGTAGTGACAGGCAACCCCTATTTCAACTGTGGCCAGTGCTACAGCTGCCGCCGGGGGTTTGTCAACGCCTGTGTGAACAACCAGACAATGGGAGTTCAGCGGGAGGGGGCCTTCTCCGAGTACTTCACCATGCCGGTGGAGCGCCTGTACGACGGACAGGGTATTGCCCCCAAGGCCCTGGCGCTGGTGGAGCCCTTCTGCATCAGCTATCACGGAGTCAGCCGGGTCCGCCCTCAGCCGGGGGAGAAGGTTCTGGTAATGGGAGCGGGAGCCATCGGTACCTTGGCGGCAGTGGCTGCCAAGTGCTTCGGCGCCCAGGCATATATCACCGATGTGGCTCCCGGTAAGGTAGAGGCGGCCGTGCAGGACTTTGGCCTGGACGGGGGCTTTGTCAACGACAGTCCCCAGGCCCTGGAGCGCTTCCGTCAGGAGATCACCGGAGAGGACGGTTTTGACGTCACCGTGGAGGCGGTGGGGGCCCCGGCCACCTTCCTGGACTGTGTCTGGGCGGCGGCCAGCCGGGGCCGTATGGTGGTCATCGGTGTGGCCAAACACAGCGCCGATTTCAACTTCCTGGAGCTCCAGCGCAAGGAGCTGACTATCACCGGCAGCCGGGGGGCCACCAAAGAGGATTTTGCCGCCGTACTGAAGCTGGTGCGGGAAGGGGCGGTGGATCTGACACGGCTGCTCTCCCGGACCTACCCCAGCCGAGAGGCCGCTGCGGCCTTTCAGGACATGGATCAACACGCCGTGCAGATTACCAAGGCGGAATTTGCGTTTTGTGATCCGACCTCTGAAATATAAAAAGTTTCGGGCCGCCCTTTTCAAAGGGCGGTGGGTCCAGGGCAAAGCCCTGGCGGGTTTGGGCGGAGCCCAAGGCGTTCGTTGCCAGTTGTACTCACGATACCCCTGCACCGAAGAGAACCAAATCAACACTGAAAAAGAAAGGAAAAAACTGTCATGAAAAAGAAACTTGCACTCCTGCTCTCCGCGGCTCTGTGTCTGAGCCTCCTGGCCAGCTGCGGCGGGAAACCCGCCTCCTCTGGCGGAGCCACTTCCAGCGGCGGGACCTACGGCGGAACTTCCTCCGGCGCTGCCAGCTCCACCCCCGCGACCGCCCCCTCCGGGGACACTGTCACCATCCAGATCGGCTTCGAGAATACGCTGGAGGAGCCGATTGGCCAGGCTGTGCAGAAGTGGGCTGAGCTCCTGGAGGAGCAGAGCGGCGGCGCCATGAAGCTGGAGCTGTTCGCCAACAGCGCCCTGGGCTCCAAGAGTGAGCTCATTGACCAGATGGTTATGGGCGAGAACATCATCACCATCGCTGACGGTGCATTTTATGCGGATTACGGCGTGCCTGATATGGGCATCATGTACGGTCCCTTCTTCTTTGAGACCTGGGACGACGTGTGGGCGCTTCTGGACAGCGACTGGTACGCCGAAAAGTGCCAGGAGCTGGCGGACAAGGGCCTGACCATCCTAGCCTCCAACTGGGTATACGGCGAGCGCGAGCTGATGACCAAGACCAAGGTAGTCACCCCCGCCGATGTGGCTGGACAGAAGATCCGTCTGGCCAACAGCCAGATCTATGTGGAGGGCTTCAACGCTCTGGGCGCCACCGCTGTGCCTATGGCCCTGGGCGATGTGTACACCGCACTTCAGAACGGCACCCTGGACGGTGTGGAGAACCCCCTGTCCACCCTGTACGGCCAGAGTTTCCAGGAGGTCACCAAGTACATCCTGATGACCGGCCACATCAAGAACTTCACCACCTGGTGCATCGGCACCAGTTACCTGAACACCCTCACCGCTGACCAGCAGGCGCTGCTGGTGAAGACCGGTGAGGAGGCTGGCCTGTACAACAACGAGCTTCAGGCCGCTGCCAACGACGACTATGCCCAGAAGATGATTGACGCCGGCGTGGAAATCACAGAGCTCACCGAGGAGCAGATCGCCGAGTGGAAGGCTGCCGCCCAGTCCTTCTATGAGATGGGCAGCACCTTCGGCTGGAGCGACGGTCTGTACCAGACCACCCAGGCCGCGATGGGAAAGTAATTCTCCTTAAAAACACGGAACCGGGAGGAGGGGCCGGAGGGCTCCTCCTCCCACGACTACCGGAGGACTTGAATCATGAAAAAAATAATCAACGCCCTGGTCAAGGTGGAGATCATCGCCGCCGGCGCCATTCTGGTGGCCCTGATTCTCTGCACCTTCGGCGGCGTCATCATGCGCTATTGCTTCAGCAAGCCCTTCACCTGGGAGGAGGAGTTCCAGCTGGCCTGTATGGTGTGGATCACCTTCCTGGCGGCCTCTGTAGCGTTCCACACCCGGAGCCATGTGGCCATCGAGATCCTGGTGGACATGTTCCCCAAGCGGCTCCAGCAGGTGGTGGAGGTGTTCATCTTTCTGGTCATGTGGGGCATTATGGGCTACTTCTTCTTCCGCAGCATTGACTTTATCAGCGTGATTGCCAGCACCAGCCGGAAGACACCCATTCTGAAAATTCCTTACGCCTGGATCTACGGGGTGGCCCCGGTTTCCATCGTGCTGATGCTGATCAGCTACACCTATATGACCATCCAGGACGTTCTGGCCCGGCGCAGCGCCGGGGGAGAGGAGGGGAAGGCATGAATACACCGGTTATCGCTATGGTTGTGGCGCTGCTGGTTCTCCTCTTTCTGAAGGTCCCGGTTTTTGCCTCGGTGCTGGGGGCCTCGGTGGTCTATTTCATCCTCAACCCCAACATTACCCCCGCCGTCTTCGGCCAGCAGGCCATTACCGGGACGGAGAGCGTCACTCTGTTGGCCATTCCCTTCTTTGTGTGTGCCGGAGTGCTGATGAACTACACCGGCGTCACTAAGCGAATTATGGATTTCTGTGCTGTGGTCACCGGGCGGATGTTCGGCGGCCTGTCCCAGGTGAACATTCTGTTGTCCACCCTGATGGGAGGACTGTCCGGCTCTGCCCTGGCCGATGCCGCTATGGAGGCCAAGATGCTGGTGCCCGAGATGGAGCGCCACGGTATCAGCAAGGCCTTCTCCACGGTGGTCACCGCCGCCTCCAGCATGATTACCCCCCTGATTCCCCCGGGCATCGGCCTGATCCTCTACGGCTGCATCGCCAACGTCTCCATCGGCAAGCTGTTCATTGCGGGCTTCGGCCCGGGAATCCTGCTGTGCGTTACCATGATGTTCATGGTGTCCCGCATTTCTCACAAGCGGGGGTATATGCCTCTGCGGAAGGAGAAGATGACCGGCTCCATGTTCTGGAGGTCCTTCCGTCCCGCTGTGCTTCCCCTGTGCCTGCCCATTATCATCATCGGCGGGGTGCGTCTGGGGATCTTCACCGCCACCGAAGCCGGCTCTGTGGCCATTGTCTATGCCGCTGTGCTGGGTCTGTGGTACCGGGAGCTGGGAGTCAAGGAGTTTGCCACCAGCCTGAAGGAGACCCTGACCACCACCTCCTCCATCATGCTGATTGTGGCGGCAGCCTCCACCTTCTCCTGGATTCTGACCAAGGAGCGTATCCCCCAGCAGTTTACCGAGTGGCTAATCTCCGTGATTGACAACAAGTGGGTTTTCCTTGTGGCGGTGGACATCTTCCTCATCTTTGTGGGCATGTTTGTAGAGGGCAACGCCAGCATGATCGTCCTGGTTCCCCTCTTCGCCCCCACCGCTACGGCTTATGGCATCGACCCCATCCATTTCGCTATGGTATTTATCTTTGCCAATGCCATAGGAGCCTTTACGCCTCCTATGGGCACCCTGATGTTTGTCACCTGCGGCGTCACGGGCTGCAAGACCAAGGACTTCGTGAAGGAGGCTGTGCCCTTTTACATTCTCCTGTTCGGCTGTCTGCTGCTGCTGACCTTTGTTCCCGTATTCTCCACAGGGCTGGTGAATCTGATCTACTGATACCAAATGAGAAGGCGGCGCGATGTTGCATCGTGCCGCCTTTGTCTATGGAGTGCCCTGTGCCGCCTCCGCGCCGGAAGAGGGGGTGTCCAGAGAGAGAACCATATCCCGTTTGGGAACCCGGTCCCAGGAAAAGAGGGGGAGAAGCTCCCGGGGGGAGACAGGCCGGTATTCGGGCAGGAGTCCGGCTGCGTGGGCCAGGCGGCCTACCAACTCCGGGGCGGTGTACACCTCCTGGAGCTGTCCCAGCTCCAGATCCCGGTCCCGCTTAGCCAGCCGCCGCCCGTCGGGGGCCAGGAGAAGGGGGACATGTGCATACTCGGGGTGAGGCAGGCGCAGCTGCTGCTGGAGCCACAGCTGCCGGGGGGTGGAGGACAGCAGGTCGCTTCCCCGGACCACTTGGGTCACCCCCATGGCGGCGTCATCCACCACGACCGCCAGCTGATAGGCATACACGCCGTCGGACCGGCGGAGGATAAAGTCGTCTTGCGCCAGCTGTTCCGAGACAACCCCCTGAAGAAGATCCGAAAAGAGGACCGTTTCCTCTGGGGCGTGAATTCTCCAGGCGGGGCGGCGTGTTCTGGCCAGCACTTCCCGCTCCGCCGGAGTCAGACTGCGGCACCGGCCGTCATAGAGGGCGGTGCCGTCGGAGCGGTGGGGGGCGGAGGCGGTCAGCCGCTCTGCCCGGGTGCAGAAGCAGGGATAGACCAGCCCCTGCGCCTCCAGGGCGCGGAAGGCCTGGGCATAGGCCTCGGTCCGCCGGCTTTGATATACCGGCTCCCCGTCCCAGTCCAGCCCCAGCCACTCCAGGTCCCGCATCACCTGGTCGCAGAAGGCGGGGCGGCACCGGTCCGGGTCCAGGTCCTCCAGCCGAAGGACCATTTCTCCTGAACAGCTCCGGGCGGCCAGCCAGGCAAGCAGACAGGACCACAGGTTGCCCAGGTGCATTCGGCCGCTGGGGCTGGGGGCGAAGCGGCCCCGCACCGGGATTTTCTTTTCCATAAGGCTCAGCGGGGCTGGGTCTCTCGCTGGAATTTCTCCCAGTAGGCCTCCTGGAGCAGGTTCAGGCGCTGGGGGTCCCGTCCGCCCACTGGAATGCCGTCGATGGATTCCGCCGGGATGCACAGAGCGCTGCTGCTGGTGACCAGCACCTCGTCGGCGTTCATCAGCTCAGTCATGGAGAAGGGCCGCTCCTCCACCGGGATGCCGTGCTCTCGGGCAAGGGCAAGCAGGTGCTTGCGGGTGATGCCCGGCAGGATCAGCTCGTCCGTGGGGGCGGTGCGCAGCACCCCGTCCTGGAGGATGGAGATGTTGCTGTGGGCGCATTCTGTGACCCGGGAGCCCCGATGGAGCACCGCCTCGTCACAACCCTGCTCCACAGCCCGCTGGTTGGCCAGCACGCTGGGGATCAAATTCAATGTTTTGATGTTGCACAGGTAAAACCGCTTGTCCTCTAGAGAGATCAGGCGGTACCGCTTGTCCTTGGGCTTCATGGCGATGGGCTTGACATAGATGAGCAGGCTGGGCTGCACCTCCGCGGGAGGGAAGGGGTGATTGCGCATACACACCCCCCGGGAAACCTGCCAGTAGAGGAAGTGGGTGGGGGCGTCCTCCGCTGCGTCCAGCACCTTTTGTAGCTCCCCGGTCACCGTCTGCCGGTCCAGATGGAAGGGAATCTCCAGCAGGCGCAGGCTGTTGTACATCCGGTCCAGGTGGTCCTCCAGGGCGAAGGGCACCCGGTTGACCGCACA
This sequence comes from Lawsonibacter sp., assembly GCA_022791995.1. Classification (GTDB taxonomy): domain Bacteria; phylum Bacillota; class Clostridia; order Oscillospirales; family Oscillospiraceae; genus Lawsonibacter. The sequence continues at coordinate 61,105 of JAAWAD010000073.1, forward strand.
GGTGGCCTCGTAGATGCCGTCCCCGAAGTAGAGGGCCCGGTCCTGCATGGGCACCGTCATCTCCTCCAGGGGGCCGATGGCGCCATTATAGTATCCGACATTTTTCCACATGGTTACAAGCTCCTTTTCTCCAATGTTTGATTTGTCCGCCAAACTGCCCAGGCGCACAGGCTGCCGATGATGGCTCCGGCCAGCACGTCGGTGGGGTAGTGGACCCCTACATACAGCCGGGACAGGCCCATACACACCGCCAGCACAACGGCCCATACCCGCGTTCCAGGCTTGGGCAGGGTGCGGGCCCAGATCATCCCGGCGGCAAAGGCGGCGCAGGTGTGGCCTGATGGAAAGGAGTTGGGGTCCCCCTCAAGCACGAGAGGAACAATGGGCCAGTCCAGCCAAGGCCGGGGCCGCTGGAACAGGTGCTTGAGGACCACATTGGTACACAGAGCGCCCAGAACCAGAGCACACAGGCTGAGCACCCCTGCCCGTCGGGTGGATTTCCGCATCAGAAACAGCAGACTGAGGAGCAACCACAAAAAGCCCACATCTCCCAGACGGGTGAACATGGGAACGATGGTATCCAGCAGAGGGGTGTGTGCCTCCTGAATGGCCAGCAGCAGGGCCCCGTCCAGCCCTTGGATGGTTTGCAGCATAGGCTTGCCTCCTTTTTCCCCTCTATTATACCGCTCCAGAAGAGAAACTGCAAGGGTAAGGGGAATTTTCGGGAAAGTCGCACTCCTCCACTTGACAGGGCGGGGCAGAATGGGGTATAGTACTTTAATGGTTTAAAGGTAAACACCGGTAAAGTGGAGCATCCTCCACTTTTTATGAGAAAGGAATGTGGAAACATATGCCCATCACCGATTTGCTGGAGCGCAACAGCAAGCTGTATGGCGACCAGATATCCCTGGTGGAAATCAACCCAGAGGTACAGGAGGAGCAGCGGTTGACCTGGAAGGAGTACGCCCTGATTCAGCCCACCTCTCCGGTGCCCTTCCGGCGGGAGATTACCTGGTCCGTCTTTGACGAGAAGGCCAACCGGGTGGCCAACATGCTGCTCAGCCGGGGCATTCAAAAGGGGCAGAAGGTTGCCGTTCTGCTGATGAACTGCCTGGAGTGGCTGCCCATCTACTTCGGCATTTTAAAGACCGGGGCAGTAGCCGTTCCTCTGAACTTCCGGTACACGGCAGAAGAGATTGAGTACTGTGTCCGGCTGGCCGATGCCGACGTGCTCTTTTTTGGCCCCGCCTTTATCGGCCGGGTGGAGACCATCGCAGAGTCCCTGGGGAAGGAGCACCTGCTGCTCTATGTGGGAGAAAACTGCCCCTCCTTTGCCGAGGACTACCACATGGCCGCCGCCGACTGCTCCTCCGCTGCCCCGAAGATCCTGGTGGAGGATGAGGATGACGCGGCGATCTACTACTCTTCAGGCACCACTGGCTTTCCCAAGGCCATTTTGCTGAAGCACTCCGCCCTGATGCAGGCGGCACGAATGGAGGCCCTCCACCACGAGACCACCCACGACGATGTGTTCCTGTGCATTCCGCCTTTGTACCATACAGGGGCCAAGATGCACTGGTTTGGATCCCTGTATACCGGGGGTAAGGCGGTTCTGCTGAAGGGAAACTCCCCCAAAGCCATTCTGGAGGCGGCTTCCGGCGAGGGGTGTACCATTGTCTGGCTGCTGGTGCCCTGGGCTCAGGATATCCTGGCCGCACTGGACCGGGGGGACTTGAGCATAGAGGATTATCAGCTGGCCCAGTGGCGGCTGATGCACATCGGAGCGCAGCCTGTGCCCCCCTCCCTGATTCGCCATTGGCTCCAGTACTTCCCCCACCACAAGTACGATACCAACTACGGTCTGTCTGAGTCCACCGGCCCGGGCTGCGTCCACCTGGGGCTGGACAACATCCACAAGGTGGGGGCCATCGGTGTGCCAGGCTATGGCTGGAAGTGCAAGATTGTGGACGAGCACAACCAGCCCGTGGAGCAGGGCCAGGTGGGAGAGCTGTGCGTCAAAGGCCCCGGAGTGATGGTGTGCTACTACCACGACGAGAAGGCCACCCAGGAGGTGCTGGAGAACGGCTGGCTGCACACCGGGGATATGGCCCAGCAGGATGAGGATGGCTTCTACTTCCTGGTGGACCGGAAAAAGGATGTGATTATCTCAGGGGGCGAGAATCTGTACCCCGTCCAGATAGAGAGCTTCCTGTCTGCCTTCTCCAAGGTTCACGACGTGGCCGTGATCGGCTTGCCCGATAAGCGTCTGGGAGAGATTGCCGCCGCCATTGTCCAGGTGAAGGAGGGGATGGAGTGTACCGAGGAGGAGATCAACCGCTTCTGTCTGGACCTGCCCCGGTATAAGCGGCCCAGAAAGATTATTTTTGCCCCTGTGATCCGCAATGCCACTGGAAAAATTGATAAGCCCAAATTGCGGGAAGCCTACTGCGGCGTCCGCCTGGTGGAGGCGCAGAACCACGGATGATCCCCAATGCTTTTGGAAAAAACCGTCCCTCTGGGGCGGTTTTTTCCGGTCCCTCCCCTTTTCAAGGGGAGGGACCTGTGCTAAAATAGCAGAGCGACACTGCAAAGGATGGTCCTGACAATGGAAAATTTGATTCTCTCCCTCAACTGTGTAACGCCCATGTTTCTGATTTTGTGCGTCGGGCTGCTGGTCCGGCGCTGCGGCGTGCTCAGTGAGGAGAATGTCCATGCCTTGAGTACGCTCAGCTTTCGGGCGCTGCTGCCCTGTCTGCTGTTCTACAATGTTTACTCCGCTGACCTGGATACAGCTGCCCAGCCCCATGTAATTGCCTTTCTGATGCTGTGGACGTTGGGGTGGTTTGGGGCTGGCTACGTGCTGTTCACCTGCACCGTGAAGGATCCCCGCCGCCGGGGCGCCTTCATTCAGAATACCTTCCGCACCAATATTGCGGTCATCGGCGTATCGCTGGCTCAGTCCATGCTGGAGCCAGAGTGGGTGGCGGCAGTAGCGGTGGCCGTGAGTTCATTGGTCCCCATTTACAACGTTCTGGCTGTGATTACCCTGGAGACATGTCGGGGCGGAAAGCTGGACTGGAAAAAGACGGTGCGGGGGATTCTTACCAACCCCCTGGTCATCGCCTGCGTGTTGGGTTTCCTGTGTCTGGGGCTGGACGTGCGTCTGCCCGCCCCGGTGGAGAAGGCGGTCAACAGTATGGGCAGTGCGGGCAGCGTTACCACCCTGCTGGCCCTGGGCGCCTCCTTTCAGCTTCGCGGCCTGGAGGCGAATTTCCGGCCTGTGGTCCTGGGTAGCCTTCTGAGGCTGGTTCTGGCCCCGGCTGTCGCCCTGACGCTGGCCGTTCTGCTGGGCTTTCGGGGCGGAGCGTTGGGGATTATCCTGATCTGCACTGCGTCCCCCACAGCCACCACCGCATACCCTATGGCCCTGGCCTGCGGCAGTGACCACGAGCTGACCGGACAACTGGTGGTGACGACCTCTCTATTTTGCAGTCTGTCTCTGTTTTTGTGGATCTTTGTTCTGAAGCAGCTGGGTCTGCTGTAGGCAAGGAGTATTTCCGAAACTCATCCAAAAAAATTCCGCAAGAATTGGATGTTCAAATGAGGTTTCCTATGTTATAATGTGAGTACGAAAGACGGATGGAGAGAAAGGAGAGGCATTTTTGTGAAAAACAAAAAGGTGACGGTAAACATCGCCAACCAGGAGTACACTATGGTGGCGGAGGAGGACGAGTCCTATGTCCGCCGGTGTGCCGAGCTTGTGGATGATCAGCTCCAGCCCATTCTGCGGGGGGGCTTGTCCCGGGCCAATGCGGCGGTGCTGGCGGCCATGAATCTGGCCGACGAGTATTTGAAGGAGCAGGAGACCTCAGAGAATCTGCGCCGCCAGGTGAAGGATGCCCTGGAGGAGGCCAGCCGGCTGAAGCTGGAGCTGTCGGAGGCCAAGCGAGAGATCTTCAAGCTGCAAAACAAGAAAGGCTCATAATAGGAGGAGCATATGCTGGAGCTTCTTGCCCCTGCCGGCTCCATGGAGGCAGTGACTGCCGCTGTGGAGTGCGGCGCGGATGCGGTCTATTTTGGATACGGAGACTTCAACGCCCGCCGCGGCGCGAAAAACCTCTCCCGGGAGGAGGCCGCGGCGGCGGTTTCTTACTGCCATCTCCGGGGATGCAGGGTCCATCTGACCTTGAACACCCTTCTCACGGACCGGGAGCTGGCCGGGGCAGCCAAGCTGGCGGCCCATGCCTGCCAGATTGGGGTGGACGCCATCATTGTCCAGGATCTGGGGGCGGCGCGGATGCTCCGCCAGACTCTGCCGGACATGCCGCTCCACGGCTCCACCCAGATGACCGTCCACTCCCTGGACGGCGTGCGGGCCTGCGCCGACCTGGGGATGAGCCGGGTGGTGCTGGGCCGGGAGCTGAGCCGGGACCAGATTGCGTTTATCTGTCAGAATTCCCCAATTGAAATTGAAATGTTCGGCCATGGAGCCCTGTGTATGTGTTGGTCCGGCCAGTGCTTCTTTTCCGGGGTTATTGGAGGCCGCAGCGGAAACCGGGGACTGTGCGCCCAGCCCTGCCGTTTGAAATATGGCTGGAATGGCCGGGCGGATAGCTATCCCCTGTCGCTGAAGGACCTGTCCCTGGCGGGACACCTGCGGGAAATTCAGGAAATGGGCGTGGCCTGCCTGAAGCTGGAGGGCAGGATGAAGCGGCCGGAGTATGTGGCCATTGTCACCCGAATCTATGCCCAGGCCCTCCGGGAGGGCCGGGAGCCCACCCGGGAGGAGCTGGAGGAACTGGACCAGGCCTTCTCCCGCCAGGGCTTCACGGACGGGTACTACATGAACCGGAGGGGACCGGAGATGTTCGGGGTCCGCCAGGAGGGCCGGGAGCCCCGGGAGCTCTTCGCCCGGGTCCGAAGGGAGTATCAGAGCGGAGAGGGACGGAAAATCCCGGTGAACCTATACGCTCTGGTGGAGGCGGGCCAGCCCGTCCAGGCGGCGGCGGAGGACCGGGAGGGACGTGTGGTCCGAATCCAGGGTCCTGTCCCGGAGGCTGCAAAAAAGGTGGCCCTCACCCGGGAGAAGGCGGAGGGCCAGCTGTCCCGGACCGGGAATACCCCCTATGTCTGCGCCCGGGTCACTACCAAGGTGGACGAGGGGCTCTCTCTCCCCCTGTCTGTCCTCAACGACCTGCGCCGGCAGGCGTTGGATGGCCTGACCCGCCAGCGTACCGCCCTGCCCGCACGGCGGATTGAGCCCTACCGGCCCGGCGTCCGGTATGAGAACACCCGGAAGGAGCCGGTGCTCACAGTGGCCCTCCGGGAGGCGGGCCAGCTGAGCCAGGGACTGCTGGATTTAAAGCCTGCCCTGGTCTACCTTCCCGCCTGGGAAGGGGCCGCCCACCCCGACACGGTGGAGCGGTGCCGCCGGGTGGGGGTGCCAGTGGTTGCCCTCCTGCCCCGTATCTGCCGGGACAGCGAGGTGGGAGCCCTGGAGGCCGACCTGCTGGCCCTCCGGGACTTGGGAGTAGAAGAGGCCCTGGCGGGCAATCTGGGTATTGCCCGCCGGGCTGCTCAGCTGGGCTTCCAGATCCGGGGGGATTTCGGTCTGGGGGTGTACAACAGCCAGACTCTGAAGGAGCTGAAGCGGATGAAGCTGCTGTCTGCCACCGCCTCCTTCGAACTGAAGCTGGCCCAGGTCCGGGATCTGTCCAAGGCTCTGCCTCTGGAGCTGATCGTCTATGGTCGTCTGCCCCTGATGATTACCGAAAACTGTATCCTCTATAACCGCTCCGGCCGGCACGTCTGCGGTGGGGTCAACCAGCTTACCGACCGGAAGGGAGAGCGGTTCCCTGTGGTGAAGGCCTGGGGCTGCCGCAGTGAGATTCTGAACGGTAAAAAGCTGTTCCTGGCCGACAAGGCCGCCGACTGGAGCCGGCTGGGCCTGTGGGGGGCGCGGCTGCAATTTACCACCGAGAGCCCCCGGGAATGCGTCCAGGTGCTGGCGCGCTACCAGGGGAAAGGGGACTGGCAGCCAAACGAGTACACCCGAGGTCTCTGCTACCGGGGGGTGGAGTAGTGCCCCTGCGCCGCGCTGACGGCAGCGTTCGAGACAGCTTTTTTGAAAGGGCTGCGGGTCCAGGGCAAAGCCCAGTGTTTCTCCCAATGCGCCCGATATCAAAACAGAGAGGATGATCCCCATGCACCGCCGCCTTGCATGTATTGCATTCTTTAAGGATCGGGGGAAACGGTCCGCCCTGGCCATCTTTGGCTTATGCTTCTGCGCCGTCGGCTCCTACCTCCAGATCCGGGCCGACATCGGCCTGAGTCCCTGGTTCGCCCTGCACCAGGGGCTGTCCTTCACCTTTCCGATCTCCTTCGGTACCGCCTCCATCCTGGTCTCCGTTGTGGTGCTCTCGGCGGACCTGATTTTAAAGGAGCCCATTGGCATTGGGGCCATCCTGGATGTGTTTGTCATGGGCTGGGTGGCCGACCTGTGTCTGGAGTACGGGCCCGTGCCAGTGCAGACCCGGCTGGTTCCCCAACTGGCCCTTTTGATCTTTGGTATTTTTGTCCAGTCCTTCGGCCAGTTCGTCTACATGAAGGCCGCCCTGTCCTGCGGCCCCCGGGATGCCCTGATGGTGGCTCTGGGCAAGCGGCTGTCCCGCATTTCCATCGGCACAGCCAACATTTTGCTCTCCCTGTTTGTTCTGGCTGCCGGCACTCTGCTGGGCAGCCAGCTGGGCGTTGGTACCGTGGTCAGCCTGTTCGGTGCTGGGATCATTATGGACTTGGTCTTCCGGTTGCTCCACTTTGAGCCCCGGTCTGTCACCCACGAGGGGGCGCTTCAGACGCTGTCCGCATTCCGGGCCGCCTGGAGAGAGGACACCCTGCAACAGAAATAGGAGGAATGCGTTGTGATTTTAAAGGTAAAAGCCCTCTCGCCCAAGATTGGCGCGGAGATTCCGGCTCCCTTCTATGCTTCGGCTGGGGCGGCGGCTATGGACCTCCACGCCTGCATGGACGAGGCGGTGACCATCCCCGCGGGAGCGCGGCGGGTTATCCCCACAGGCATTGCCATCGCCCTGCCTGGGCCGGAGTATGTGGCCCTGATCTTTGCCCGCAGCGGTCTGGGGATCAAGCACGGTGTAGCTCCGGCTAACTGCGTTGGGGTGATTGACAGCGATTACAGAGGCGAAATTTTGGTGGGGCTTCAAAACTCTGGGGAATCGGAATATACGGTTCAGCCCGCCGACCGCATTGCCCAGCTGATGATTACGCCGGTAATTCAGGCGGAGGTTGCGTTGGTGGACGAGCTGGACCAGACCGTTCGAGGGGTGGGCCGTTTCGGCTCTACGGGACAGTGAGCCGCTGGGCGCTGTTTCGGAAAACCCGGTTCTATGTGGGGCCGGAGCTGATGCTGGGTCTGCTGATGACGGTGTTCCTGCTGCCCATCTGCGTTGTGGGACTGGCTCGGGCCCAGGGGACAGGGCGGGTGCTGTCCGAGGCGGCGGCCCTGCTGGGGGGCCTCTGGGGACTGATCCTGCTGGAAATTGTGGTGATCCGCCGGCGGTATGTGCTGGACCTGCTGTTTCGCTCGGCGGAGGTCTACTCCGGCCGGGTGGAGCTGGTGGAGGAGATCCCCAGAAGCACCCGAATGTCTGCCCGGAGCTGGCGGCTTCAGGCGGTGAACGGGACGGCCCGGCTTCTCCTGCTGGAGGGCGGGCCGGGGCTGGCTGCGCTGTGCCGGGGAGAGGTACAGTTTCTCTTCCTGAAGCGCTCCCGGCTGATTGTGGGAGTCCTGGACCTGGAAATTCCACCCTCCGGGCAGCGGAACAGAATTTCCAAAGGATTTACAAAATAGCCTTGCATTATGTTGGGGTATCCGCTAAGATATGGGAGAGTTCCCAAAGAGGAGGCGCAGTCATGTTTGAACTGTTTGGAAAGAAGAAGGAAAAAGAGACAGCACCCCAGCTACCGGACACGGAGCGGGAGGAGTTTCGCAAATATGCCGGCCGGTTCCAGCCCGAGGAGCTGGATATTCTGGCGGTGACCGGGGCCAACGGCTTCGGCGGCGGGCGGTCCAGGGGAGAGAAGCTGTGGACCGCCATCATCGGCCTGACCGCCTGGGTGGAGGAGGGCACAGAGGAGGTCCACAAGGGGGAGTTCTCTCTGAGCACACTGGCGGACGACCAACTGCTGGAATACCTGCGCAGCCGGGTGCCCAGGGACTTTATCATCAAGTGCCGCGCCCGGGTCTCAGAGGACGGAAAAAGTCTGCTGCTGCTGGACCTCCCCCAGCCCGCCTTCCACCCGGAGCTGAAGGCCGTTCTGGAGGAGCAGAAGAAGCCGGTCACCTTCTGGGAGGAGGGGCTGGGCACCTTCACCCTGAACCGGCATGTGAACTGGTTCGAGGCCGACGTGGACTGGCAGGGGACCACCGTGTCTCTCTCCTTTGATGTGGACGAGAACCGGGCGGACTGTATCCACAATGCCAAAACCCTACTGGCGGACGCCGAAAGCTGGGACAGGCGGGTGCGGGAGTACGCCGCCGGTGAGCTGGCGGGACTGGCCCAGGAGTGGGCGGAGAACACCGGCGACGGGGAGGAGGAGCCCGAGGAGGTCACCCCGGAGCGGTTCATGGATCGAATCACGCTGGAGTCCATCCAGATCAGCGAGGACGGCTCCTTCGAGTTCTGGTTTGACGATGGCTGGATGTTCGCCGGACATTCCGTGCATGTCTGCGGCGACTTGGAGAAGGGTCCCGACTGGGCCCAGATGGAGGGCTGAATCATGCGTGAGAAGTGGATGGCCCCGGAGTGGCTGGCCTGCCCGGAGATTCCCCAGTATTCCATCGGCTGGCGGATGGGCTACGGAGAGGACTACGGCTCCCGTCTGGGCACCTGGTCCGCGACCCTGTCCGAGGAGGAGGGGCACGAGTGGGCCCGCCTGTTTCCCATGCCTGTATTCTGGGACGACGAATCCATCATGGGGGATGAGGACTCGGCCCCTGATCTGTACTACGAGAGGGATGACTACTTTCTCCGCCACTGGCGGCCCAACGGCCAGCCCGCCTATGACCGGGCCTGGCTGGAGGCGGAGGCCGCCGGAAAGAACCTGAAATACGTCCACTTCTGGGGCCACACCCCGGAAAAGGACGGCCACATCACCCAGACCTGCCTGAGCCAGTGGTGGATGGCCCAGTTCAAGGTGGATGGCCGGCCCTACTGCTGCATGGAGCAGTTCATGATGGCGGAGAAGGCCCGGCTGTTCGGGGACAAGGAGACCCTGGAGAAGATCATGGAGGCCACGGTCCAGGGGAAGATCAAGGCCCTGGGCCGGGAGGTGAAGCACTTTGACCAGGAGGAATGGGACAAGTGCAAGCATACCATCGTCCTCACCGGAAATTTTCAGAAATTCCTGCAAAACCCGGAACTGAAGGACTTTTTGCTCCGCACCGGGGACAAAATCCTGGTGGAGGCCAGCCCACGGGACCGGATCTGGGGCATCGGCATGGGGGCCTCCAACGAAAACGCTGCCAACCCCGCCGCCTGGCGGGGACAGAACCGGCTGGGCTTTGCCCTGATGGAGGTCCGGGACGAGCTGCGCCGGGTGTGCGCCAATGAGGATAAGATTGACTGGGAAATAAGCCAGACCTGACAGGTGTACGCCCCCGCCCCTGTATTCACCCGTCGATAAGGAGAAGTCCCATGCAAATTTACAATGTACCGACCTATTTTGTCCTGGCCTCTCAGTCCCCCCGGCGGCGGGAGCTGCTGGAGCGGATGGGAATCACAGAATTTGAGGTGCTCCCGGCCCGGGGGGAGGAGGTCATCGACCCCGCTCTGCCCCCGGCGGAGCTGGTGGAGGCGCTGTCCCGTCAGAAGTGCATGGAGGTAGCGGCGCTGCGGCCCGAGGCCCTGGTGATTGCCGCGGACACCGTGGTTGCCATTGATGGAGAGATTTTGGGCAAGCCCCATAGCGAGAAGGAGGCCTTTTCCATGCTCACCCGGCTCTCCGGGCGGACCCACCAGGTCTATACTGGCGTCACCGTCTGGGAGGACGACTGTCAGATCACAGAGCACGAGGTCACCCAGGTGCGGTTCCGCCCCCTGTCCGGCCAGGAGATCTACCGCTACATCGCAACCGGCGAGCCTATGGATAAGGCGGGGGCCTACGGCATCCAGGGGTACGGCTCTTTGCTGGTGGAGGGGATTTCGGGGGACTATTACAATGTGATGGGTCTGCCGGTGTGCCGGCTGGCCCGGATTTTGAAGCAATATGAAATCGACCTGCTGGAGATGGCCTTTGAGAAGGAGTTAAGCAAGTGAAGGATTTTCTGCGGCAAAACGGAATCTTGCTGCTGGTGGCTGCCCTGCTGCTGTCCATCCTGATTGGAGTGGGGGCCGCCTTTCTGGGAGGGGGCGCGGACCCTCTGTCCGATGTGTTTAATACTGTGACCGCCCCCATCCGGGGCGGAATTGCCGCAGGGCTGAACTGGGTGGAGGGGGTCTATGGCTATGTGGCCCATTATGACGAGCTCCACGCCGAGCTGGATGAGCTGCGTTCCAAGGTAGCCGACCTGGAAAACCAGGTCCGGGAGGGCCAGGAGGCCAGCCGGGAGAACGCGCTGCTCCGGGATCTGCTGGACCTCCAGGCCAAGCGGCGGGATTTCACCTTCGAATCGGCCAAGGTCAACGCCTGGTCCACCTCCAACTGGGAGTCCACCCTGACCATCGGCAAGGGCTCCTCCTCCGGTGTGGCAAAGGGCAACTGCGTGGTCACAGAGGGCGGCGTGCTGGTGGGCGTGGTGTCTGAGGTGGGATTGAACTGGTCTACCGTGTCCACCATCATCAACACCGACATCGACATGGGCGGCATTGTCACCCGCACCTATGCCGCCGGCATTCTGGAGGGAGACCTGACCCTGATGAAGGAGGGGAAGCTGAAAATGAGCTACCTCCCGGATGGGGCCCAGTTGGTCTCCGGGGACGAGGTGCTCACCTCCGGGCGGGGAGACGTGTATCCCTCCGGTCTGGTGGTGGGGCAGGTGGAGGGGGTTTTCCACGATCCCTCCGGGCAGTCTCGGTATGCGGTGATTGTCCCCAAAGCCCCCCTGGGCTCCCTGGTGGAGGTCTTTGTGATTAAGGATTTCGATATTGTGGAGTAGAGGCGGGACCGAGGTCCTGCCGTCCCTTGCCGGTAAATGAGAGGAGGTGGTGTCCCCATGACCCGCCGGAACCTGATCCACAAGTGGATGATATACACCCTGGGGCTGCTGCCCATCTGGCTTCTGGACGCTTACATTCTGCCCCGGTATCCCCTTTTGGGCTGCACACCCATGCTGCTGCCCCTGGCGGCGGCGGCGGTAGCCGTGCTGGAGGGGGCCTATGCTGGCACCGGCTTTGGCCTGGGCGTGGGCCTGCTGTGGGAGCTGGCCTATGCCGGAGGCTTCGGCGGTCTGGTGCTGGGGCTGGCTCTGGCCGGAATGGCCATGGGGGCGGTGTCTCAATATGCCCTGAGCCAGTCCTTTCCTGGCTGCTTCATCTGTGCGTCAGCGCTGCTGGCCGCTTTGGAGGGGCTGCGCATTGCCCGGGGTCTGATTACCGACGCCGCCCCTTTGGCCACCCTTCTTCAGATAGCTGTGCCCGAGCTCCTCTTCACGTTGGCGTGGACGCCGGTAATCTGGCTGCTCTTCCGGGCCATCTATGACAAAGTAGGGGGAGCCAGACTGGCGTGAGAGATCAAGAAGAGCGCTCTTTTTGTGTGACTGCCTCCGGCTGAGGACAGGCGCGTAAAAAGAGGCCGGGGGCGGAACAAAAGGAGCTTCTATGGATACCAAACAATTTCACCGCCGGGTTTGGGCGGTGGTGGTCCTTCTGTGCCTGATGGTGACGGGGATGGGGACCACCCTCTATGACCTTCAGATCAACCAGGGAAAGAGCCTCTACGAGCAGACCCAGCACACCATCTCCGAGCAGCAGACGGTAGAGGCGGCCCGGGGACAGATCCTGGACCGAAACGGCAGGGTGCTGGTATCCAACAAGGTGATCTATCAGGTGACGCTGGATACCAAGGTGATGGAGGGCCGCCGAAACCAGGTGCTTTTGCAGCTGATTCACGCCGCCCGGGACTGCGGGGTGGAGTGGGCGGACAGCCTGCCCATTACCAAAACCTCTCCCTATCGGTTCACCACCGATGTTCCCTACTTCTACATGGCAGATCAGGAGGACGGAAGCCAGGTCCCGACGCTCACCCGCCTGGGCCGTCTGGCCGTGCGGCTGGGGTGGCTGAAGGACGATCCCACCCAGGAGCCGGAGCCCGATCAGCCCGTTGTCCCGGTGAAGAAGAAGGAGCCCAGCTTATTTGACAAGCTTAAGGCATTTCTAAAGGGGCAAAGCCTTCCGCAGGAGGAGACTCCAGTGGAGCCGGGGGAGCCGGAGGACCGGACGCCTCCCACTGCGGTAGAGCTGTTGGGGATTCTGTATGATTATTACGGCATCCAGGGGGAAGGAGCGGTGGACCCGGATGATGTCCCGGAGGGGAGCCTTCTGCCCACCCTGAACATTGGGGACATGTCCTTCGATGACGCCCGGGATCTGGCGGGGGTGCTGTATGAGCTCTCCCTGCGCTCCCAGGACGTCTACTGGGAGCCCTATGTCTTTGCCAAGGAGGTGAGCATTGACTTTATTTCCCGGGTAAAGGAGCTGGCCCTCCCCGGCGTTGTGGTAGAGGCCACCACCCTCCGGCAGTATCACACCACCTACGCGGCCCACCTTCTGGGCCGGGTTGCCAAGATGAACGCCCAGGAAGCGGAGTACTACACCTCGATGGATGAGGACGGGGACGGCGTGCCAGACTATGAGATGGACGACACCGTGGGTAAGGAGGGGGTGGAGCTGGCCTTCGAGTCCTACCTGCGGGGCACTCCAGGCACCCGGTCAGTGGAACGGAACACCAATGGAAAGATTGTATCCGGCACCTGGATCAAGGAGCCGGAGCCGGGGGACAACATCATTTTGACCCTGGATATCGACCTTCAGGCCTATGTGGAAAACGCCATGGCCGCCCTCATTCCCAACATGCCCAGCGGAGAGGCGGAGAAGGGAGCCGCCGTGGTGCTGGATGTGAACGACGCCTCGGTGCTGGCCGCCGCATCCTACCCCACCTTCAATTTGGCGACCTATGGAGAGGATATCGCCGATAACAGCGCCGATCCCCTACAGCCTCTGCTGAACCGGGCCTTCCAGGGGACCTATGCCCCCGGCTCTACCTTTAAGATGGTCACCGCCATTGCCGGCCTGGAAGAGGAGATAATTGGTCCCAAGACCATTATCAAGGACGAGGGCAAGTACACCTTTTACGAGGGCCCGCCCCAGATGTGCTGGATTTACCGGCAGTACCGGGGGACCCACGGCAATATCAACGTGAGCGAGGCCATCGAGGTGTCCTGCAACTACTTCTTCTACGAGGTGGGCCGTCTGGTGGGCATTGACCGTCTGGTGGATTACGCCACTCGCTTCGGCCTGGGCCAGAAGACCGGCCTGGAGCTGACCGAGCGAGCGGGGGTTATGGCTGGCCCGGCCTACACCGAGTCCCTGGGGGGTAAGTGGTACGAGGGCAGCACTCTCTCCGTGGCCATCGGCCAGGAGAGCAGCCAGTTCACCCCCATACAGTTGGCCAACTATATTGCCACGCTGGTGAACGGAGGCACCCGCAACGCCACACACCTGCTGAAGGAGGTCAAGTCCAACGACTTCTCCCAGGTGCTGTACACCTACCAGCCTCGGGTACTGAGCACCATCGATATCAAGCCGGAAAACCTGGAGGCGGTGAAGGCGGGGATGCTGGCTCTGACCCAGAAGGGCAGCGTCTGGCAGCAGTTTGCCGACCTGGACTTTCAGGTGGGCGGTAAGACGGGCTCAGCCCAGATCAGTGCCACATCCAACTCGGAGGCCAACGCCGTTTTTGTCTGCTTCGCCCCCTACGATGATCCACAAGTGGCTGTGGCCGTGGTGGTGGAGCACGGGGGCAGCGGCTCTGAGGTGGCCGGCCTGGCCGCCGATATTCTGGACTACTATTTTTCCTCCCAGGAGACCCGGGAGGAGGTCCTCCAGGAGAATACCCTGGTGCGGTAGGCGCGTATCCCCGACAAGATGGAATCCCAAATCTTTGGATAGATGGAAAGGAGACATACAAAATGTCTGAAAACTGTACCCACGACTGCTCCAGCTGTCAGGCTGACTGTTCCTCCCGGGACATGCGGGTCCCGGGCAACGCCCAATCCAACGTGACACGGGTGATTGCGGTGGTCAGCGGAAAGGGAGGGGTGGGCAAGAGCACTGTCACCGCCTTCCTGGCTTCGGCTATGGCCAAAAAGGGCAGAAAGGTGGCGGTCCTGGACGCCGACATCACCGGCCCCTCTATTCCCACCGCCTTCAATGCCCATCAGCGTGCCACAGGTACCGACGCAGGGATTGACCCCTTCGTCAGCGCTGGCGGCGTGAAGCTTATGTCCTTGAACCTGCTGTCCGCCAACGAGACCGATCCGGTGATCTGGCGGGGACCTGTCATCGCTGGGGTGGTTACCCAGTTCTGGCAGGACGTGATCTGGGGCGATATTGATTATATGTTTGTGGATATGCCTCCGGGTACTGGCGACGTGCCTCTCACTGTGTTCCAGTCCCTGCCAGTGGACGGCGTGATTGTAGTCACCTCTCCCCAGGATCTGGTGTCTATGATTGTGGCAAAGGCGGTGAATATGGCCAAGCTGATGGAGGTCCCTGTGCTGGGGCTGGTGGAGAACTACAGCTGGTTCCAGTGCCCTGACTGCGGGGCCAGACACGCCATTTTTGGAGAGAGTCACCTGGAGAAGGTGGCCGCGGAGCTGGAGATTCCCATTCTGGCCCGTCTGCCCATCAATCCTGCGATGGCCGCCGCCTTCGACGCTGGCCAAGTGGAGCAGTTCTCTGCCAATCCCCTGGACGAGGTGGCCGCCCATCTGGATGGCTGAGGAAGATCAAACGGCATTTTCCTGGCGGAAACGCCCAGGGAAAGAGCAGAACGGAGGCTGTCAGCTGGCTGCCTCCGTTCGTATCGTCCCTGGGCAAGGAAAGAGGGGCAGTACTGAAACTAGGAAAAGGGCGCATTGTTTTGGACGTATTTCCAAAATATGTTGCAGGTGTGCGTATGAGATTGGGTCCGGCATGAATACAGCTTGACCATACGATGTGTCAGAGGGGAGTCTATCGTATAGAAAAACAGCTTATCAGTTCCGTCGTCAAATTTGGGGATATTGTCGGGAATAATTGTACTGCCAATCCCCTGATGCTCCCAGGAGATGGCACTTTGGGAGAGGACCTGCTGGCCCGGGCAATGCCTGGGGAGGTCCAGATTTTGGCGTATCAAAATGCAGAAGCAGCTCTGACAAGCGGCGTGACAACGATGCGCGATGTGAGCAGCTGGAAATGTCGATCTGGCGGTGCGTCAATTCTACAAAAATACATCGAAGGTTGGCCCTGATTTGCTCTACTGTGGAGCGCCCCTGATGGCAACCGGCGGGCACTGTTACTATATGGGCGGTGAGGCAGACAGCCCGACCGAGATCAGAAAACGAATTCGGCTTCAGCAGAAGCAGGGAGCCGATTGGGTTAAGGTTATGGCAACAGCGGGTGGAACCCAAGGCATTTCTCAGGGGGTTCCCTTTACTTTACGGGAATTGGTTTCTGCGGTGCATGAGGCCCACCGTCAAGACCTGCTAACAAAAGTCAAGCCCTAAATTGAAGACGAGCAGATTTTTTGTGGACCGTAAAAAGAGTAAAAAAACCAAGCCACCGCCCTTGAAAAATTTTTGGCGCTGGCCTACGGCAAGCAAATCTGAGGCTGGATGTTAGGTTTCGAGGTTATCGGGGTAGTGCTTCACGGTGGAGTAGTAGATGCGCAGGAACTTGTTGGCGGATGCCATCATGTAAACGCGGTAAGGCTTACCCTCGGCGCGTTTCCTGTCCATGAACTGATATACCGGTTCATCGGCGGGTGAACGCTGGAGGATCACGCTTATCACCAGGAACAGCGTCCTACGCAGGGCAGAAGAGCCACGTTTAGAGATACTACGGCTGCGAATCTCCATCTGGCCGGACTGGTACGGCGGAGCGTCAATGCCTGCAAAGGCTACCGGAGCCTTTTTGGAGTGGAAGCGGCGTACATCGCCGATCTCGGCCATGAGCTGGGGGCCGAGGGCCGGGCCGGCGCCGAACATTCCCATCACAACGGTGTACTCCGGCAACGATGCCGCCAGAGACTGCATTTCGTTCCTGAGTGCGGCCAGTGCAGTGGAAACGACCCGAAGTTGGGACACCGCCTGCTCCACCAGGAGCTTGGCAGTATCGCTCTTGGGCATGACGCTGAAATGCCCACAGGCAGAAGCATAGATGTCCAGCGCCTTGTTCTGGCTGAAGTTATAGCTATGCTTTTTACACCACTTCTGATACTTGGCTACAAACGCCTTTTCGGACAGTCCGCAGACACATTCACAGTGCGGAAAAGCAGCTACAAAGTCCACCCATTTCTCACTGCCGTCCGCCTTGGCAGGGCTGGCAAACAGACGGTTTACATCTGGAAAGGTGTCAAGCAAGGAAATCAGGTTGTTTTTGAGCATGGTCTGTACTTTGGCGCATTGTTGGTACTGCCGGTATGTGGTTTTCAGCATAAGCCGCACATTATCTTCCGGGATGTACTTGGGCAGAGCCAGCCAGTGGTCGAGGCCATAGTTAGCCAGCTTAATCGCGTCCTTCTTATCGGTCTTGGCCCGCCGCAGGCTGTTGTTCCCATAGCCATGTATCAGCATGGCATTCACCACGGAGACATAGAACCCGGAATCGTAAAGGAAACCGGCCACCGGCAGGTGGTAGTTCCCTGTGGCTTCCATCACTACGCGAGTCTCCCCATCCAAGTCCCTCAACTGTTTGGATAACTCGCACAACTCAGCATCAGTGTGCCCCACCTCAAAGGGCGGGATCACCATCTCTCCCAAAGGCAAGAGCATGACAGCGATCATGCTCTTGCCTTTGGAAACGTCAATGCCTACACAGTTCATGTTTATTCCCCCAATACAAAATTTGCAACCGGAACCCATCTTTTTCTTGCTGCCGATTCAATCTATTGGGTGACGCGAACTCAAGGCTCAACCTGCTTAAACCGAACGCCACAACAAGAGGATGGCTGACAGTCTTGACGTCGGACATCTCAGCCCAAGGGACGAGTAGTCAGCCAGTTGCTCTCCTTATTATAGCTTTGGCGCGAGATGGACGGAACCCCCGGCTGGCTGCCGGGGGTTCCAACCAAATTACATTGTAATAGAGACGAGTAGTATTTTTTGCTTCACAAAAAATCTCCACCCTTACCCCTTGACCGTCTGGATTTTTGCCGTTGCCATTTCGCCGCCGAAAACGGGGAACAGGATTTGACAATCCTGCCCCCCGCTTTCGTCCGCTTCATTTTAACGGCAAAACCGTC